>JAMNXV010000071.1 GCA_023623185.1 Bacillota bacterium
AAGATCGCCTTCGACGCCGAAGGCAACCCCACCGTGCCCGCCCGGAAGTTCGCCGAGGGGCAGGGGGTGGCGGTGGAGGACCTGGAGGTCCGCCCCGATGAGAAGGGCGGCGAGTACCTGTACGCCCGCAAGCTGATCACGGGAGAGCCGGTGGAGACCGTGCTGCCGCCGCTGCTGAGCGGCCTGGTCACGTCGATCCACTGGCCGAAGGCCATGCGCTGGGCAGACCGTGAGATCCGCTACGCCCGGCCGATCAAGTGGATTCTGGCCATGCTGGGCGACTGGAGGGTGCCGTTTGACGTGGACGGCATCGAAACGGTGAACACCACCCGGGGCCACCGCGTGCTGGGCCCGGCTGAGCCGATCCAGGTGAAGGACGCCGACGACTACTTTGTGAAGGTCAATGGCGCCTACGTCATGGTGGATCAGGGCGCGCGCAAGCAGGACATCTGGCACCAGGTGACCGCCGCGGCGGCCCGGCTGGGCGGTCACGTGCGGCGCGACGAGGACCTGCTGGAGGAGCTGACCTGGCTGGTGGAGCAGCCCACCGCCTTCGCGGGCTCCTTCGACCCGGCGTACCTGGAGGTTCCCGCCGAGGTGCTGGTGACCACCATGAAGGAGCACCAGCGCTACTTCCCCGTATACAAGGCGGAGGACTCCGACGAGCTGCTGCCCTACTTCATCGGGGTGCGCAACGGCGGCGAGGAGCACCTGGACATCGTGCGGGCAGGCAACGAGAAGGTGCTGGCCGCCCGGCTGGCCGACGCGCGCTTCTTCTGGGACGAGGACCGCAAACAGCCCCTGGAGGCGTTCAACGCCCGGCTGAAGGAGGCCGTGTTCCAGGAGAAGCTGGGCACGCAGTTCGAGCGGGTCGAGCGGCTGGTCGCCCTGGCGCGGCCGATCAGCCAGGCGCTGGGCCTGCCGCCCGCCGAGCAGGAGCAGGCCGCGCAGGCCGCCTGGCTCTGCAAGGCCGACCTCATGACGCGGATGGTCTTCGAGTTCCCGGAGGTCCAGGGCTACATGGGCAAGCAGTACCTGCTGCAGCAGGGTGGCGATCCCGCCGTGGCCGAGGCGATCTACGAGCACTACCTGCCCCGCGGCGCGGGCGACGACCTGCCGCGCACCGGCCCGGGCATCGCCGTCGCCCTGGCGGACAAGCTCGACACCCTGGCGGGCTACTTCTCCATCGGCATGATTCCCACCGGCTCACAGGACCCCTTCGCCCTGCGCCGCGCCGCCCAGGGCGTGGTGCAGACCCTGGTGGAGAACGGGCTGCGGGTTGACCTGACCAAGCTGGCCTCGCTGGCGATCGAGCAGTACAAGCTGCCTGGCGAGGACGCCGTCAAGACCCAGAACGAGCTGATGGAGTTCTTCCGGGCGCGGCTGAAGGTGCTGCTGGAGCAGCGGGAGATCCGGTACGACGTCATCGACGCCGTGCTGGCCGCGGGCTACCGCGACGTCACCGACGTCGTCCACCGGGCGGAGGCCCTTTCCGCCGTGATGGAGGAGCCGGAGTTCGCCGCTGTGACGGGCGCGTTCAAGCGCGTCGCCAACCTCGCAGGCAAGGCGAACGAGGCGGGGGCGGTGAGCGCGGACATCGACCCCGAGCTGTTCACCGAGCCGGCCGAGCGGGAGCTCTACGGCGCCTTCGTGGACCTGCGGCCCGAGATGAAGCGGGCCTACGACGCCGGCGACTACCGGGGCTTCTACCGGATGGCCACCCGCCTGAAGGCGCCCGTGGACGCCTTCCTGGACACGGTGCGGGTGAACGTGGACGACGACAAGGTGCGGGCGAACCGCCACGCCCTGCTCCAGGCCCTGGGCGGCCTGCTGTCGGCTCCGGCCGACCTGGGCAAGTTGGCGGGGTAGCCACGAAATGACCAGGCCCGAGGCCCGTTGGTTTATGCCAACGGGCCTCGGGCTGTCTTGATCGGTGATGGTTGGCGAGCTCGCGGGCAGGGTTGGCCCGGTGGCTTTCGGGCTGGCGAGCGGGCAGAATGTGCACTTTTCTTCGTGTGGCGAAGGTATTTTCCGGCCGGAATGAGCCGGGAAAGCGGTTGGCCCCGGGGTGGTGAGCCGGCTGGTGAGCCTTTGGGCGTGGCGCCGGGCTGGCGAGCGGGCGGAATGTGCACTTTTCTTCGGATGGCGAAGGTATATTCTGCCCGCAACGAGCCGGGAAAGCGGTTGGTCCCGGGGTGGTGAGCCGGCTGGTGAGCCTTTGGGCGTGGCTTTCGGGCCGGCGAGCGGGCAAAATGTGCATTTTTCTTCGGATGGCGAAGGTATATTCTGCCCGGAACGAGCCAGGAGACCGGCTGGGTTAGGTTACAATCAGAGGTGAGGACCTGCCCAGCCGCCGACCGGCTCGAGCAGTATGCCGATCTGGGGGCGGGCAATTTCGGCCACACGATTGTCCCTCCATGAATATGTTTTGCGAACGTATATTCGCCTCTCGCTTCGCCGGCTCCTCCTGCCCCGCGACACCAACCTGCGAGAGATGGCAACCCGCCACTGGATGCCCGGCCCGGTGCCCCCTGCAGTACATCCCGAAGGAGGCCTCCGCCATGACCCAGCCCGTCACGTTCCCGCCAGTGCTTTTCAAGGCCCGGAAGCAGCCCGAGATCGTCGAAGTGCCCGACACCTGGTGCCTCACCCTGAGCGGCGTCGGCGCGCCCGAGAGCCCGGAGTTCAAGCAGGCCATCGAGGCGCTCTACGGCCTGGCCTACACCCTGAAGTTCCAGCAGAAGGCCGCCGGCCAGGACTTCAAGGTGCCGCCCCTGGAGGGGCTGTGGTGGACAGATCCGCCCGAGGCGTTTGCCCGGACCCCGCGCGACCAGTGGCAGTGGCAGCTGCTGATCCGCATGCCTGAGGGGCTTACCCCAGCGCAGGTGGCCGCCGCCCGTACCCAGGCGGCGGCCAAGAAGCAGAATCCCCGGATTCTCGACGTGCGGTTCGAGCGCTTTGCGGAAGGCACGGCTGCGCAGGTGCTCCACGTGGGCCCCTTCTCCGAGGAGGGACCGGTGATCGAGCGGCTGCACGCCTTCATTGCCGAGCAGGGGTACAGGCCCCGGGGGCACCACCACGAAGTCTACCTCTCCGACTTCCGGCGCACTGCGCCGGAGCGGCTGAAGACCATCCTGCGGCAGCCGGTGGAGCCCACCACCTAGATCGTCGCCCGGCCGCCGTACGCCATGGATGCGGCCGCCCAGTTCATCACCCGGCTGCCGTGCGCCATGGATGCGGCCGCCCAGTTCATCACCCGGCTGCCGTGCGCCATGGATGCGGCCGCCCAGTTCATCACCCGGCCGCCGTGCGCCATGGATGCGGCTGCTCAGTTCATCACCCGTCCGCCGTCCACCACCAGCGTCTGGCCCGTGATGAAGGCTGCGGCCGGAGAGAGCAGCCACAGCACCGCGTCGGCCACCTCGGCGAAGGTGCCCATGCGGCGGAGCGGGGTCTGGGCCTTCATCGCCTCCAGGGCCGGCGCAGGCAGGGCCCGGGCCAGCGGCGACTCGATGGGCCCCGGCGCCACGCAGTTCACCCGGATGCCCAGCGGCCCCCACTCCCGGGCGGCAGACCGGGTGAGCCCCACCAGCCCCGCCTTCGCGGCCGCGTAGGCGGGGCCGAACGCGCCGCCGTTGAAGCTGACCACCGAGCCGACGTTGACGACCGCCGGATCCCGGCCCTGCCGCAGCAGCGGCAGGGCCGCCCGCATTACGTAAAAGGGGCCGCTCAGGTTCGCCGCCAGCACCGCGGCCCACTGGTCCGGGCCGATCTGCTCCCACGGGAGCACCGGGGCAACGCCGGCGTTGTTGACCAGCAGGTCCAGCCCGCCCCAGGCGTCGCGCACGTGTGCGACCAGGGACTCGGCCTCTTCGGGCTGCGCGAGGTCGGCGGAGAGCACCAGCGACTGCCGCCCCGAGGCCTGCACGGCGGCTGCGGTCTGCCCGGCGCCGGCCCGGTCCCTGTGGTAGTGAATCGCCACGTCCGCCCCCGCCTCCGCCAGCCGGCGGGCCACCTCTGCGCCCAGCCCCTTCGAGGCGCCGGTCACCAGGGCTCTCTTCCCGTCCAGCCCAACGGAACCGCCGGTCACGGATGGCTTGCCGCTCAGGTCCACGGGATCACCGCCTCCCGAAAGGCCTTGGCCGTGAAGAGGAAGTCCGCCAGGCGGCCCTTGTGGGGGGCCCCGGGCTCGGTGTGCCACGGCGGGATCGGGCCGACAAACAGCTTCTGAATCGCCGTCTCCCTGAGGCAGCGCCGGACAAGCGCTGCGTCTTTCGTGAGCAGCGTTACCGCCAGGGAGCCCCGGAGCAGCGGCAGGGGGTCGGCGTCCTCCGGGAGACGCGCCGCGGTCGCCCACGGAGCCGGAAGCTCCATGCCGAAGCGGGGGTCCGCGGGATCGACGTCCAGGACCAGCCCGGGGCGCACGAAGGTGAGGCCGTCCGCCTCCACGGCGCCGGCGGGGGTCTGCCGGGCCGCCGCGAAGTCCTTCCATGCGGGCACCCGCGCCTCCGGATCCAGCGGGTCCAGCAGGGGAAGCCGGTTCAGCCGTTCTGCCACCGCCTCCAGCAGGCCAGGGGCCTCGCCGCGCAGCAGCAGGGCGCTGGCACAGGTGCACTTGCGCCCGCCGTCGTGGAGGATGCACTCCACCAGGAACCCGACCGGGTCCTCCGGCCCCGCCGCTCCGCCCGCCGAAGTCGCCCCGGCCTCCTGGGACCGGGCCGGGGGGCCGGCGGAGTTGACGGCGTTGGCATCAACCAGCACCTTCGACCGGCCCGGCCCGTTGAAGAGCACCCGGGGATCGCGCCCCAGAAGGGACGCCAGGGCAGGCCCCCCGTAGGCAACCGTCCGGTCGCAGTGCTCCACCAGGGCGGGCACCAGGTCGTGGCCGCCGGGCAGGAGGGCGATGCGTTCTACGGGGAAGCCTGCCTCCCTGAGGGCCAGCAGCACCCGCCAGGGGGTGAAGGGGTCGTCGGCGCCGGGCCGGATGGCCACCGCCCAGCCCATCGCCAGGGCCAGCACCCAGGTCAGGTGGACCGCCGGGTGGTTGGACGGCGCGACAAACCCCAGCACCCTTCCCACCGGCACCCAGCCGCAGCACTTGCCTGGTGCGGGCTCGATCCGGTTGGTCATGAAAGGCTCCAGGGAGCCGCCGGGCGCCTGCCACCGGAGCGCGCCCCGCACCTCCGCCATCCCGGCAGCCAGCTCGGCCAGCGCCTGGCGGCTGTCAGCGATGGGTGCGCCCGTGGCCAGGGTGACCAGGCGGGCGTGCTCATCCGGCGTGCAACCCCCGAGCTCGGCCGTGTCCAGCAGCCGGCCGGCCGCGGCGATCGCGTCCCACAGGGCGGGGAGGTCGCTATGCTCTTCCGCCGCCTCCCGCAGCTCCCGGACCGCACGGTGGACGAGCAGCGACGGGGCCGCAGCCACCCTGGCCAGGGGCGCCCCCCGGTAGTCGCGCAGCACGCGCACATCCAGGCTGGTGCGCTCGCGCCCGCCCCGCCAGATGGGAATCTCCCGCACCTCAGTACACCCCCTCGACCCGTGCGCCGCCGCCGTCCAGCGGCGCGACCTCCGCCAGCTCATCCCACGCGGCCGACCCCGGCCACGCCACCCGCACGGCCCGGTCCCGCTCCAGGTGCCAGGGCAGGAAGAGCTCCCGGTTCAGCAGGCTGATGCGCACCTGGCCCGCCTCGCCCGGCGCGACCCGGCGGGCGGGATTCTGCGGATCGACCACGCGCACCACCGCCGCCGGCCCTGGCGGGGAGAAGACGCAGTTGTGGGCGTCGCCCTCCCGGCGCGGGCGCTGGCAGGCGATGCCCATCAGGGTGTTGCCGTACCAGCCCACGAAGCGCGCCTCCGGCAGCAGCTCGTCCTCCAGCAGGCGCAGCCCCTCGGGCGAGAGCGAGGTGCCGAACCAGATGATGCCCTTCACCCGCGCCGCCAGTAAATCATACGCCTCCGGGTGTTCGCACAGAGCCTGAAGCAGGGGCGGGGTGGCCGAGAGCGCCTCTACCTGCTGGGTCCTGAGCACCGCCAGGGCCTGCTCCACCAGGTGGGCGGTGTAGCGCCGGGCCTCGTCGGCGCGGCCCTCCCGGTAGAGCCGCTTCACCCAGCGGGGGTCCAGGTCGACCGTGTGGTAGAGCATCCCCCGCAGCCGGGCGAGCCGGGCCACGTTGGTGCCGACCAGGTGGGGGCCGGTGGGCCCCAGGTGAAGCCACGCGGGCCGGGATGTGCCGGCCCGGTGGATCGGGCCGGGCCCCAAAGCGGGATCTCGCGGGCCAGGGGAGTCGACCGGCAGGGTGGCGGCGTCGGAGCGCGGGAAGCCGTGTTCGTCCAGCATCCGGTCGACCCGCAGGATTCCCCGGGTGCGCTCTTCGGCGTCGACGATGCGTGTGGGCGGCCCGGTCGTCCCGCCGGTCTCCCACACGTCGAACGCCGCGTTGCAGCCCCGCGGGATGAGGTCGCCGGCGGGAATGTAGCGCCACTCCTCGGCCACGGCGGGGAAGCGGGCCAGGTCGTCGAACCCCCGCACTTCCGAGAGGGGGTCGAAGGACAGGTCCGCCGCCTTGCGCAGCCAGTACGGGGAGCCGGTGTCCGGGCTGAAGTGCCAGCGCACGATCTCCCGCACGTGCGCGTCAAGCTCCGCCGGCGTCATCACCGGCCATCACCTCCTCGGGGGGCGGGAGCGCGGCGCCGGCCGCGGCCAGGGCCCGCTGCGCCTTGGACATGCACTCGCGCCATTCTGCCGCGGGGTCGCTGCCCGGCACCAGCCCGGCGCCCGCGCGCACCAGCGCGGTGCCGCGCGCCAGGGCCAGGCTGCGGATGGTGAGCCAGAGCTGCAGGTCGCCGCCGGGCAGCACGGCGCCGACGGCGCCGGCGTACCAGCCCCGCGGGAACGGCTCGAGCCTGTCGATCAGCGCCCGCGCCTCCTCCCGGGGGATGCCGCCCACCGTCCCGGCAGGGAAGCAGGCGGCCACGAGCTGGGCCGGCGTCGCATCGGGCCTGAGGGTGCCCGAGAGTCGGGAGGCCAGATGGACCAGGCCCGGGTGCCGCTCCAGCCCCATGAACGCTTCAACGGCGACGGTCTCGGGCACGCAGACCGCCGCCAGGTCGCGGCGCGCCTGCTCCACGGCCACGGCGTGCTCCTCCCGGTCCTTGGCGCTGCCGGTGAGCTCCGCCGCGCGGTCCGTCGGACGGGTGCCGGCCAGCAGGTGCATGCGGGCCTGGCGCCCTTCCAGGAACACCAGCGGCTCGGGCGAGAGGCCGATCAGGGTTTCCCCGCCCGGACCGCCGTGCAGCAGAAAGCCCAGCCCCGGGGGATTGCCGGCCGTCAGCCGCCGGTAGACCGTGAGCGGCGGCAGGGAGCAGGGGGCGGCCCAGGGTACCGAGAGGATCACCTTGGTCACCTGGCCGCTCTCCATTGCAGCGAGGGCCTGGCGCACCGCGGCGGCGTAGGCCGGGTACGGCCACAGGGGGGTGGCGGCGGTGAGGTCGTCAGCGCCAGGGGCTGTGGGCGGGCGGCCGCGCACGATGACCGCGGGCAGATCCCCGCGCACCCAGAGATCGCCGGCCTCCGGGTCGAAGAGCGCCGCGGCGCCGGGGGTCCAGAAGCGGCCGCGGCCGTCCCAGTCCAGCCGGCCCACCGCCGCGCCCAGAAGCGGCGGGGCCTCCGGGGGCAGGGGGATCCGGCCGGCCGCCCTGCACGCCTCGGCGATGCTCTCGGCGTGCGCCGCCGGTGCCCATGCCACCAGGGTCACTCTGCGGCCCGACCATGTCAGCCCGTCCAGCAGGGCCACGGGGCCGGGGCCCAGGGCGGCGGCCAGGTCGGCGGCGCCCCAGGCGGGCAGGGGCAGGCGGCGGACGGGTTCAGGCTTCGCCATTCGGGCCACCTCCCGCGAATGCCGGCCGGCCCTCCACCGCCAGGGCCCGGACCGGCGCCGCCTCGGCGCCCTCGACCAGCATCGGCGCCGCCATGAGCCAGACGTAGGGGCCGGCGAGGGCTTTCAGATTGCAGAGGTACTCCAATATGGGTATGTCGGCTTCCAGGAGCCGGCGGTGCACCGGGAACGCCCTATCGCCGGGCTCCTCGGTGAGGAAGTCCAGCCCCACCAGCGCCGCGCCCTGCTCCACGCACCAGTCGGCGGCGCTGGGGGCCAGGTAGGGGGGCTTCTGCCAGAAGTCCGGGTCGCCCCAGTGGCGGTCGACGTAGTCGGTGCGCAGCAGCAGCCTGAGGCCGGGGCGCATCCGGCCCTGGGCGGCGGCCTCCAGGTGGTCGGCGGTGACGGGCTCGTAAAGGCCGCGGTGCGTCAGGTCGAGCACCAGCGCAGGCCCGATGAAGCGCTCGGGCTCCAGTTCGTCCACGTTCCTGCCGCCGGGCACGAAGTGGCTGGGGGCGTCCACGTGAGTGGCGTTGTGGGGGTTGAGCACGAACTGGCTGAAACGCCGCCCGTGGCCGGTGGGGTCGGTCTCGGGCGTCATGAGCGGGCGGATCTCCACCGTCTTGTACCAGGAGGTTCCGTACGCCGGCATGCCGTGGCTGTAGCCCAGTGTCAGGTCGATGACGCGCAAGGGGGCACCTCCTCCGCGGATGGCTGTGGTCCGGGACGGCCCGGGCGGGCCGCTCGCCATACTATGCAGGTGCGACGGCGCCGGTCCCGCGCATATCCATGTCGGAGGAGAGGGGGATAAGGTGGCGGTGCAGGTGGGGTTCATGACGCCCGCAGAGTGGCCCTGGGTGGCATCCCGCGCGGCGGCCACGGCCTGGGCCCACGTGGATCCTGCGCTGAAGGCGTGGGTCAGCCCGCAGGCGGTGGCCGCTCGGGCCCAGCAGAGCCTGCGCGCTCTGCTCTCCCGGCCCGGCAGCGCTGCGCTGGTGGCGCGCGAAGGCGGCGCCGCCGCCGGCTACCTGGTGGTGGCGCTGGTGCCCGACGAGCTGACGGGCCTCCCGACCGGGCTCTTCTACGACATCTTCGTGGAACCGGCCCACCGGGGCTCCGGCGTCAGCCATCTGCTGACCGCCGCCGGCGAGGCCCACTGCCGGGCGCACGGGGCGCGGCTCGTCCGGCGGTACGTCGACCCCGGGAACGCGCCGTCCCTCCGGCATGCCTTGCGGGACGGCTGCCGGGTCGACCGGCTCTCGCTGGTGAAGCCGCTGTGACCCGGGGAAGGAGTTGCGGAAAGAAGGACGTGATGACGTGCTGAACCATCGCGCGGCAGGGCTTACGGACGCGCAGGCGGTGGCGCTCAACCGCTGGATGCTCCTCACCCGGCGGCTGGATGAGCGGCTGTCGGTCCTGCAGCGCGCCGGCGCCATTCCGCTGGCGGTCTCCAGCCGGGGGCACGAGGCGGCCCAGGTGGGCGCCGCCCTGGCCTTCGAGCGGGGGGTGGACTGGTGGTTCCCCTACTACCGGGATCTGGGGGCCGTGCTGGTGGCCGGCACCACGCCGCTGGACGTGATGCTGTCCGCGTTCGGACGCGCGGCCGATCCGGCCTCGGGCGGCCGCCAGACGCCGTACAACTGGGGCGACCGGCGGCTGAACATCGTCGCGCGCTCGGCGCCGGTGGGGGTGCAGATCCCGCAGGCGGTGGGTGCGGCGCAGGCGGCGGTCCGCCGGGGCGACCGGACGGTGGTCTACTGCAGTTTCGGCGAGGGCGCCGCCTCCCAGGGCGACTTCCACGAGGGGCTGAACTGGGCGGCGCTCTACCGCCTGCCGGTGATCTTCCTCTGCCAGAACAACGGCTGGGCGATCTCGGTGCCGGCCGAGCGCCAGGTGGCGGGCGGCAGCATCGCCGCGCGGGCGGTGGGTTACGGCATGGAAGGGATCCGCGTCGACGGGACGGATCCGTTTGCGGTCTACGCCGCGGTGCGCCGGGCCGTCCTGCGGGCGCGGGCCGGCGGCGGGCCTGCGCTGATCGAGGCCCGCGTCCACCGGCTCGATCCCCACACCTGCGACGACAACCACGCCACCTACCGGACTGCGTCGGAGCTGGCCGCGGCGCGGCAGCAAGATCCGCTGCCGGCGGTGGCAGACTACCTGCGCAGGGCCGGCCTCCTGCCCGAGGAACGCGCGGCGGACCTGGAGCGGGCCGTCGCCGCCGAGATCGACGCGGCGGAGGCGCAGTCCAGGGCGGCGCCCCTGCCCCGGGGCGAAGACGCCCTGGGCGGGGTCACAGCGCCACCCGCTCCAGGGCATCCTTGACCTTGCCGAGAAAGCCGATCATCTCTGCCCCGTCCACCGCCCGGTGGTCGGCCGTGAGCGCGAGATACATCATCGGCCGGATCGCCAGCTGGTCGTCCTCGGTGACGACGGGCCGCTTCTTGATGGCCTCGAAAGCGAGAATCCCCACGTTGGGCGGCTGGATGATGGGCGTGCCGAAGAGGGTCGCCCCCCAGCGGCCCGTGTTGGTGATGACGAAGGTGTGGCCGGACAGATCCTGCGGCGTCACCAGCCCGGCCCTGGCTTTCTGCGTCTGGAGGTGGATGGCCCGGGCCAGCTCCCAGAAGCTCATCCGCTCGGCCGAAGGGACCGAGGGCAGCAGCACGCCCCCGGGAACGCTGGTGGCGATGCCGAGGTTGATGTACCGCGGGATGACGAACCCCTGCGGAGTGAGCGTCGCGTTCATGATCGGGTAGGCCTTCAGGGCCCGCACGGTGGCGGCGGCGAAGAAGGGAAGGTATGTCAGGGGCATGCCCAGGTGGCGCTCAGCCAGGGGCTTCAGCGACTCCCGCACCGCAACGAGCCCCGTCGCGTCGACCTCCGCCACCACGGTGACGGGGGCGGTGGTCCGCTGGGCGTGCTCCAGGTTGAGCATGGAGACCCGGCGGATCTGGCTCAGGGGCAGGGTGACGACGGGGGGGAACGGCGGTCCCCCCATGGCCAGGGGGTTGTCAGGCGTGCCGCCGGGCACCGTGAGGCCGGCCGGCGCCCCGGGTGTGGGGCTGGCAAACAGCTGCACCGAAACTCCTCCCCTCGCACGCGGACTCTCGCATCAGCATATGACGCTTCCGCCGGGGCGTCTCCGGAGCCCGCGCTGCATGGGAGCGCGATAGACGCTTTCTTGAACTGCGATTGAAAACATCATGAGCCTTCTGGCCCTACAGCCACAGGGGCTGGGGGAGGATTGGCTGAGTTCGCAGGCGAAATTTATAAACGAATGTACAGTGACGAAGTTGGATGTGCATTCGGGAACAAGCAGGGAGGGCTCAGATGGGCGCTAAGCCGGTCATCTTCATCGTTTCGGACTCCGTCGGCGAGACGGCCGACCTGGTGACGCGCGCCGCACTGGCCCAGTACGGCCGGCAGGGCGTGGAAATTCGCAGGTTCCCCATGATCGACGATGCCCGTTCGCTCCGGGAGGTGATAGACGCAGCTCGCCAGCAGCCCACCCTGATTGTTTATACCATCGTGGTTCCTGAGATCCGCAGCGAGCTCCAGCGGCTGGTTGACATGTGGGATATACCCGCTGTGGACATTATGGGGCCCATGCTGGACGGGATGACCCGGTTGCTCGGGGCGCCCGAACGGCTGGAGCCCGGACGCATGCACCGCTTGGATGATGAGTATTTCCGCCGCATTGAGGCGGTGGAGTTCGCGGTGAAGTACGACGACGGCAAGGATCCCCGCGGTTTCCTGCGGGCCGATGCCGTGCTGATCGGCGTTTCCCGTTCTTCCAAGACCCCGGTGTCGATGTACCTCGCCCACCGGCGGTACAAGGTGGCGAACCTTCCGCTGGTGCCAGAGGTCAGCCTGCCCAAGGAGCTCTTCCTCGTCCCGCCCCACAAGGTGGTTGGCCTGCGGGTCAGCCCCGAGAAGCTCCATCAGATCCGCGAGGAGCGCATCAAGACCATCGGCCTTAGATCAGACGCAAACTACTCGAACATGGAGAGAATCCTCCAGGAGTTGGACTACGCCGAGTCGGTCTTCAAGAAGGTTGGTTGCGCGGTGATTGATGTGACGAACAAGGCGGTTGAAGAGACGGCGGTCCGGGTCCTGGAAATCATCAACCGAGGGGTGAATTTCGGTGACTAAGAAGTGGGTGTATCTGTTCGAAGAGGGTCGGGCAGACATGCGGATGCTGCTGGGCGGCAAGGGCGCCAACCTGGCTGAGATGACGGTCATCGGGCTGCCGGTGCCCCCGGGCTTCACCATCACCACGGAGGTCTGCCTGGAGTACCAGAAGACCAAGCGCCTGGCCCCCGAAGTCGTGGAGCAAGTCGACGCTGCCCTGGCCGCACTGGAGCAGAAGACGGGCAAGAAGTTCGGCGATACCCGCAACCCCCTGCTGCTCTCGGTTCGCTCCGGCGCCCCCGTGTCCATGCCGGGCATGATGGATACCGTTCTCAACCTGGGGCTGAACGACGAGACCGTGCAGGCCATGGCGGAGCTCACCAACAACGAGCGGTTCGCCTGGGACTCCTATCGCCGGTTCATTCAGATGTTCGGCAACGTCGTGCTGGGCATCGAACTGCACAACTTCGAGTCGATCCTGGAGGCCCACAAGCGGCGCCACGGGTTCACCCAGGACATCGAACTGCAGGCCGAGCACTTCAAGGCGATTGTGCCGGAGTACAAGGCCGTGGTGGAGAAGCACACCGGCAAGCCCTTCCCCACCGATCCCCGCGCGCAACTCATGGCGGCCATCAACGCCGTCTTCGAGTCGTGGGACAACCCGCGGGCGCAGGTCTACCGGCGCATCAACAAGATTCCCGACACCCTGGGCACGGCCGTCAACGTGCAGGTGATGGCCTTCGGCAACATGGGCGATGACTGCGCCACGGGCGTCTGCTTCACCCGCAACCCCAACTCGGGCGTCGACGAGTTCTACGGCGAGTACCTGCCCAACGCCCAGGGCGAGGACGTGGTCGCGGGCATCCGCACCCCGTACCCGATCTCGCACCTGAAGGAGACCATGCCCGAGGTCTACCAGCAGCTCTATGATCTCTGTGAACTGCTAGAGTCGCACTACAAGGATATGCAGGATATTGAGTTCACCGTGGAGCGGGGCAAGCTGTGGATGCTGCAGACCCGCGCCGGCAAGCGGACGCCGGTCGCCGCCATCAAGATCGCCGTCGACCTGGTCAAGGAAGGCAAGATCTCGAAGGAGCAGGCGATTCTGCGGGTCGATCCCGAGCAGGTCGACAAGATCCTGCACCCGGCCATCGACCCCTCGGCCAAGCTGGACATCCTGGCCAAGGGCCTGGCCGCCTCGCCCGGCGCCGCCTCCGGCGTCTGCGTCTTCGACCCGGACCGGGCCGTCAAGATGGCCGGCGAGGGCAAGAAGGTCATCCTGGTGCGCCCGGAGACCTCGCCGGATGACATCCACGGCATGGTCGTCGCCCAGGGCATCCTCACCTCCCGCGGCGGCATGACGTCGCACGCCGCCATCGTCTCCCGCGGCATGGGCAAGCCCTGCGTCGTCGGCTGCGAGGCCATCAAGGTCGACCTGGAGGCCCGGGAGTTCACCGTGAACGGCCGCGTGATCAGGGAAGGCGACGTCATCTCCATCGACGGGGCCTCCGGCAACGTGATCGCGGGCGAGGTGCCCGTGGTGGATCCCGAGCTCTCCCCGCGAGTTCGGCGCCGAGGGCATCGGCCTCTGCCGCACGGAGCACATGTTTGGCCAGGGCGGGCACAAGCCCGAGCGGATGGCGATGGCCCGCGAGATGATTCTCGCCGAGACCACCGAAGAGCGGCTCGCGGCCCTGGAGAAGCTCGAGAAGGAGCAGCGCGAGGACTTCTACGAGATCTTCAAGGCGATGAACCCGTTCCCGGTGACCATCCGCCTGCTGGATCCGCCGCTGCATGAGTTCCTGCCCGACGAGGAGGAGCTGGCCATCGAGGTGGCCCTGCTGCGGGAGCGCGGCAACGGCGGCGCCGAGCTGCGCGAGAAGGAGGCCCTGCTGAAGAAGGTCCGGGCCCTCTCCGAAATCAACCCGATGCTCGGCTTCCGGGGCTGCCGCCTGGGCATGATCTACCCCGAGATCTACGAGATGCAGGTCCGGGCCATCTTCGAGGCCGCCGCGCAGTGCAATAAGGAAGGCATGCAGGTCGAGCCCGAGATCATGCACCCGCTGGTCAGCATCGTCACCGAGCTCTCCTTCCTGCGCGAGATGACCGACCGAGTCGCCCGCGAGGTCATGGAGAAGCACGGCGTCACCTTCAAGTACATGGTGGGCACGATGATCGAGGTGCCGCGGGCGGCCGTGACGGCCGACGAGATCGCGGAGCACGCGCAGTTCTTCTCCTTCGGCACCAACGACCTGACCCAGACGACCTTCGGCTTCTCCCGCGACGACGCCGAGGGCAAGTTCCTGGCGCAGTACGTGGAGAAGAAGGTCCTGCCCGAGAACCCCTTCGTCACCCTCGACCGCAAGGGCGTGGGCAAGATGGTGGAGATCGCGTGCGAGCTCGGGCGCAAGGCCCGGCCCGACATCAAGCTGGGCATCTGCGGCGAGCACGGCGGCGATCCGGCCTCCATCGAGTTCTTCCAGAGCGTCGGCCTGACCTACGTCTCCTGCTCTCCGTACCGGGTCCCGGTGGCCCGGCTGGCGGCTGCGCAGGCGGCGGCCAAGGCCAGGGGCGAGCGCGCCACCTCCAGCACGGTGTAGCGAAGGCGAATGCCGGCAGGGTCCGCTTCCCGGTCGGGGGGCGGACCCTGACTGTGTGCCGGCGCTTCTTACCGAACACACGGAAGGAATCATGCCCCTGATTGTCGAAAACTAGAAGGCACGCCAGACACCCTCGCCGCCGTCCACACCCGTTCAACCGGTGGTACCGAGGGGTTTTCTATTGGGGAACGATCGTTCCGGTACGATGAGGTGGTGATCGGTGGCCCGGTTCGACCAGGCATTCAAGGACGAGGTACGCGCCAAGAACGACATCGTGGAAGTGATCTCGGCGTATGTGAAGCTTGAGCGCAGGGGCAACCGGTACGTGGGGCTTTGTCCCTTCCACAGCGAGAAGACGCCTTCGTTCCACGTCGTTCCCGACGGGCAGTTTTACCACTGCTTCGGCTGCAAGGCCAGCGGTGACGTGTTTTCCTTCCTGATGGAGCGGGAGCATCTCACCTTCTACGAGGCGGTCGTGCAGCTCGCCAAGAGGGCGGGCATCCCCCTTCCCCGGGAGGAGCGGACGCCGGAACAGGAGCGGGCCTATCGCGAGCGCCGGGACATGTACGCCGCGCTCGACCTGGCGGCCCGCTTTTATCAGCACCAGCTCTTCTCGCCGGCCGGCAAGGCGGGGTTGGACTACCTCGTCGGGCGCGGGCTGACGGAGGAGACGATTCGCCGCTTCCGGCTCGGCTGGGCCCCGGGCCGCGGCCTGCTCTACCGCGCCTTGCGCGACCGCTTCCCGCCGCAGATCCTCCAGCGCGCGGGACTGATCATGCCCCGGCGGGACGGCCAGGGCTTCATGGACGCCTTCTACGAGCGGGTTATGTTCCCCATCACCGACCTGGCCGGCCGGGTGATTGGGTTCGGCGGGCGCATTCTCAGCGGAGAGGGCGCGAAGTACAAGAACACGGCGGAGACCCCGCTCTTCGTGAAGCGGCACGTCCTCTTCGGATTGGATCAGGCCAAAGAGGCGATGCGCGCGAGGAATCAGGCGATCCTCGTAGAAGGTTACATGGACGTCATCATGCCCCATCAGGCGGGGATCAAGAACGTCGTCGCCCCGCTGGGCACCGCCCTGACGGACGAGCAGAGCCGGGTCATCCGGCAGCAGGCGCAGCAGGTCATTGTCGCCTTCGACATGGACACCGCCGGTCAGATGGCCACCCTGCGCGGCCTGCAGAAGCTGTACGACAGCGGCTGTGACGTGAGGGTCCTGCAGCTTCCGGAGGGGAAGGATCCCGACGAGTTCATCCGCACCCACGGAGGGGCGGCATTCGTCGAACGAATCGAGCAGGCTGTGCCGCTGATCGAGTTCCGGCTGGGCCTCGCGCTGCCCCGCGCGGGCCGGCCGACCCCGGAGGAGATGGCCCGGGCGGTGGAGTCGGTGGCCCAGGTCCTGGCGGACGTGCGCAACGAGGTGCTGCGGGAGGCGTACGTGGACCAGGTGGCCGACCGGCTTGCGGGCGACAATCCGCTGGCGAAGCCCGATCTGAAGCTCGCGATCGATCGCCAGATGAACCGCCTGCTGCGGCGGGGGTTCCAGCATAATCTGCCAGATTCCAGGAATAATAGAAGAGGTCCGGGAGAACCTGCCTCGCCCGGACCGCCGCGTCATCGCACAGCTCAGGCCCCGGTTACGCTGGCGGAGGGGGCGCGCAGGGCTGAGCGCGCGCTGCTGTACTTATTGTTGGAACACCCCGGGCTGCTCCGCCTCGTGGAGCCGGAGTTGGGGGAAGAGCCCTTCTCGGACCCCCATCATCAGCAGGTTTACGCTGCGTGGCGGCTGCTTCTGGCTGAGGGAGACCCCCTGGCGGGCGGCGATGTGATCGCCCGCCTGTTAGATCGCCTGCCTGATCCGGAGGTCAGACGGGTGCTGACCGAAATGGCAGCCAAACCGAGGCTGACCGCCGATCCGGAAAAGGAAGCGGCAGACTGCATCGAGAAGATAAGGAAGCATAGAGATTCGAGGAGAATAGAGGACTTGACGAATCAGATCAAAGCTGCGGAATCAGCGGGGCAGAAAGTGGACCCGGCCATCGTGCGAGAGTTGACGGAGCTGATTCGCAAGCACAAACCGTCCCGGTCCTGAGGCGGCTGCGGAAGGGGGGGTAGTCATCATGGAGTCCAAGGAAACGAAAGTGCAGAACGCCCGCGAACTGGTCAAGCAGCTGATTGCGAAGGGCAAGCGCAAGGGGAGCCTGAGCCACGACGAGGTGGCGGATTCCCTCCAGGGGCTCGAGCTGGACGCGGAACAGATGGAGGCCATCTTCGACAGGCTGACGGAGGCGGGCATCAAGCTGCAGGGCGACCGCCCCGACGACGATTCGGAGGAGCCGGGCGAGGGCGAGGCAGACGTGGAGGCCCTTGAGGTGGCTGTACCTCCGGTGGAAGACGGGGAGCCGGATGACGACGCCGCAGCCGACGAGGACCTCTCCGTTCCCGAAGGGATTGCCATCGATGACCCGGTCCGCATGTACCTGAAGGAGATCGGGCGCGTGCCGCTGCTCACGGCGGAAGAGGAGATCATGTATGCCGAGCGCATCGAGCAGGGCGACGAGGAGGCCAAGCGCAAGCTGGCCGAGGCGAACCTGCGCCTGGTGGTCTCCATTGCGAAGCGCTATGTAGGCCGGGGCATGCAGTTCCTCGACCTGATTCAGGAGGGCAATCTCGGCCTGATCAAGGCCGTTGAGAAGTTCGATCACCGGAAGGGCTTCAAGTTCTCCACCTACGCGACGTGGTGGATTCGCCAGGCGATCACCCGCGCGATCGCCGATCAGGCGCGGACCATCCGCATTCCGGTGCATATGGTCGAGACGATCAACAAGCTGATCCGGGTCACCCGCCAGCTCGTGCAGGAGCTGGGGCGCGAGCCGACCCCCGAGGAGATCGCCGCGCACATGGATATCCCGGTGGAGCGGGTCAGGGAGATCCAGAAGATCGCGCAGGAGCCGGTGTCGCTGGAGACGCCGATCGGCGAGGAGGAGGACTCGCACCTGGGCGACTTCATCGAGGACCAGGATGCGCCAGCTCCGGCTGAAGCGGCCTCATTTACTCTCTTGAAGGAGCAGCTCGAGGAGGTCCTCGAATCGCTGACCCCCCGGGAGGAGAAGGTGCTCCGCCTGCGTTTCGGCCTGGACGACGGGCGCGCCCGCACCCTGGAGGAGGTCGGCCAGGTGTTCGGGGTGACGCGCGAGCGGATCCGGCAGATTGAGGCCAAGGCCCTCAGGAAGCTGCGCCACCCGAGCCGCTCGAAGAAGCTGAAGGATTACTTGGAGTAAGTGACCGGGCGCGGTGTCAGCGAGGCCCGGGGCGAATAGTAGTAGATGGGATGTAAAGGAGCCGGGGGTTGTCCCCCGGCTCTCGCATATTCTGCGCCGTCACCGTTCCGCCGCCCGGGAAGCCCGGGCGGCGAGCGGCCCGGCGGAAGGCAGCCGGCAGAGGGCACGGCCACGCCCCGCCCCCGCGTGCACCATGCGGGGAGGCGGGGCGACTTTGTTCCGCTTCCTGGTCGCTGACAATTGACAACCGACCACTTATGGGTGTAACATCAAGTTGTCGGTTTGTGTTTTCGCAAAGGGGTGAGACGATGGCGTTGATAGAGATTCGGGACTTGACCAAGATCTTCGGCCCCCGGCCTCAGGAAGCTCTGGCCCTGGTACGCCAGGGGCTTTCCAAAGAGGAGGTAATGGCGCAGACGGGCCACGCGGTCGGTCTGCTGAACGTGTCGCTCTCCATCGAGGCGGGCGAGGTCTTCGTGATCATGGGCCTCTCCGGCAGCGGGAAGTCGACGCTGGTCCGCTGCCTGAACCGGCTGATCGAGCCGACGGCCGGGCAGGTGCTGCTGGAAGGGCGGGACATCCTGGCCCTGGACGAGCGGGGCCTGCGGGAGCTCCGGCAGAAGCGGATGGCGATGGTCTTCCAGCGGTTCGGGCTCCTGCCGCACCGGACGGTGCTGGAGAACGTGGCCTACGGCCTGGAGGTTCAGGGCGTGCCGAAGGCGGTGCGGGAGGAGAAGGCCCGCAAGTGGCTGGAGACGGTGGGGCTCACGGGCTGGGAGCGCAGCTATCCCAGCCAGCTGAGCGGCGGGATGCAGCAGCGGGTCGGCATCGCCCGCGCCCTGTGCAACGACCCCGACATCCTGCTGATGGATGAGCCGTTCAGCGCCCTGGATCCCCTGATCCGGCGGGAGATGCAGTCGGAGCTGCTTGAGCTGCAGACCCGGCTGAACAAGACCATCATCTTCATCACCCACGACCTCGATGAGGCGCTGCGCCTCGGCGACCGTATCGCCATCCTGAAGGATGGCCAGGTGGTGCAGGTGGGCACGTCCGAGGAGATCCTCACCCACCCGGCGGACGACTACGTGGCCGACTTCACGCGCGACGTGAACCGGAGCCGGGTGCTGACCGCCCGCTCGGTCATGCAGAAGCCCAGGGTGGCTGTGGTGGGCCGGGACGGGCCGCGCGGCGCCCTGAAGCTGATGCAGGAGCAGGGCCTGTCCAGCGTCTTTGTCGTGGACCGGGAGCACCGGCTGGTGGGGCTCTTGCAGGCGGAGGTCGCCATCGGCGCGGCGCAGCAGGGCGAGACCAGCCTGAACGACCTGATCACCCGCGACGTGCCGACGACGAAGCCCGACACGCTCCTGGAAGCCCTCATCCCCATCGCGGCGAGCCACCGCTGGCCCATCGCCGTGCTGGACGAGGAGCGGCGGCTCCTGGGCATCATCCCCCGGGTGGCGGTGCTGGCGGGTCTGGCCGGGCGAACCGAGGCGGAAGCCCCCCGCCAGGCGGGCTGATGTGAGGAAGAGTCATTTTCTGGGAGGTCTGAGCATGGCAAAGCAGCGCGTTTGGCGCGTTCTGACGGCGGTTGCCCTGGCGGGGGTGCTGCTGACCGCGGCCGGCTGCGGCGGCACCAGCAGCAGCCCCGGCGGCGGCGACGGCCCATCCGGCGGGCAGAAGCAGGTGATCCGGCTCGGCGACATGCAGTGGGAGTCGCTCTGGATCAACAACGCCATTGCCGGCTTCATCATCGAGAAGGGTTACGGCTATCCGGTGGAGACCGTGGAGGTCACCACCCCGATCATGCAGCTCTCGCTGGTGCGGGGCGATCTGGATGTGGCCATGGAGGTCTGGACCGGCAACATGGTCGACTGGTACCACGAGGTGGTCGAGAAGGGGCAGATGCTCGACCTCGGCAAGGTCATGGACCGCACCACCCAGGGCTGGTACGTGCCCGCCTACGTGGTGCACGGCGACCCCGAGCGGGGCATCGAGCCCATGGCGCCCGATCTCAGGTCCGTGGAGGACCTGAAGCGGTACGCCCACCTCTTCGCAGACCCTGAGGAGCCCAGCAAGGGCCGGTTCCTCAACTGCATCACGGGATGGGACTGCGCGAACGTCAACCGGGTGAAGCTGCACGCTTACGGCCTGGCGGACCTGTACAACGTGCAGGAGCCCGGCACCTCCGGCGCCCTGGATGCCGCGATCGCCGGCGCCTACCAGCGGGGCGAACCCCTGCTCACCTACTACTGGGAGCCCACGTGGCTGATGGGCGCTCTCGACATGGTCCTGCTGGAGGAGCCGCCCTACACCGAGGAGTGCTGGGCGCTGGTGCGCAGGGGCATGGCCGGGGAGATCCCGCTGGAGCAGACGTCTCCTGAGGCCGGCTGCGCCTGGGAGGACGCGCCGGTCATCAAGGGCGTGCACCCCTCGCTGAAGGAGCGGGCCCCCGAGGTGGTCGCGTTCCTGGAGCGCATGATGATTCCCACCGATGAGCTGAACAAGATCTCGCACTACATGGAGGCAAACGACGTGGAGGCCGACGCGGCGGCCCTGTGGTTCTTCGCCAACTACCAGGATCTGTGGCGCAGCTGGGTGCCCGACGATGTGGCCGGGCGGTTGGAGCAGGCGCTGTCAGCCGCCGGCGTGAGCCTGTAGTCGGCCCTCTCGCGCAAAGGCAGGTGATACGACGTGTTCCCTCAGAGCTTCAAACTGCCCCTGGCGGACTGGGTGGATAAGGGCGTGGCCTGGCTGGTGGAGGTGGGCGGTCCCTTCTTCGACTGGCTGGGGCGCATGCTGCTGAAGCCGCTGGTGGGGCTGGAGAACTTCTTGCTGTGGCTGCCCTGGTGGGCGCTGCTGCTGGCCGTCGCGGCGGTGGCCTGGCGGACCGCCGGGTGGAAGCTGGCCCTGGGTTCTGCGATCGGTCTCGCCTTCATCGGGACGCTTGGGCTGTGGACCCACGCGATGCGGACGCTCACGCTGGTGATCGCGGGCACCGCCCTGGCGGTGATCGTGGCCATCCCCACCGGCATCGCCATGTCCCGCAGCGACCGGCTGGAGCGGGCCATCCGCCCGCTGCTGGACCTGATGCAGACCCTGCCCAGCTTCGTCTACCTTGTACCGATCCTGATGCTCTTCGGCATGGGCAAGGTGCCCGCCGTGCTGGCGACCTTCATCTACGCCGTTCCGCCGGCGATCCGCCTGACCAACCTGGGCATCCGCCAGGTGCCGGCAGACGTGATCGAGGCGGCGAAGGCGTTCGGCACCACCTCCGGGCAGATGCTGCTGAAGGTGCAGTTGCCTCTGGCCATGCCCACCATCATGGCGGGCATCAACCAGACGGTGATGATGGCCCTGTCGATGGTGGTCATCGCCTCGATGATCGGCGCGGCCGGGCTGGGCACGGAGGTGCTGAACGGCATCGCCCGCATCGAGACGGGACGGAGCTTCGCCGGAGGAATCTCCATCGTCATCCTGGCCATCATCATCGACCGGGTGACGCAGGGGCTGTCGAAGTCGCAGCCGCAGACATCCGGATAGTGCTCGCTTGGAAAGGCGCCGGCCTGGACGAGGCCGGCGCTTCACATTGCCCGCAACGGCCACCCTGCCGATCGCGCACGCGCCCCCGCCCCGGAGGCGCCGCCGGCGGCCCCTGATATGCAGGGGGAGGCCCCACCTGCGATGCCCTGCGGCGACGGCGGTGGAGGAGGACGTTCTGGTGACCGGACTGGACCAGCCCTGGGCGGGTGCGTGGTCGCCCTCAGGGCGCCGGGTGCTCCTCAGGTCGGGCCGGCTCATCTATCTGCTGGACCTTGCGGAGCCGTCGCTGGAGCGCATACCGGGTGTTGGACCGTGGGAACCCGTCTTATGGTCCGAGATGGAGTTGCTCTGGATGGACGAGGATGGCCGGGTCCTGCTCCGGAACCTGGAAACCGGTGAGGACTGGCCCATACACGACTTCGGGGGCCCCGTGTCTCACTACATCCGGCCCGGCGACACCCACTACGTCGTCAACCGGGAAAGGGGCGCGGTGACGCCGGGCTACCACTTCGGCACTATCGTCGCGGGCGAGTTGGGGGGCGATGATGAGCAGGTGCTCATCGAGACCGGCCACCTGATCGGCCGCATGGCCAGCGGCCAGGTGCTGGCGGTGGAGGGGTTGCGGGGCCGGGCGCTCAGCCCCTGCCCCACCCGCCTCACCATCGGTCCCGGTCCCGTCCTGGCCTGGCCTCGATCCCGACAAGCGCCCGTTTGGTTCGGCGGAACGGTCGGGTTTGTGCGGCGGAGCGTCGCCTTCGGCGTACAAACGGTTGTGGAGGTGGGGCAGTGACGGGGCCGCGCATCTGGCCGCGGAATTGGGCCCTCTGGCCGCCGCTCAGCGGACGGGGATAAGTCAACTTATTATACTAACAACATGAAAAACTGGCTGAAAGGGCGGTGGTATTGCCGATGCTCACCTTGGAAGGCGTTTCGATTCGGGGCGTCCTGGGTGACCGGTATGCCGAGGTGCTCACCCCCGAAGCGCAGACGTTCCTCGTCCAGCTGCACCGCCGGTTCGCAGCCAGGCGCAAGGAGCTGCTCGAGCTGCGACAGGAGCGGCAGGAGCGGCTGGACCGGGGAGAGTGGCCCGACTTCCTCCCCGAGACCCGGCACATCCGCGAGGCTGACTGGCAGGTCGCGCCTTACCCCCCTGACCTTGCCGACCGGCGGGTGGAGATTACGGGTCCCGTGGACCGCAAGATGATGATCAACGCCCTCAACTCGGGGGCCCGGGTGTTCATGGCTGACTTCGAGGATGCCAACACCCCCACCTGGGCCAACGTGATCGAGGGGCAGATCAACCTGATCGACGCCGTGAACGGCACGATCACCTACACCAACCCCGACGGCCGGGAGTACCGGT
The DNA here is from genome assembly GCA_023623185.1 of Bacillota bacterium. Taxonomy (GTDB): domain Bacteria; phylum Bacillota; class Sulfobacillia; order Symbiobacteriales; family Symbiobacteriaceae; genus Symbiobacterium. The sequence goes on from JAMNXV010000071.1 coordinate 22,790, forward strand.
TGAAGGAGAAGGTGGCGACGCTCTTTGTGCGGCCCCGGGGCTGGCATCTGCCCGAGCGGCACATCGTCATCGACGGGGAGCCGGCCTCGGGCAGTCTGGTGGACTTCGGCCTCTACTTCTTCCACAACGCCCGGCGGCTGCTGGAGAAGGGGAGCGGTCCCTACTTCTATCTGCCCAAGCTGGAAAGCCACCTGGAGGCCCGGCTCTGGAACGACGTCTTCTGCTTCGCGCAGGACTACCTGGACATCCCCCGCGGCACCATCAAGGCGACGGTGCTGATCGAGACCATTCTCGGCGCCTTCGAGATGGATGAGATCCTCTGGGAGCTGCGGGAGCACTCGGTTGGCCTGAATGCGGGGCGCTGGGACTATATCTTCAGTTGCATCAAGAAGTTCCGGAACCGGCCCGAGGTCCGCTTCCCCGACCGCAGCGCGGTGACGATGACGGTTCCTTTCATGCGGGCCTACACCGAGCTGCTGGTTAAGACCTGCCACCGGCGCGGCACGTTTGCCATGGGCGGCATGGCGGCGTTCATCCCCAGCCGCCGGGACCCGCGGGTGAACGCAGTCGCCCTGGAGAAGGTGCGGCAGGACAAGGTGCGGGAGGCCGGCGACGGCTTCGACGGCACGTGGGTGGCGCACCCGGATCTGGTGCCCGTGGCCACCGCCGTCTTCGACGAGGTGCTGGGCGAGAGGCCGAACCAGATCGACCGGCAGCGGCCCGACGTCCAGGTTACCGCCCGGGATCTGCTGAACTTCGCAGCCACGCCGGGTGCGATCACCGAGGAAGGTCTGCGGCTCAACCTGAACGTGGGGATTCAGTATATCGAGTCGTGGCTGCGGGGCATGGGGGCCGCGGCGATTCACAACCTGATGGAGGACGCCGCCACGGCCGAGATCTCCCGGTCGCAGGTGTGGCAGTGGCTGCGCCAGGGAGCGACGTTGCAGGACGGGCGCAAGGTGACGCCGGAGTTGGTCCGGGATCTGATCGACGAGGAGATGGAGCGGATTCACCGCGCGGTGGGATCCCGCGCGTTTACGTGCGGGCGCTTCCATACCGCCCGGCAACTGTTCGAGCAGGTGGCGCTGGCGGAGGAGTTTCCGGAGTTCCTGACGCTGCCGGCCTACGACCTGATCTAGACGCAAGATCTTATGGGGAGGTAAAGGGGATGCGTGAGAAGATTCGCCAGCAGGTGGCGGCGCTGGAGCGGGAGTGGGCGACGAACCCGCGCTGGGCGGGTGTGGAGCGGCCGTACTCGGCCGCCGATGTGGTGCGGCTGCGCGGGTCGTTTCAGGTGGAGTACACCCTGGCCCGGCGGGCGGCGGAGAAGCTCTGGCATCTCCTGCACACCGAGGACTACGTCGCCGCCCTGGGAGCCCTCACGGGCAACCAGGCTGTACAGATGGTGAAGGCGGGCCTGAAGGCCATCTACCTCTCCGGCTGGCAGGTGGCGGCCGACGCCAACCTGGCGGGGCAGATGTACCCCGACCAGTCGCTCTACCCCGTGAACTCGGTGCCGGCGGTGGTGCAGCGCATCAACAACGCCCTGCGCCGGGCCGATCAGATCGCCTGGTCGGAGGGGAACGACGAGATCGACTGGATGGTCCCCATCGTCGCCGACGCCGAGGCCGGCTTCGGCGGGCCGCTCAACGCCTTTGAGCTGATGAAGGCGATGATCGAGGCCGGGGCCGCCGGCGTGCACTGGGAGGACCAGCTGGCCTCGGAGAAGAAGTGCGGCCACATGGGCGGCAAGGTGCTGGTGCCCACGAGCCAGCACATCCGGACCCTGGTGGCGGCCCGGCTGGCGGCGGACGTCCTGGGCGTGCCCACCATCGTCGTGGCCCGGACGGATTCCCTGGGCGCGACGCTGCTCACCAGCGACATCGACCCCCGGGACCGGGAGTTCATCACCGGCGAGCGCACGCCCGAGGGGTTCTACAAGGTGCGCAACGGCATCCATGCAGCCATCGCCCGTGGGCTGGCCTACGCACCCTACGCCGACCTCATCTGGTGCGAGACGGCGACCCCCGACCTGGACGAGGCCCGGCAGTTTGCGGAGGGGATCCTCTCCCGGTACCCCAACAAGATGCTGGCCTACAACTGCTCGCCGTCGTTCAACTGGAAGCGGCACCTGGACGACGCCACGATCGCCAAGTTCCAGCGGGAGTTGGGGGCGATGGGATACAAGTTCCAGTTCATCACCCTGGCCGGGTTCCACTCGCTGAACGCGTCGATGTTCGAGCTGGCGAAGGGGTACGCCCAGGAGGGCATGACGGCCTACGTGCGGCTGCAGGAGAAGGAGTTCGCCCTGGAGCGGGAGGGCTACACGGCCACCCGGCACCAGCGTGAGGTGGGCACCGGTTACTTCGACGAGGTCGCGCAGGTGATTACGGGCGGCAACTCCTCCACCCTGGCGATGCGGGGGTCGACGGAGGAGGAGCAGTTTACGGTGGCGGATTAGCGCCGCGTCTTCTTGGGGCTCCGGCAGCCGGGTTGGCGCTTCTGCTGCGCGCCTTCGCCCTTGCTGCCGGGGCCCTTTTTGCGCGGGCGTCACGCTGCCGGGTCAGGTAGGCGTTGGTAACAATGTGCACTTTCGTAGAGTGCAGGCGGCACGCGGGGTGCAGCGGTCGCGACGTCGGGAAGGCCCGTGGGACAAGGATTTGAGGAAAGTGCACATTCGTTCCAGTGGCAGCTGCGCCGGACGTGGGGTGGGTTGACAGGTAGGTGACGACGTGGCCAGGTGTCGATATAGCCGGGTATCGGTGGTTCTGGGAAGGCTTCGGCAGACTGGCGTGCCTGGGCGCTGGTAACAATGTGCACTTTCGTAGAGTACAGGCGGCATGCG
>JAMNXV010000030.1 GCA_023623185.1 Bacillota bacterium
GCGGACGGGCCCGGCGTGTCCTGCCGGACGGGCCTGGCATGTCCCCCCCGCCCCGTGCATAACTTGCTTCGGAGGGGGGACGAGCATGAGCCGGAGAGAGTCCTTGCTCAGGGGTGCCGCCGCCCTGGCGCTGGCGGGGCTCCTCATCAAGATCGGCAACCTCCTGGTCCGGCTGCCCCTCACCCGCCTGGTGGGCTCGGAGGGCCTGGGCATCTACCAGATGGCCCTGCCGGCCTACAACGCGCTGCTCCACCTGGCGGTGGGCGGCGTGCCCGTCGCCGTGCAGAACCTGGTGGCCGAGTACAACGAGCGGGGCCGGCGGGACGTGATGCACCGGGTGCTGCACCTGGCCCTCACCTACGGGCTCCTCGCGGGCGGCGCGGCCGCATGCCTGCTCCTCATCGGCGCCCCGTTCCTGGCCCGGGCCCTGGGGGACGCCCGGGCCTACTGGCCGCTGGTGGCCCTGGCACCGGCGGTCATTCTCAACGGCCTGGACTCGGTACTGCGACACTACATGCAGGGGCAGAAGCAGATGACCCCCAGCGCCGTCGCCTCGGTGCTGGAGCAGGGGACGAAGATCGCCGTCACGATGGGCGCCGCCGTCCTGCTCCTGCCCCTGGGCCAGGGGACGAAGATCGCCGTCACGATGGGCGCCGCCGTCCTGCTCCTGCCCCTGGGCCTGGAGTACGCCGCGGCGGGGGCCGCCCTGGGGATCACGGTCGGGGCCCTGGCCTCGGTGCTCTTCATGCTCTGGCGGGTGCGCCGGGAGCAGGCGGAACTCGAAGCCGAGCAGGAGGAGCTCGCAGCAGAGCGCCCCATGCCAAGGGGGCTGGGCCTGCGCATGCTGCGGCTGGCGTGGCCCGTCACCCTGGGCTCGGTCACCATGCCCCTGCTCAACGTGCTGGATGTCTCCATCGTCCAGCGGGGCTTTCTGAAGGCGGGCTACCCGCCCGCCGCGGCCACCGCGCTCTACGGCGCGTTCGCCGGCATCGCCGTGCAGGTGGTCTGGTTCCCCTTCGTGCTCACCAACGCGGTGGCCAACGCCACGGTCCCGACCCTCACCGCCGCCCAGGCCCGGGGCGACATGGAGGCGGTGCGGCAGCGGGTGGTGCTGGGCCTCAGGACCGCCAGCCTGATCTGCCTGCCGGTGGCGATTGGCGCCATGGTGCTCTCGGCCCCCATCGCGCTGCTCTTCGGGGAGCCGCTGGCTGCCGACCCGCTCCGCCACCTGGGGCCCGTGGCTTTGCTCGGGCCGCTCACCTGGATGACCGTTGCGCAGCTCCAGGCCCTGGGCGAGACCGGCGCCCCGATGCGCAACCTCACCCTGGCCATGGTGCTGAAGCTGGCCCTGGACTTCTTGCTGGCGCCGATCCGGGGCATCGACGTCAACGGCGTCGCCACGGCCTCGGTGGTCATGTTCTTCACCGCCCTCTGGTTCAACGCCCGGGAGCTGGAGCGGCTGCTGGAGGAGCCGGTGCCCTGGGGGCGCATCCTGATGGGCCCGATGGTCGCCTCGCTGGTGATGGGCCTGGGCCTGGCGGGGCTCATCGCCTCCTTCTGGGGCACCGCGAGCCGGACGGAGGCGCTGGCCGCAGCGATGGTGGTGGCGCCGGTTCTGTACGGCGGCACCCTGATCGCCACCCGCAGCATCACCCGGACGGAGCTGCTGGCGATGGCGGGTCCCTTCGCTCCGCGCCTGGAGCGGTGGCTGGCGATCCTCTGGCCGTGGAGCTGACGCGCAGAGACCACCTGGCCGCCACCAGGTGGTCCCTGTCTACATCGCTTCGGTTGCCGGCTTCTCGCCGGCGGGCCTCGGCGCTTCTCCCTTCAACTCGCCATACAGCCGTTCGAGGGCACGCAGCATGATGGCCATCTCGTCGGGGGACCAGATCTTCGCGATCTCGGCCATCTCCTCGGCTAGCGCGTTTCTGATCTCCCACACCTTCTTGCCCTTCTCCGTCAGGCGGATGTTCACCACCCGCCGGTCCTCGGTGCTGCGCTCACGCACCAGCCAGCCGTCCCGCTCCAGCCGGTCGGCCACTCCGGTCAGGTTGCCCCGCGAGCAGTTCAGCTGATCCGCCAGGCTGCCCAGGGTGGTCGCACCGCCGTACATCGCCGCGAGGAGCAGTTGGTACTGGGGCATGGTGAGCCCGTAGTTGCGGCTGAGGAACCGGTGGCACCGCTTCTCCACCAGGTCGGCGATGGTCTGAAGAAGGGGAAGAATGTTCTCAGGCGTAAAACGATCCGCCGGGGCCGTATCGGCCTGTTGTTTCAAGCCTTTCACCAGCCTTTCCCTTTGTCGGTGGCACGGCCTTGACCAGGAGGCCGCCGGCCGGTCCATCGCATCTGCAGAACCAATTATCCCATGTAACCCAAATATTGTCAATAAAGGGAGAACGTGAAACTGCTCTCTTTTCCTCATTTCCCGCAGGGCAGGTTCACATGGGACTCTTCGCTCTGTCATCACTATGGTTCCCATTTACCGTATACTCATACATATTCTCCCGCGCCAGTTCCGATACCGCGCCTGCTCGCCCAAAATGCGGATGTATGGTAGAATGACCGCAAATCGTGTTCGGGAGTGAACGAGCATGCCGGTCGTCGCCTTTCAGGGGGAGTTGGGGGCCTACGGGGACGAGGCGGTGCGCGCCCGGTTCGGCCCGTCGGCGGAGCCGTATCCGTGCAAGTCCTTCGCCGATCTCTTCGAGGCGGTGGCCAGCGGCACGGTGGACTACGGGCTCGCGCCGGTGGAGAACTCCCAGGCCGGGTCCATCAACGACGTGTACGACCTGCTGCGCCAGTACGACCTGTACGTGGCCGGTGAGGTGCTGCATCCGGTGAACCACGCCCTGCTGGCGCTGCCGGGGCAGAGCCTGGAGGACATCCGCCGGGTCATCTCGCATCCCCAGGCGCTCGCGCAGTGCGACCGCTTCCTGCGTGAGCTGGGGGTGGAGGTGGTGGCCACATACGACACCGCCGGGTCGGCCAAGATGATCCGGGAGCAGGAACTCACGGCCGTGGCGGCGGTGGCGGGCCTGGGCGCCGCGGAGCGGTACGGGCTGACGGTGCTGGCCGAGTCGATCCAGACCATCAAGGACAACGTCACCCGGTTCGTCCAGCTCCAGCGGGATCCGGCCCCGCGGGAGGAGGGGCCGCAGAAGACGATGCTCTTCCTCGCGCTGGCCCACCAGCCGGGCTCGCTCTACATGGCGCTCTCGGCCCTGGCCAGGCGGAACATCAACCTGCTGAAGCTGGAGTCGCGGCCCTCGCGCAACCAGCCCTGGGAGTACGTTTTCTACCTGGACTTTGAGGGCCATCGCGACGATCCGCACGTGCGGGCGGCGCTTGC
>JAMNXV010000178.1 GCA_023623185.1 Bacillota bacterium
TGGTGGAGGGCCGCCGCATCGTCATCAAGGTGGTGGACATGACCACCGAGGAGGTGCTGACCGAGTTCCCGCCTGAGCGGCTGCTGGAGACGCTGCTGGCGATGGAGCGGTCCCTCGGTATCCTGATTGACGAGAAGGTCTAGGGGGTGGTCCCGTGAGCATGCGACTCGGCGGGCTCATCTCCGGCGCCGACACCGAGACGCTGATCTCGGCGATGCTGGAGCTGGAGCGGGTCCGGATTTACCGGCAGGAGGAGCGGCAGAGCCAGATCGAGGCCAAGCAGCGGGCGTGGCAACAGGTGCGCTCGGCGCTGGAGGCCATTCAGTCCAAGCTGGATCAGCTGCGCCTTCCGACGCTCTTCCGCTCCCGTAAGGTGGAGTTGAGCGACGCCTCGGTGGCGACTGTCACGGCCGACGCCGGCGCGGCGCAGACCAGCTACACCCTGCAGGTGGTGAAGCTGGCGCAGAGCCACATGATCACTACCCAGAAGAATGAGGCCTACAAGTCGGCCGATCAGCAGCTGGGCTGGGCCGGTACGCTGAAAGTCGGAACCGATCCCGCGGCACTGAAGGAGATTACGGTAGAAGCATCCGATACCCTCAGCTCCCTCGCGGCCAAAATCAACGCCGCGGACAGCGGCGTGCTTGCCCATGTGGTGATGGTTGAAGAAGACAAGTTCCGGCTGGTGCTGACGGCCGCGAAGTCCGGGGAGGCCAACCAGATCCGGCTGGACGCGCTCGCCGCTGAGCCGCCCGAGGGTGAGAGCTACGGCAACCTGCTGGAAGATGTGCTCGGCCTCACCGGCCCCGGTCGGCTGGAGCTCTCGCGGGCGCAGGACGCGGAGATTGTGCTGAACGGTGAGCACTACACCAGTTCCGATAACACGTTTGACAACATCCTGCCGGGCATCAGGATCACTGCCAAGAAGCCCAACGGCGATGATGTCGTCTCCATGATCGTCTCCAGCGACACCGACAAGATCGTGCAGGTCGTGAAGGACTGGGTCAGCTCGGTCAACTCGCTGCAGGATCTGCTGAACCGGCTGAGCGCGTATGACGTGGAGAAGAAGACGGGCGGCGCCCTCACCGGCGAGAGCCTGGTGCGGTCGATCCAGTATCATATCCGGCAGTCGTTTTCTGCGAAGGTGGCGGGTATGCCCGAGTCACTGAACATGCTCAGCCACATCGGTGTCTCCAGCGGTGCCTATGGCACGGCCGACTACGGCCGGATCGTGGTGGACGAGCAGAAGCTGCGGGAGGCCCTTCAGCGAGATCCCGAGGGAGTGGCCCGGCTCTTCGGCCTGAACGAGGATGCCGTGACCGATGAGGACGGCAACGTCGTCGAACCGGCTCGCAAGGGCATCGCCGTTCAGATGACAGAGTACATCCGGTCGCTGTTCGATGTTGACTCAGGTGGAATTGAGGTTCGGGAGAAGACCCTGAGGCAGCAGATCGAACGGATTCGGGATACCATTGAGCGGATCGAAATGCAGCTGGAACAGCGGGAAAAGGTGCTGCGGCTGCAGTTTGTGCGCATGGAGGAAGCCATGGCCAGGCTGCAGAGCCAGGGGAACTACTTCGCCATGATGATCTTGGGCGGTGCTCAGCAGCGGTCCTAACGCAGGGAGGCGGGGGTCGAGATGGTAAACGGGTTGAACCAGTATAAGACGTACCAGGTACAGACCATTGCCCCTGAGGATCAGGTGGCCATGCTCTACGAGGGGGCCCAGCGCTTCATTGACAGGGCAGTCCTGGCCCTGGAGGGCGGCGAGTACGCTGAGGTCAGCGAAAACGTGGGCAAGGCCCAGCGGATCTTTGCAGAACTGAGGGCCGCGCTTGACCCACAGGCGGGCGAGATTGCGCAGAACCTGGATCGGCTGTACGACTACTGGACGTGGCGGCTGAGCCAGGGGCTGATCAAGAAGGATGTTGATGCCCTCCGCGAGGTGTCGGCCACCGTGGGCGACATGGCCGGCACCTGGAAGGAGGCCGCCCGGCAGCTCCGTGCGCAGCGGGGAGCCCGTGTCAGTGGTGGATAGACATATCCGCCTCCGGGAGGCTTACCAGCAGGCCTATGAAGCTGGCGAAGGGCTCCTGAAGGCGCTCCGGGAGCCGGTGACGCCCGCGGTGATCGACCGGGTGGAAGAACTGGTCAACCGCCGGGAGGAAGCCGTGCACCAGGCCGCCTCGCTGTTCCGGCCGGGCGACCAGGTGCCGTTTCAGGAGCAACTGCAGGCACTGACCCGGCAGCAGCAGACCCTGGATGCGGAGATGCGCCGGTTCGTAGATGAGCTGGCAAGAGTTGCCCGGGGCGCCGCTCAGGTGAAGTCCACCGTCCGCGGCGCGCGGCAGATGATGAGTCCCGGCCGCCGGGGCCAGATGCTGGATGAGAAGCGGTAGCCTCAGGGGGATGACACCGAGAGCTATTTGGCGCTAGACAACGAAATCCGGCCAGAATCGGCGCTAATCGTACTGCGGCAGGGTTAATCCCAGACCCAAGCATACCCAATCATAGATTGTCCAACCAGATGGCGGCAACTGGACCGGCCGGCAGGGATGCCGCTTTCCCATCTGGGTGGCAATAGCACAACAAGGAGCAAGGAGGCTGCTTACGTGCGTATCAACACCAATATGGCCGCGCTGAACGCGTGGCGAGCCCTGAGCGTCAACAGCAACAACATGACCAAGTCGTTGGAGAAGCTGTCTTCGGGCTACCGGGTCAACCGGGCTGCCGACGACGCTGCCGGTCTGGCCGTGTCGGAGAAGAT
>JAMNXV010000127.1 GCA_023623185.1 Bacillota bacterium
CCTGGACGGCCACCGGCTCAGCTACGAGGAAGGCTGCGTGCTGATGCGTGAGGGCGATCTGGGATCGCTCGGCCTGGTGGCCGGGGAGATCACGCGCCGGCTCCACCCCGAGGGCATCGTGACCTTCGTCGTGGACCGGAACATCAACTACACCAACGTCTGCGTCACCGACTGCAAGTTCTGCGCCTTCTACCGGCACGAGCAGGATCCGGACGCCTGGGCGCTGAGCCACGAGCAGATCCTGCAGAAGGTGGGCGAGCTGGCCGCCTCGGGCGGCACGCAGGTGCTGATTCAGGGCGGTCACCACCCCAAGCTGCCCTTTGAGTACTACACCGAGATGTGCCGGCTCATCAAGCGGCACTACCCCCAGATCGCCATTCACTCCTTTTCGGTGTCCGAGATCCGCCACTTCGCCCGGGCGTACAAGATGCCGGTGCGGGAGGTGGTGGAGCGGCTGCGGGAGGCGGGCCTCGACTCGGTGCCCGGCGCCGGCGGCGAGGTGCTGGCCGACCGGCCCAGGCGGATCATCGCCCCCCTGAAGGACCCGGCCCGCGCCTGGCTGGAGACCTACGAGATCATCGCCGACGTCGGGCTGCGGGGCTCCTCCACGATGATGTTCGGTCACGTGGAGACGCTGGAGGAGCGTGTGGAGCATCTCCTCAGGCTCCGGGAGATCCAGGACCGCACCGCCGAGAAGCACGGGCAGGGCGTCTTCTGGTCCTTCATCTGCTGGACCTTTCAGCCCGGCAACACCCCGCTGGTGGCGGAGGGGCTCCATAACGGCGTGACCACGTCCAGCTACGAGTACCTGCGGACCCTGGCGGTGGCCCGGATCTTCCTGGATAACATCGAGAACATCCAGGCCTCGTGGGTGACCCAGGGGGTGCGCATCGGCCAGATCAGCCTGGACTGCGGCTGCAACGACTTCGGCGGCACGATGATGGAGGAGAACGTGGTGGCGGCCGCCGGCACCGTCTTCTACGCCACGCCGGCCGATGCCATCCGCCTGATCCGTGACGCCGGCCGGATCCCCGCGAAGCGGAACACGTTCTACGAGATCCTCGAAACGTACTAGGAGGGCGAAGCAGCATGGGTGACCAGCGATTCAGCGCCGGCTCCGGCCTGCCGGCCGGGCGCCGCACCGGCACCGCGGCGCCGGAGGCCCCTCCGGTCCGGCTCGGTTACATCGACTACCTCAACTGCCTGCCGGTGTACTTCGGCATCGAGCAGGGCGCGGTGGAGCTGGACGTCACGGTTGAGAAGGGGCCGCCGTCCGTCCTCAACCGGGCTTTCCTGGAGGGCCGGCTCGACGTCACGCCCATCTCCAGCATCGAGTACGCCCGGCACGCGGAGGACTGTGTGATCGTCCCCGGGCTCTCCATCAGCGCCGATGGGCGCGTGGCCTCCATCCTGCTGTTTCACCGGCGGCCGCTGGAGGAGCTGGACGGCCGGCCGGTGGCGCTCACCGCCGCTTCGGCCACGTCGGTGGTGCTCACGCGCATCATTTTGGAACTGCGGTACGGGGTGCGGCCGCAGTACCGGATCACGCCGCCGGACCTGGAGGCGATGCTGGCGGAGCACGACGCCGCCCTCCTGATCGGCGACGACGCCCTGTTGGCGGCAGCCAGGCGCCCCGAGATCCCGCACGTGGACCTGGGGGCCGAGTGGAAGGCCCTCACCGGCCACCCCATGGTCTACGCTCTCTGGGTGGCCCGGCGCGAGCTGGCCGACGCCGACACCGCCGCGTTGCGCCGGCTGACGCGGGTGCTGCACGCCTCCCAGGAGTACGCCTGGGACCACCGGCCGGCCATGGTGGCGGAGGCGGTGGCCCGCAGGGGGCTTCCGCCCGCCGTGGTCGACGACTACTTCGACCTGATCCGGCACGAGTTCGGGCCCCGCTACCGCCGGGGGCTGGTCGCGTTCTACGAGCACGCCCGCCGCGTGGGCGAACTCGAGGCGGTGCCGCCGCTCCACGTGTGGGACGAGGACTGAACATGGCAAGTGGAAATCCCCCTCCGGTTGGAGGGGGATCGCTCAATGATCACTTACTTGTCGCTGTGCAGGAGGGTCAGCGTGCCCTCGCCGCTCTCACCGCTCCACTGGACCGAGACGATGGCCGAGTGGGTGTCGGATTCGGCGGCCATATAGATGACGCGGTCGTCGTCGATCTCCATGTCAGTGCGCGCAACCTCGAATCCGCGCTCCTGCAGGAGCTGCTCGTAATAGTCGGCCAGCTCCGTCGCATCGCCTTCAAATGCGAACGACGCGCTGTAGGTGGTCTTGCCGTTGGCCGTCAGCCGGCCCGAATCGTCCACCGTGAGCCGGCTGTGGACCGGGAGCGGAAAGCCCTCCACCAGCCTGCCCTCCTCACCGGCGCCGCTGATGGTCACCGTCTCGCCGTCCTCGCTGGTGAAGGTGATGGCCCCCTCGTTGGTGTCTACCTTAATCCCCGTCGCCTGTTCCACCAGATTTTCGGTCGCCCTCTGCACCGCCTGGTCGACCGCCCGGTCGACCGCCCGCTCGGCCAGCCCGCACCCCGTCAGGGTCAGGACCGCCAGGGCGGCGGCGAGCAGCGTTCGCCATCGCTTCATGACACTCGCCCTCCGTTTCAACAGAACCATCCTATGCTTCCAGAAGAGTATGATGCTCTTTCCTTCCGCCGCACAGGGTGGTACACTGGCGATTGACTATCTCACTTATCCGAATTGCCTGGACCGGAAAGGAAAGAGCCATGCGGATTCACGATCTGATTCTCGAACGGCAGCGCAGCCTGTTCGTCGGCCGGGCGCGCGAGCTGGCGATGCTCCGCGACCTGGTCAACCAGCCCCGGGAAGACTGGCACCTGCTGCATATTCACGGTCCGGGAGGCATCGGCAAGAGCACCCTCCTGCGCCTTGTGGCCGGGCGACTCGGCGGCAGGCGGGCGATCCTGGTGGACGGGAGCTGGGGCTTCGCCCGGCCGGAAGATGTGCTCGCGCGGGTCCGGCAGGAGCTGGCCGCCCGCGGCGCGGCGGTCGCCGACTGGGCCGACGGCGCGCCGGACGACGTCACGCGCGCCCTCAACGCGTACGCCGCAGCGCAGGGCGGCATCCTCCTGGCGCTGGATGCCTTTGAGAAATGGGGCCTCGTGGAGGACTGGCTGAGAGACGAGTGGCTGCCCGGCCTGGACCCGCTGGTGCGGGTCTGCACCGCCGGGCGCCAGCGGTTGGTGGGCCCGTGGCAGGCGGGCGGCTGGAACCTGCTGGTCCGGCAACTGGAGCTCGCGCCGCTCTCCCGGCGGGAGGTGGCCCAGTACGGCCAGCGCATCGGCATTCTGGACGAGGGCGCTCTCGAAGACCTGAGGCGCATCTCCGGGGGCCATCCGCTCGCGCTGTCGCTGGCCGGTCCGCTGATCGCCCGCCACGGGCGGCTGGGCGGCGTGCAGAGCGAGGCCCGCGCGCTGATGCAGCAGCTCATGGGCCAGGTTCTGGCCGACGTGACGGACCCGATGCTGCACCGCTGCATCGAGGCCGTCTCGGTGTTGCGCCGCTTTGACCAGGAGCTGCTGGAGGCGGCCCTGGGCGAGCCGATCCCGGCCGAGCGGTTCAGGGCGCTATGCGGTCTGCCGTTCATCACCGGGTACGGCGAGTACTGGATGCTGCACGATTCGGTGCGCCAGTGGGCCCTTGCCGACGTGAAGGCCCGCAGGCCCGAGGCCTACGCGCTGTACCGGGCGCGCGCCCGGCGGGTGGTTGACGCCCGCATCGCCTCCGGCCCGGTCCAGCCGTCCGAGTGGCTGTTCGACCAGCTCTACCTTTCCGGCAGCGACTTCATGCACGGCCTGCTGTTCGGGCAGGGGGACGAGGTGGAGATGCACGGCCTCTCCGCGCGGGAGGCGGATGAGGTGGAGCAGCTGTACCTGCGCTACCTGCAATCGACGGGCAGGCCGGCGCACGATCGCGGCGTGTTCGCACTGATCCGGCCGCTGCTGGCCCTGACGCCGGAGTGGTTCGGCACCCTGCGAAAAGGGGGCCGGATCCTGGCCTTCTGCGCGGTCGTCCCGCTGACCGAGAAGACGGTGCCGGTACTGGCCGCCCATCCCGTTGCCGAAGCCGCGGCGCGTGTGTACGCGCCCGGGCAGTCCCAGTACTATCTGGGGCTGGGCGGCTACGATCCCGACGGGGCCAGCGGGCTGGACGCGCTCATGGCCCGCGACCTCCTGCGCCTGCTCCCCCAGGAGGGGCTGGTGCTGAGCCAGCTCGACGAGGCCCGGTGGGGAGGGTTTCTGAGGCTGATCGGGTCTGAGCGGGCGCCGTGGCTGGACGTCGCACGCCCGGATGGGACGGTCTACCAGGGCCACGTGCTGGACCTGCGCGCCGAGCGGCTCCACACCAAGGTGCTCCACCTGCTGGGGGCAGCCGACACCCTGCCGGCCGGAGCCCCTCCGCCTGAGCGGAGCGCGGAATCCGCAGCGGATCTATCCGTCGCCGCGCTGGCCCAGCGGCTCCGGAAGGCCCTGCGCCACTTTGAACGGCTGTACGCCCATCCCGAACTGGTGGAGCCGCTGCGCTTCCTGGTCGGCGATGCAGCGGAGGAGGAAGCCGGCGGCCCGGCCGCCGCGGTGCAGGGGCGGATCCGCCGCGCCGTGGCGCAGCTGGAGACGGGAAGCGAGGCGGAACGCCGGGACGGGCTCATCCTGCGCCGCGCCTTCCTGGAGAAGCAGGGCAGTCACGAACTGACCGCCGAGCGCCTCCATCTATCGGTTCCCACCTACTACCGCCACCTGCGTCTGGCCGTCCACCGGCTGGCGCAGGAGCTGCTCCGGACGGGACCCTCATGATCGTCGCGCCCGATGCGGGGTGTCGCAATATCAGAAACCTATCGAAAACGTTTCGGTCTGCGGCGGCTCGCCGGAGGGACGCCTCTGTCGTCTGGAGGCCGCGCCCGCCGGCAGAGGCCGCGGCGGCGCCCGCCAGATGTCAGAAGAGTAGGAAAAACAAAATGTGAAGAGCGGCACATTCCACGCCGCTCTAGCATTTCGTCGATTTTACCGCGACAACTCGGTAATTCGCCGAAATCTCTTCGATTTTGGCTAGAGGAGTTTTTGCTCCCCCAGAGAATATACACTAGCTAATATACGGGGAATCCCGTGACAAGACAGACGAGAGGGGAAACAGAGGAGGGGGTCAGCATGAAGCGCCTACTGGTTGGACTTCTGGCGGTTTCCATGCTTGTGCTCGCGGCTTGCGGGGGCACGCAGGCTCCGGGCAGCTCTTCGGGACCCACGTCGAGTTCGTCGGGCACCGGGTCCGGCTCCGGTGACAAGGTGATCAAGATCGGCCTGATCGCGCCGCTGACGGGCAACGTCAAGACCTTCGGCGAGTCCAGCAAGAAGGGCTTCGACCTCGCGCTGGAGCAGGCCGGGTACAAGGCGGGGGACTGGACCATTGAGGCCGTCTCCGGCGACGACAAGGGTGACTCCACGGAGGGCGTGAACCTCGCCACCCGCATGATCACCCAGGACGGCGTGAAGGCCATCATCGGCTCCGTCACCTCGGGCGTCACCATTCCCGTGGGTCTGGTGGCCAACGAGAACAAGATCCCCATGATCACCGGCACCGCGACCGCCGAGGGCGTGACGGTGCACGAGGACGGCACCCGCAAGGAGTTCGTCTTCCGCGCCTGCTTCATCGACCCGTTCCAGGGCCAGGTGGCGGCCCGGTTCGCTCTGGAGGACCTGGGCGTGAAGACGGCGGCCGTCTTCTACGACAAGGGCAACCCGTACACCGTGGGTCTGGCTGAGGCCTTCCGCGCCGAGTTCGAGGCGGGCGGCGGCCAGATCGTCGCCTGGGAGTCGTACGCCGAGGCCGACACCGACTTCTCCGCGGTGATGACCAACGTCGCAGCCCTGCAGCCCGAGATGCTCTACCTGCCCGACTACTACAACAAGGTCTCGCTGCTGGCCAAGGCGGCCAAGGAGAAGGGCCTCGACGTGCCCATGCTGGGCGGCGACGGTTGGGACTCCGAGGACCTGGATTTCGAGGCGCTGGCGGGCAACTACTTCACCGCCCACTACTCGGCTGACGACCCGAGCCCGGCGGTGCAGAAGTTCGTCCAGGAGTTCGAGGCCAAGTACGGCCACAAGCCCGACTCCTTCGCCGCGCTGACCTACGACGCCACCAACATCTTGCTGGAGGCCATCCGGCAGGCCAACACCGACGACACCGACGCCATCCGGAAGGCCATCCAGGATCTGAGCGGCTTCCAGGCGGTCGGCGGCTCGATCTCCTTCGACGACAAGGGCAACCCGATCAAGGCCGCGACCATCCTGAAGGTCAGCGCCGACAAGTCCTACGAGTTCGTCACGACCGTCAACCCGTAAGCAGCGAATCAGGTTCGTGCCAGGGCCCGGCCGAAGGCGGCCTGGCCCTGGCGCACCGCATTGATAAGGAGGCGGGCCTATGGGCCAGTTGCTAGAACAGGTGGTCAATGGCCTCCAACTCGGATTTGTCTACGCCCTGATCGCGGTGGGCTACACCATGGTCTACGGCATCATCAAGCTGATCAACTTCGCCCACGGAGACGTCATCATGGTGGGCGCCTTTGTCACCTTCTTCGGACTGGTCCGGGGCATTCCCTGGCCCGTCGCCATCCTGATCGGCATGATCGTCTGCGCCGTATTGGGCGTGGTGATCGAGCGTCTGGCCTACCGGCCCCTCCGAGAGAAGGGGGCGCCGCGCATCGCCGCGCTCATCACCGCGATCGGCGTGTCGCTGTTCCTCGAGAACTTTGCCAGCCTGCGCATCGCCTTCGGCCCCGACTTCCGCCAGTTCCCGGCAATGGTCACCCGCGCGCAGTGGAACATTTTCGGCGTGACCATCAGCAGCATCCAGGTGCTGATCGTAAGCATCACGATCCTCCTGGTGCTCATCCTGCAGGTGGTCGTCTACCGCACGAAGATCGGCAAGGCGATGCGGGCGGTATCCATGGACATGGACGCCGCCCGGCTGATGGGCATCAACGTCAACATGGTGATCGCCTTCACCTTCGCGATCGGCTCGGCCCTGGCGGCGGCAGCCGGCGCCCTGTGGGCGGCTGCCTACCCGCAGATCTGGCCGTACATGGGCATCATGCCCGGCCTGAAGGCCTTCACCGCCGCCGTGCTCGGGGGCATCGGCTCCATTCCCGGCGCACTGCTGGGCGCGGTGCTGATGGGCCAGGCTGAAGTGCTGACCGCGGCCTACCTGACCACCGACTTCAAGGACGCTGTCGCTTTTGCCATGCTGATTCTGGTGCTCTTGATCCGTCCGGCGGGCCTGCTCGGCAAGGCCGGGCCGGAGAAGGTGTAGGGGGGTGGCGACCGTGCGGAGAAACAGCATCATCTCGGCCGGGCTCATCGTCGCCCTCTTCATCGTGCTGTACGTGATGCGGCAGCAGGGCCTCATGTCCGCCTACTGGGCCATGATTCTCGATCTGGCCTTGATCACCACGACGTCCGCCATCGGGCTCAGCCTGATCTATGGCTTCACCGGCCAGTT
The DNA here is from genome assembly GCA_023623185.1 of Bacillota bacterium. Classification (GTDB taxonomy): domain Bacteria; phylum Bacillota; class Sulfobacillia; order Symbiobacteriales; family Symbiobacteriaceae; genus Symbiobacterium. The sequence goes on from JAMNXV010000127.1 coordinate 7,518, forward strand.
CTCGCTGGGGCACGCGGCCTTCTACGGCATCGGTGCTTACGTCGCGGCGTTCATCACCAAGTCATACGGCGCCACGACGCTGAACTTCACGCTCGCCCTGCTGGCCGGCGCCCTGGCCGCGGCCGTGGTCGCCTTCCTCGTGGGTCTGCCCATTCTGCGCCTGCGGTCGGACTACCTGGGCATCGCCACGCTCGGCTTCGGCGTGATCGTCAAGGTCTTCTTCGACAACAGCGACAAGCTCTCCAAGCTGCTGGGCGGCTCCATGGGCATGACCGGCATCCCGCGCATCACCACCTTCCCGTGGGTCTTCTGGTCCGCGGTGCTCGTGATCCTGGTCGCCCGCAACCTGGTCAACTCCAGCCACGGGCGCGCCTGCATCACCGTGCGGGAGGACGAGATCGCCGCCGACATCATGGGCATCGACACCACCCGGTTCAAGATGCTGGCGTTCACCCTGGGCTGCGCCATGGCCGGGCTGGCCGGCGGGCTCTACGCCCACCTGTACGCCTTCCTGCACCCCAAGAGCTTCGAGTTTCTGAAGTCGTTCGACGTGCTCCTGATCGTGGTGCTGGGGGGTCTCGGCAGCCTCACCGGAACGGTGGTCGCCGGCATGGGCGTCGTCTTCCTGCAGGAGGCGCTGCGGGACGTGCTGGGCCAGGAGTTCCTGGAGTGGCGAGGCGTGGTCTACGCCCTGCTCTTGATCGTGCTCATGATCCTGCGCCCGCAGGGGCTCATGGGCGGCTGGGAGTTCAGCCTGGACCGGCTGCTGCTGCGCCGGGGGAAGGGAGGGAAGGCCCGTGGCGCTGCTTGAATGCCGTAACGTCTCCCGCCACTTCGGCGGCCTCCGGGCCCTGGTGGATTTTGACCTCGCCCTGGAGAAGGGCGAGCTGGTCGGGCTGATCGGCCCCAACGGCGCCGGAAAGACCACCGTCTTCAACGTGATCACCGGGGTCTTTCCCCCTACGGCCGGCGAGGTGGCGCTGGAGGGCCGGGTGATCAACGACCGGAAGCCCTACCAGATCACCCAGATGGGCATCGCCCGCACCTTCCAGAACATCCGGCTGTTCAAGGAGATGACGGTGCTGGAGAACGTGATGGCCGTCATGCACCCCCGGTGCGGCTACGGCCTGATCGACGCCTTCGTCCGTTCGCCGCGCTTTTCCCACCGTGAGCGGGCCCTGCGGGAGGAGGCCGAGGCCCTGTTGGAGCCGGTCAACTTGGCGGACCGCCGCCACGAGAAAGCCGGATCCCTGCCCTACGGCGCCCAGCGCCGGCTGGAGATCGCCCGGGCCCTGGCGACGCGGCCGAAGGTGCTCCTGCTGGACGAGCCGGCCGCGGGCATGAACCCGTCGGAGGTGGGCCAACTGGTGGAGCTGATTCGCCAGGTGAAGGAGCAGTTCGACCTGACCGTGCTCTTGATCGAGCACCAGATGGGGCTGGTGATGAACCTCTGCGAGCGGTTGGTGGTCCTGGACTTCGGCCAGATCATCGCCAGAGGCACGCCGGCGGAGATCCAGTCCAACCCGCGGGTGCTCGAGGCCTACCTCGGAAAGGCGGTGGGCGGATGATCCTGCAGGTGGAGGACCTGTACGTCGCATACGGCAACATCGAGGCCCTGCACGGCGTCTCCCTGGAAGTGAACGAGGGGGAGATCGTGACGCTGATCGGCGCCAACGGCGCCGGCAAGTCCACCACGCTCCGGGCGATCTCGGGGCTGAACCGGCCCCGCAGCGGCGCCATCCGGTTCCAGGGCGCCGACATCACCCGCGCACCGGCCCACAAGATCGTGGCGATGGGCATCGGCCACGTGCCCGAGGGGCGCCGGGTCTTCCCGGACATGTCGGTGCGGGAGAACCTGGAACTGGGCGCCTACATCGCGAGCCCGGCCCGCTTCCATCAGAACCTCGCGGAGGTCTTCGAGCGGTTTCCGCGCCTGAAGGAGCGGGAGAACCAGCGGGCCTCGACGCTCTCCGGCGGCGAGCAGCAGATGCTGGCCCTGGGCCGGGCGATGATGCTCCAGCCGAAACTGCTGCTGCTGGACGAGCCCTCGATGGGACTGGCGCCGCGCCTGGTGCAGGAGATCTTCGAGATTGTCGCGGAGCTGAACCGGAGGGGCACCACCATCCTGCTGGTGGAGCAGAACGCGGCGATGGCGCTCTCCATCGCCCACCGGGCCTACGTGCTGGAGACCGGCCGGGTCGTGCTTTCGGGCCCCGCGGCCGAGCTGCGCTCGCATCCGGCGGTGCGGGAGGCCTACCTGGGCGGTGCTGCCCACGCAGACTGAAAAAAAGCGGGACGGGCCATCGGCCCGTCCCTGTCATACTTCTGCTTGCGACCTTCTGCTTGCAACAAGTAGTAAATTGTTCCTCTATCTGATGATTTTGTAGGCAAAAATAACTATATTTCGCAGAGGAACACCACGCGTTATTGGCGAAGCTTACCCGAAATTCAGTGGAAAGGAGTGAATACACGATGTACTCCCGTCGCATTGGCGGCTTGTCGATCGCCGTGCGGATCATCCTGATCACGCTGCTAGCGGTCGCCGTGCCGGCCGTCGGCCTGGTGGCGACCAGCGCGTATCTGAACCACGCCGTCAGCCGGGACATCGAGCGGCAGGCGGACACCGCCTTGCAGCTGGCGATGCAGGTGCACCAATCGGTTATCGAGGGCCGGCTGGAGGCGTTGTTTGCCTCGGCCTCCACGCTTTCCGCCAACGACGCCCTCGTCCTCGCAGCGGCCGGCGGCGAGGCCGACCTGAGGGCCCTCGACCGGATGGGCCAGTCGATGCGGGGGCACGCGGATGTTTTCCTGGTGCTGGATCAGCAGGGGCGCGTTCGTTACCGCTACGGTGGCTCCGGCGGCGACCGCATCAGCTTCGGGGGGCTGGTCGACGCGGTGCTGGCGCAGCAGCGCGTCCTCTCGTCGCCGGTACGGGTTGCAGGGACCGACCTGACCCTGGAGCGCGCCGAGGTGCGCCAGCAGGTCCTGATCGATGTTCAGGAGACCCCGAATGCCACGCACGAGCTGGCGGACAGCCAGCTCAGCGACGCGCTGGCCCTGGCCGCCGCGGCGCCCCTGCGCAGCGCTGAAGGCCGGGTGGTGGGCGCCGTGCTGGTGGCGGACATCCTGAACAACGACCCGGCGATTGTGGACGAGGTCCAGCGGCGTTCGCCGGACGGCACGCCCCTCACGGCGACCATCGCGCTGGACGGCATACGCATCACTACCAACGTGCGCCGCCCCGACTCTGTGGAGCGGGCCGTGGGCACCATCTACTCCGATGCCGTGATGGAGCGCATTCGCAACGGCGAGCCTTACCAGGGCCGGGCGATCGTGGTGAATGAGTGGCAGAAGACCATCTACACGCCGATGACGGACCTGAACGGCCAGGTCATCGCCGCGCCTTACGTGGGCATCCCCGAGTCGCACTTCGAGCAGGTGGCGGGCGCGTTCCGCATCGCCACCACCGCCGGCATCGCCCTCGGCATCGCCGGTCTCCTGCTCGGCGCCCTGCTGCCCTGGCTGCTGGCGCGGCGCGGGGTCAGCCGGCCGCTGCTCAGCTTCGCCGCGGCCCTGGACGCCGGCGATCTCAACACCACCTTCACGGCGCCGTCGCGGGATGAGGTCGGGCAGATGGCTGAGAGCCTGAACGGCCTTCTCGAGCGGGTCCGTCAGGCCACCTTCCGGGTCAGCGGGGCGGCCCGCGATGTGGCCCGCCTCAGCGCTTCCCTGGCGGCTTCGGCCGACCAGACGGCGGCCCTGGCGGAAGCCGTGGCCGAGCGCACTGAGAGCGGCGCCGCCATCGCCACCGAGGTGAAGGAGCAGTCGGCCCAGGTGGCGGAGGGCATGGGCGACCTGGCCCGGGCGGCGGAGGGAATCGCCCGCGGCGCGGAGGAGCAGGCTACCCATATCGACCGGGTGACGGTCATGGTGAGCCAGATCGACGAGAGCCAGGGCGAGAGCCTGGCGCAGGGCGATGCGGCGCGCCGGGCGGCCGAGCGCACGTTCCAGCTGGTGCGGGAGGGCGACGAGGCCCTGCGAGCCACCCTGGAGGGCGTGCAGCGCATCGCCGAGAACGCCGACCGCTCCGTCGCCCTGGTCGAGCGGCTGGGCGAGCACTCCCGGTCGATCAGCGACATCTCCTCGGCCATCTCCGAGATCGCGGAGCAGACCAACCTGCTGGCCCTGAACGCGGCGATCGAAGCCGCCCGGGCGGGCGAACAGGGGCGGGGCTTTGCGGTCGTCGCCGAGGAGGTGCGGCGGCTGGCGGAGCGCTCCAGCCAGGCGACCCAGGAGATCGGTCAGCTGATCAGCACGACCCTGAGCCTCATCGACCAGACGGTGGCGGCCATGCGAGAGGCCCGGGCGCTCGCCCAGGAGGGCGTGGAGTCGGGCAGCCAGGCCCGGGAGCGGCTTGACCAGATTCTGGCGGCCAGCCAGACCGCGGCCTCGGCGGTGGACCAGATCGTCCGGGAGGCCATCGAGGCCAACGCCGAGCGGGTGCGCGACATCGCCGGCGCCATGCAGAACGTGGCCGCGGTGGTGGAGGAGAACACGGCGTCCTCCGAGGAGATGGCCGCCGCTGCCGAGCGGGCCCTCGAATCGGTGGAGACCATCTCGGGCGGCATCGGTGAGGTCTCGGCGATGGTGGCGGAGATCCGGGACCAGATGGGCCAGGTGGCCCACGCCCAGGCCGAGTTGCGCAACCTGGCCGTGCGGCTCCAGGAGGTTTCCGGCGATCTGGCCGAGACCATCGCGGCCCTGGGCGCGGATGCCGTGCCCCTGCAGTAGGCCCGCCTAGTTGGCCAGGAAGCTCTCGATGAACTCACTCACGCCGTCCTCGTCGTGGTGGGCAAAAACCCGCGGCACCGCGGCCAGCACCGCCTTATGGGCATTGGCGACGGTCGCGCCGAGGCCGGCCCAGGTGATCATGGACAGGTCGTTGCGCCCGTTGCCGATGGCCGCCACCTGCGTGCGGTCGATGCCCAGGCGGGCGGCCAGGGCCCGGATGGTCTCGCCCTTCGTGGCGCCCGGCGCGGTGAGTTCGACCAGCGTGGGCTCCGAGCCGGTCACCTCAAGCCGGCCCGGCCACCGCTTGCGCACCTCCGCCTCCAGCGCGGGCGTCACGGTCTCGTCGGCCATGAGCACGATCTTGGCGGGGGCTTCCTTCACCGCTGCAGCCAACACCGGCTCATGGCGGCACTGGGCGCCCAGCCTGCGCATGAAGGCGCGCGTCCGCTCCGTCAACTGGTTGACCAGGGCGATTTCGGTGAAGTAGACCCTCGCCGAAACGCCCTGGTCGTCGATCCACGCGAGCACCTCGCGCGCCAGGGCCAGGTCGATGGTTCGTGAGAGGAGCGGCTTCTCTTCGCCGGGTGCGAAGAGCTGCGCACCGTTGCTGGGAATCAACCAGATCGGCCGGCCCGGCCAGTACGCGAGGTAGGGCGTCGCCGCCGGGTAGAAGCGGCCCGTGGCCAGGACCACGGTGATGCCGCGGTCCAGGCAGGCCGCCACTGCCGCCTGGTTGCGGGGCGAGATGGTGAGGTCCGACCGGAGCAAGGTGCCGTCCATGTCCAGGGCCAGCATGCGAATATCTGTCATCATGTATGCCTCCTCACAAAGACCAGTCTATCTGTCGGGTCTGCCGGGGGTCAACCGGTGGGCCCGTTGGGGCGGACGGGTCCGCTGGGCCTGTGCGGAAGGAGGCGGGCCCGGCCGGGCAGAAGCAAGTTGAGGATGTAGCGGTTGCGCGTGCATGGCGCGGCAGAGGC
>JAMNXV010000144.1 GCA_023623185.1 Bacillota bacterium
AGGCCGACGAGCCATCCCGATGCCCCGCGCAGTTCCGAGGGAACGAATGTGTACTTTCCGAGAACCCGTTTCCCACAACCGTTCCCAGCACCGCGTACCCGCTGACCCTTGTCGGGCCTGGCGTTCGCGAAAGTGCACATTCTTGCCACTGCTCTCCCGCGGTAGCCTGCCCCCCCTTCCGGGCCTCCGGACCAGTGAGCCACAGGGCGTGTTGTGGGGCGCCGAACACGGGCTTTGCAGCGCGGTCGGTGCGCCGGGGGTGAGCAGGCCTTTGGAACGAATGTGCACTTCCCCAACCCCCGGTGCCACAAGCGTTTCCGGGAACACGTTCCCCCTAGCCCGCGCCCCGCCTGGGGTCCACGAAAGTGCACATTCTTACCATTGCTCACCGTGGCGGCCAGCCACCCCTTCCCGGCCCCTCCAGAACAGTGAGCTGAGGCGCGTTGTAGGGCGCCGAGCCGGGCTTCGCAGCGCGGTCGGTGCGCCAGCGGCAAACAGGCCTTTGGAACGAATGTGCACTTTCCCCAACCCCCGCTGTCACGAGCGCTTCCGGGAACGCGTTCCCGCTAGCCCTTTCCCCGCCTGGGGTCCACGAAAGTGCACATTCTTACCACCGCTCGCCCCGGCAACCAGCCACCCCTTCCGGCCCTCCCGACCAGTGAGCAACAAAGCGTGTTGTAGGGCACCGAGCGCAGGCTTCGCAGCGCGGCCGGTGCGCCGGGGGCGGACAGGCCTCCCGACACGCTCAGGTAACGAGGGCGGAGGCATGCCAGGTCGCCGAGCCATGCGGCCCGCGGAGGCGTGCAGTCGACACGCTACCCTTCCTGCAGCGGCGGGGCCGGGTCCCCGACCGAGCGGATCAGGTCGACCTCCGTCCCGTCCATCGCATCCACGAAGACCCGGAAGTGCTGATCCTCCACGCGCCCCGGCACCTCCCAGACCAGCCGCTCCTGCCCGCGCCGGTCGGCGATCAAAGAGAGGCGCGGCTCTCCGGTGACGGTAAGGCGCGGCGATGTGCGGGCGGCGGCCTCGTCCGCCCCGATCTGCGGCTCAGGCAGGTCGCGGTCCACGTGGTTCACCCAGTAGGCGCGGGCGTCGTATCCCACCAGCTCGCCGTTGTCCATCGCCAGCATGACCCGGATCATCTCGGTGTGGATGGCGACGCCGCCCGCCACGGGCGCGAAGTCCATCACCAGCGTCCCGTCGTTCTCGGCGTGCGAGACCAGGGCCACCGAATCGAAGCCCCATTTCGCCAGCATCTCGGTGGCCTTCGCGATCAGCTGCCCGGGCGCGAGCTTCTTCTCGGCCACGGCCCGCCCGTCGACCATGTAGATCACGTGGCCGCCGTGCACCGAGACCCCAAAGTTCATGGGCAGTCCGTTTTCCTTCGTGGCATCAAAGTAGTAGAGGGAAAGCCCCTTCTCCTTGTCCTCGGGATCGTACACCCCCGTCTGCACAGGCTCGCCCTTCAGGGGCATGTCCACGAAGCGCTTGATCGCCTCTGCGGCGGTCGCGGCGTCGACCCGGGGGCCCGGGTCCGTCTGCGGGCGCGGCAGCCGCGTCTTCTCCGGCGCCAGGGCGCCCTCCTCCCCGGGCGGCACGGGGAGGTTCTGCTCCAGGGTCATCACCGACTTGGTGATGGGCGTCGAGGCCTGGCCGCTCTGCGCCGGGCTGGTCGCCTGCACCGTCGGGTGCCAGCGGATCAGGTTGTTCCCCACCAGGCCCAGCAGGTTCGACAGTTCCTCCTCAAAGAAGACGGCCTGCTTGCGCAGCTCCATGAGCTGGGCCCAGTCTTCCTCGCTCAGGGGCTCCCCCGTGCTCAGCTTGTGGTGCTTCTCGTCGGACTGCGCGCGCAGGGTGTTCAGGAAGTTGGCGACGCGCGGGGTGTTCATGGTCGTGAACGGCAGGGTCGACATGTGCTCCACCGCCTGCGCGCTGAAGACCCGAAGGTCCGCCAGCAGGCTCTCCTGGAGCCTGGGGTCGCTGGTGGCCATCAGCTTGGCCGTGCGCTCCTCGATGTTTTCGCTGGTCCACTTCAGCTTGTGGAATGCGGCCATGTACTTGTTTTCGGCTTCCCGCAGGTACTGGTTCTTCAGGCGGGTCTGGTAGGCGCCGAAACCCATCGCGCCCACCAGCGCAACGCCCAGCAGCAGATACGCCCATACCTGCCCCTTCTGCGACTGCACGGCGACGGCCCCCTACTTCGCGAAGATGTGTTTGCCGATGGTCCGCACCTGCTCGCGGGACCAGATGAAGGCGTTGCTGGTCTTGGCCGGGGCGAAGAAGTAAAGCGACCCGTTGGAGGGGTCCCAGCCGGCCAGGGCTGCCCGCGCCGCCTTGAAGCACTCCTCGGTCGTCTCCTTGTAGATCTCCCCGTTGGAGACCGATTCGAACGCATGGGTCTGGTAGACGACCCCCGCCACCGAATCAGGGAACCGGTTGTCCAGGGTGCGGTTCAGAATCACCGCCGCCACGGCCACCTTGCCCTCGTACGGTTCGCCTCGGGCCTCGCCGCAGACCGTCTGGGCCAGCAGGTGCAGGTTGTCCTTCGCGGCCCTGCTCTCGGCGAATGTCCGGTGACCGTCGAAGGTCGCCTCCGGCCACAGCAGCAGCGCGCCTGCCGCGCAGACCGCGAGCGCCCATTTCAGCAGCCTGTGCACAGCCACTCCTCCTCCTCTGCCAGTGATCAAGCCTAGTCTCCCTGGCCGCGGCCCGCTCCATGCAAGAAGCCCCGGCCCCTTGCCGGGGCCGGGGCCTGCGCCCGCCGGCTCGCTCCGCTCACGCTGTGCGGTAGGCCGCCAGCGCGCCGTCGCCGAGCGTCACGAACACCCATCCGCCGGCCAACGCCATCGCCACGGCCGGGGCCGGGAGGGGAACGGACCACCGCAGGCGCCGGCTCGCCCCGTCACAGCCCACCAGCGCCGGTTCCTGCGTAGCCCACAGGTGCAGATCCCCGGCCAGAAGGTGCGCCGCCCCGGCCGGTGGCGCACCGGCCGCGTTGCAGGGCTCCGCCCCGGCCGATGGCGTCCCCGCCGCCTTGCAGGGCTCCGCCCCGGCCGATGGCGTCCCCGCCGCCTTGCAGGGCTCCGCCACCGCCTCGCCCGTGAACAGATCCACCCAGCGGCCGGGGTAACAGACCGCCTCGCCCCGCACCGCCGGCGTGCCCGGGAGATCCGGCCTGCTCCAGACCAGCTCTCCGGTCAGCGCGTCGAAAGCCCGGCCGCCCGCCACCACCAGCAGCTCCGCGAAGACGGGCGCGCTCGGCGCCGCCTCCGCCTGCCACCGCACTGTCCCGGTCAGGGCGTCCACGGCCCAGAGCGTCCCCGCTTCGGTGACGGCGAACAGCATGCCGTCGCCCAGCGCCACCGGCCGCGTCACGGGCCCGTCCAGGGGGGCCTTCCAGACCAGGGCGCCGGTCTTCGCCTCCACGGCCAGCGCGCCGCCGCGCCCGGATCCGCAATAAAGGATGCCGTCAGCGGCGAGGGGCGAACCCAGGTCCTCACCCGGCAGAACCTGCCATACCGCGTCTCCCGTCCGGGCATCCACCGCCCGCATGGGCCCGCCGGGTTCACAGAAGTAGACAAGTCCATCATAGACCGCGGGCGCGGGCAGGGCGGAAGCGTCCCGTGCAGCCGGTGCATCTACCTTCCAGCGCACCGCGCCCGTCCACTGGTCCAGCGCATAATAGATGCCGTCTCCCAGGCCGACATAGACCAGACCGTACCGGGTCACCGGCGCCGAGGGGCGGACTCCGGCGGGCTTCGCGGCCCGGCGGGTCCACCGGTGGGTGGGCGGCGCCGCGGGCGTCGCCGGGCCGTCGGCCGCGCGGCTGGGCACCCGCCCCAGCATGGGCCAGTCCGCCCCCGGCTCCGGCGGCTCCGGTATCACCAGCCGTTGCCCCGGCGCAATGAACTCCGGGTGCGCCAGCTGGTTGGCCAGCATGATGGCCTTCACCGTCGTCCCGTAGCGGGCCGCCAGGGCCATGGCCGTCTCGCCCGCGCGCACGCGGTGCACGAGGCCTCCGGGCGGCGGCGACGGCCGCTCGCCGGGGCGGGGAATCAGGAGCGCCTGGCCCGGGCTGATCGCGTTGGGATCTTTCAGCCGGTTGGCGGTGACGAGGGCGTGAACGGTCGTCCGGTATCGCCGGGCGATGGCGAACAGCGTCTCACCTGGCTGCACGAAGTAGAAGACCATACCCCGACCTCCGTCTTTTTCCCCATGCTACGCAGGTCGCGGCAGGGCGGTCTTCACGTGGAGATTTTTCCTGTTCGTCGCGCGAAAACTGTCCACCGCGCCATCCCCAGTTTGACCACAAGTTATCCACAATGACGGGGGATAATTTTTCGACCCGAACGAACAAAGCCGCGCCGCGTGGGCGTTTCGGGGAACGCGAGTTCTCCACAGGTCGGCGAAAACCTGTGTACAACTTTCCCGCAGCCCCATCCCCGTGTCGAATCGCCACGCGCAAAAAATTCGGGGACGGCCCGCAGGCCGCCCCCGGAAACACGCGCGAACGTGTCGACAAATCCAAGGCTAATGTATCGACAATTCAACTACCTAACGGTGAACATCCTTCACTACCTTCACCAGCTTGACCTCGGGATCCTCGGTGCCCTGCACCGGCAGCCCGGCCTGAATACACTCGTCCAGGTAGTCCAGGTTGTCCTCGGCCACGATCTCACCGGGCAGCAGGATCGGGATGCCGGGCGGATACACCATGATCGACTCGGCGATCACCCGCCCCTCCGCCTCCCGGATGGGCACCACCTCTGTCTCCGCGTAGAACGCCGTCCGGGGGTGCATGGCGAGGATCGGCGTCGTGGGCACCTTCACCTTCACCACGTTGGCCGGCCGCTGCCGGTAGTAGCGGCGGGAGATCTCGCGCAGCGCGGCCACCAGCGCATCCACGTCCTCCGCCGAATCGCCCAGCGAGATGATGCACAGGATGTTGTAGAGGTCCGACAGCTCTACCTCGATGTTGAACTCCTCCCGCAGGAGCACCTCCACCTCAACGCCGGTCACGCCCAGCTCCTTCACGTTGACGCAGAGCTTCGTGGGGTCCAGGTCGAAGCGGGACGACGACTGACCCACCGAGTCTGGCCCCAGGCAGTACAGGCCGGGAATCTCGTCGATCTGCCGCCGGGCGCGCTCCGCCAGGCGAACGGCCCGGTCGATCAGCTCCCGCCCACGGGTGGCCAGCTGCTTGCGGGCCACGTCCAGCGACGCCAGCAGCAGGTACGAGGTGGAGGTAGTGTGCAGCATGGAGAGGATGGCCTGCACCCGCCCCGGGTTGATGAACCCCTCGCGCACGTTCAGCACGCTGGTCTGCGTGAGGGAGCCGCCCAGCTTGTGCACCGACGTGGCCGCCATGTCGGCGCCCGCCTGCATTGCGGAGAGCGGCAGTTCATCGTGAAAGCAGAGGTGGACGCCGTGGGCCTCGTCGACCAGCACCGGAACCCCCCGGGAGTGGGCCAGCTCCACGATGCCCTTGAGGTCCGCCGAGACGCCGTAGTAGGTCGGGTTGATCACGAGCACCCCCTTGGCGTCGGGGTGCTGATCCAGGGTGTGGCGCACCGCCTCCAGGCTCACGCCGTGGGCGATGCCCAGGTCGTAATCCAGGTCAGGGTTCATGAATATGGGCAGGGCCCCCGACAGCACAATGCCGGTGAGGACCGACTTGTGGACGTTGCGGGGAACGAGAATCTTGTCGCCGGGCCCGCAGACGGTCATGATCATCGTGATGATGGCGCCGCTGGTGCCCTGCACGCTGAAGAAGGAGTGGTCCGCCCCGAAGGCCTCGGCGGCCAGCGCCTGCGCCTCCCGGATGATGCCGTGAGGGTTGTGCAGGTCGTCGAGGGGCGCGATGTTGATCAGGTCGATGGCGAAGGCGCGCTCACCGATGTACTCCCGGAACTCGGAGGCCATCCCCGCGCCCTTCTTGTGGCCGGGAATGTGAAACTGGATCGGGTTGCGCGCGGCATGCCGCACCAGTCCGGAAAACAGCGGTGTCTCGTGCTGATTCACGGTCCTCACCTCCTGCGGGGGCATGTCTGACTGCATCTTAACGCAGTATAACAGAACTCAGCCGTCTGTAAACACCGCGCCGTTTCCATCCGGCGCGGGTCGGAGGTGGCACGTTGGGTGAAGTTACGGTCGTCCTGGTCCGCTCGGCCATCACGTTCTTCAACCTGCTGATCCTGTGCCGCCTCCTCGGGAAGACCCAGGTGAGCCAGCTGACCTTCTTCGAATACGTCAGCGGCATCACCCTCGGGTCGCTCGGCGCGGAGCTGTCTACCAACCTCTCCATCCGGCCGTGGCCCATCTTCGTGGGGATGGCCGCCTGGGGCGGCTTCACCCTGCTGACGCAGGCCCTCGCCCTGAAGAGCCGCTGGATGGCCAAGATGCTGGATGGCGAGCCCGTCATCCTGGTCTACAAGGGCCAGATTCTCGAGGACAACATGCGGCGGCTCCGGATGCGGGAGAGCGAGCTGGCGGAACTTCTGCGGGGCCAGTCCATCTTCCACTTCGACGAGGTGGAGCTGGCCATCCTGGAGCCGCGCGGCACGCTCTCCGTGCTCAGGACGCCCGAGACCCAGCCGGTCACGCCGGCCGATCTGCAGGTCCCGGTCTCGTCCCGGGGTCTGGGCATCGAGCTGGTGGTGGACGGCGAGGTCATGGACCAGAACCTCCGCCGGCTGGGCGTCAACCGGGCCTGGCTGATGGCAAGGCTGAAGGAGCAGGGGGTCGGAAGCCCCAGGGAGGCCTTCATGGCGGTGGTGGACGCCGAAGGCAAGGTCTACGTGGACCGGTACACCGACAAGTTTCCCAAGGCCTACGATCTCAGCGACTACCCCGGGCCCAACTGAGCCGGGGAAAGGGAGGCGCTGCCGTGAAAAGCCGGCTGTTTCAGCTGATCTACTACGGCCTGCCCGCGCTGTTCGTCGCGGTCTCGGCCCTGGCGCTGAACTCGGGGACCTTTCTGAAGCGCCCGTTCGGGGCGCACGACGACATCGCGGCCCATCTGGAACAGCTCCTCAGCCATACGGAGGAGCAGCGCTGGGAGGACGCCGGCGCAGCCGTTCGGCAGCTCGGCGAGGCCTGGCGGCACGTCCGGGGCCGTGTGCGCCTCTCATCCGCCTTCGAGGAGGTGGAGGCATTCGACCTCGAACTGGCCGGGCTGCAAGGGGCGCTCGAGAGCGGCGACGCCAGCCAGACGCGCATCGCCGTGCGCCGGCTCCTGGCTCTGTGGGAAGATATCGGGTCATAAGTGGAAAGAAGGACGTACCTGGCAGCCGCTGGGTGCGTCCTTTCCTATTGACGCCAATTTGCGTAGGGCTTAGAATGAGTGAGTACTCACTCCTGCCTCCTGGCAGGTTGTGATCCGATATCGAGAGGGTGATTGCCCATCATGCAGATTCCGCGTTCGCTGGTATCCAGACTGGCTGCGGTGGCGCTGCTGGTCAGCACGGGCGCCGCGGCCCTCGGCGCACCCGCGGCTGCCGCCCCGCCGGAGGTCGGAGCCCCGGAGGACGGAGGCCCGGAGGTCGGTGCCCCGGAGGTCGGTGTCCCCGAGGCCAGTGCCGCAGGGGCCGAACCCCCGGGAGCCGAGTCCGGTGAGCCGGCACCCGCCGACGAGCAGCCGGCCGCACCGGCGCCGATCCTGAGCCTCAGCCAGGCCCTCTATTTGGCGGAGCGGCACAACCCCGGGCTGCGCATGGCGGCGCTCCAGGTGGAGGCGGCCCGGGCAGCGATGCAGGCCGCGCCGGCGAGCGCCCCTGCCCTGGCCCCGCTGGCAGCCGCCTACCTGCAGTCCCAGTACGGGCTGACGATCCCCGCTGAGGCCATCACCCCCGGCGCGGTGGGCCAGCAGGCCGCTTACGCCTACGAGCAGGCCGCCGCGCAGTACCAGGCCGCGCGCCAGCAGGTGAGGGCCGGGGCGCTGCAGGCCTACGTGGAGTGGCAGAAGGCCGCAGCCACGGCTCTGGCGCAGCGGGCCGCGCTGGAACGCACGGAAACCCAGCTCGCCAACGTGGAGGCCGCCGTGGAAGTCGGCATGGCGGCGCCCTACGACCTGCTGCAGGTGCAGACGGCCCTGGCGGGCCAGCAGGCGGCCCTGGCGGGAGCCGAGGCCATGGAGCAGGGAGCGCGCAGCGCCCTGGGCCAGGTGATCGGCATTCCGCTTGCGCCGGACGTCCAGCCCGAACCGCTCACCCTGCGGGCGGAGGACGTCGTCCTGCCGGACGACCTGGAGGGGCTGATCGCCCGCGCGATCCAACGGCGCCCCGACCTGCGCGAGGCGGCGGTTGAGCTGGCCGGCCGCCGGCTGCAGTCCGGCATGGCCGCAGGGGGCGGGGCCGCCGCCCAGGTGCAGGCCGCCGCCTCCAACTACGAGCTCACGCTCGCGCAGGCCCGGGCCCAGGTTACCCAGGCTTACCTCGCGGCCCGGGGCTCCCTGGAAGAGTTGAAGGCCCGGGAGAAGGCCGTGGAGATGGCCCGGGAGGCCTTGCGGCTCGCCGAGCTGCGCTACGAGGCCGGCATCGCGACCTGGGTCGAGGTGCAGAGCGCCTCCGCGGCCGCGCTCGAAGCCGAGGCGGGCCGCATTCAGGCCGCCGCCGGCCTGATGCTGCGCCTCCTGGAGCTCAGCCACGCGGTCGGCGACGGGTAGGGAGGTGCACAGTTAATGGAAACGACCCGTTCCCGCATTCTGGAGGCTGCGCTGCACCTGATCAGCGAGCGGGGCTACAACGGCGCCACCACCGCCGAGATCGCCCGCCGGGCCGGCGTGGCGGAGGGCACCATCTACCGATACTTCCGGGACAAGAAGGAGCTGTTCCTCGCCTGCGTGGAGCCCGTGGTGCAGGAGGCCCTGCGCCGCGAGCGGAGGCTCCCCCGGACGGGCGACGTGCGTGAGCTCATCCGCATGCGCATCCGCGAGCTGGTGCAGATCATCCGGGAGAACCGCGCCGTCTTCAACGTACTCTTCACCGAGGGCCGGTTTCACCCGGAGATCGCTGACATCATGCTCCAGCAGGTGGTCTCCGCCTTCACCGACCAGGACCGGGAGGCGTTCGCCAGGGCGCTGGGCGAGAGGATGGTCAACCCGCAGCTCCCGCTCATCATGACCGTCGGACTGGCAGCCGCCATCTGGGCGATGCTGCAGGTGGGCCCCGAGACCCCCGCCCCCTTCGCCGGCCTCTTGCCGGAAGGCTGGTACGACCGGCTGGATGACGATATCGCGGATTTCTTCACCGATGCCATATTTGCGTCAGGAACAGTATAGAGGTGTAACCTATGCGTAAGCTTATTGCCTTTGTATTGAGCCTCGCGCTCCTGGGCCTCACGGGGCCGAAGGCGTCGGCGGCTGACCTCTCCTTCCTGCAGCCCGCCGCCGCCCCTCCCCTGCGCGTTACGGTAATCAGCACAGACGGCACGCCGCTGCCGGAGGCCGAGGTGCAACTGCTCACCCCCGGGCTGCCCGGCATCCTCTCGGCACGCACAGACGGACGGGGCCAGGCGACCCTGAGCCTGCCCCCGGGCCAGAGCTTCTGGCTGCGGGTCTGGGCCGAGGGGCACGGCCTGGTGGAGCGGGCCTACGTGCCCGCCAGCGACGGCACCGCCCTCACGCTCACCGCCGAGCCGTACACGGCCTTCATCACCGGCCTGGTGCGGGACTCCCGGGGGCTGCCCGTGGCGCGGGCAACCGTCGAGCTCTTCCGGGCCGGCTACGGCCTTGAGGCCACGGCCCGCACCAACGAGTTCGGAGTGTACACCCTCTCCTCCGTGCGGGCCGACGGCGAGTACACCCTGCAGGTCCGGGCCGACGGGCACCGCCCCGTCTCCCAGGAAATCGGCGCACTCGACCCCCGGCGCCGCAACCAGCTCGATATGACCCTCCCGATCGCCACGGGGCGCGTCACCGGCGAGGTCGTCTCCGGCGCCCGGGGCACGCCGGTCTGGGACGCCACGGTGGAGCTCCTGCTGGACGGCTGGGGCCCCGTGGCGGAGGCGCGCACCGACCGTTCCGGCTACTTCAGCCTCGCGGCGCCTCCCGCCGAGGGCGGCGCCTACCGGCTGCGCGTCTCCCGTTATGACCACGAGACCATGACCACCGCCCCCTTCTCCCTTCAGGAAGGCGGCTGGCTCGACTTCAGCGGGGCCGACCGGCTGGCGCTCAACAAGCTCTACGCCGACATCGCCGGCAAGGTGTTCGACAACAGCGCGCAGCCGCTGAAGGACGTCGAGGTCCACCTGCAGCGCGCCGGTGTCGGCACCGTGCAGGTGGCCCGCACCGATGAGGAGGGCCGCTTCGCCTTCACCGAGGTCGTCGGCGGCACCTACCGGGTGCGCGCCTTCCCCGGCGGCACCCTGATGAACAGCGACACCGGCTGGATGAACGTCGCCGGCGGAGAGCGCATCTCCGCCAACGTCGTCGCCCAGACGCCGGATACTTACAGCTACGGCAGCGCCGTCCTCTCCGGCACCGTCAAGAACCACCTGGACGAGCCGATCGCCGGGGCCGAGGTGAAGGTCTCCCGGGGCTCCCAGACCTGGAGGGCGAAGACCGACGAGGACGGGCGGTACGACGTCAGGCTTCAGGCCAACGTCCCCAACAGCCCGGCGGACGACCCCGGAACGGGCTACCACGTCAGCGTGAAGGTGGACGGCTACCTGTACACCGACCAGCCCTTCGTGGAGGAAGGGACTCCGCCCGACTTGGTGGACGTGCGGCGGGGGAACAACACCGCGGACTTCGTGCTCCAGCCCGAGCGGGCCTCTGTGGCCGGGCGGGTGGTGAACGACCTGGGCGAGCCCCTGGCCGGCGTGAAGGTCGGGCTGCGCGAGGAGGGCCGCAGCCGGGTGACCGAGACCACAACCGACGAGGCGGGCCGGTATGAGTTCCGCAACCTGCCGGTCGCGAAGCAAACCCGCTACCTGCCGGTCATCACCGATCTGGCCTACGTCAGGGGCGCGGTGGCGCCCGACGGCGCCCAGCGGGAGCCGGCCCCCCTCAACCCGACCGCCCCCAGCAACGTGGTGCTGGTGGCCCGCCCCAGCGAGACTCTCTTCCTGGGGTTCGTCCAGGCTGGCGATGACCGGCCCGCCGCCGGGGCCGAGGTGACCGTCATCCGCACCAGCGACGGGGAGACCTTCTCCGGCGAGGTCGGCGAAGACGGCAGCTACGTGGTGAAGGCCCCTGCCACTCCGGGCGAGGCCTACCTGGTGCGGGCGGCCAGAGAGGACTCGGTGCTCTCCGCCGCCGCCGGCGTGCTGGAGCCCGGCACCCGGTTCGGCGTACAGGCCAACCTCACGGCCCACGTGCCCGCGGCGATCACCGGGCGGGTCGTCGGCGCCGACGGCACGCCTCTCACCGGCGTCAAGGTGGTGCTGTACGCCGAGGGCAGCCACGTCGCGGACCGGGTGGCCTACACCAACAACGAGGGCATCTACCGCTTCAGCAACCTCGTCCCCGGCCGCCGGTACCTGCCGGTGGCGGTGGATTCCGCCGGCGCCCGCAGCAGCACGGCGCCGGGCGAGGTCGTCATCACCCCCCTGGTCGGTCTGCCTTCCGGCGAGACCGTCTGGGCCGACATCCGGCTGGATGCGCTGCCGGCTGCACCCTGACCTTATGGAGGTGCAAGTACGATGAGGCGTTTCTTTCCCGCGGCATGCCTGGCGCTCTGCGCCCTGATCCTCTCGGGCTGCGGGCTGGCCTCCGGCCATGACAGCGGGCCCACCGTGGAGGCCGTGGCCGTCGCGGTCACCGAGGCCCGCACCGGCACGCTCACCGCCACCAGCCGGGCGTCCGGCCAGCTGAGTCCCATCCGCAGCGTCTACATCACCGCCAAGGTTCCGGGCAAGGTGGTGGCGGTTCACCACGAGATGGGCGACGCCGTTCAGGAGGGCGATCTCCTGGCGGAGCTGGATGACAAGGACCTGGCCAGCCAGCTCGCCGCGGCCGAGGCGCAGTACACCCAGGCCAAGGCCCAGCAGGCCGAGGCGGCCCGGCAGGCCTCCCGGCTGGAGATGCTCCTGGAGCAGGGCGCGGTCTCCCGCAGCCAGGCCGAACAGATCCGCACACAGCTCACCCTGGCGAACGCCCAGGTGGAGGCGGCGCGCGCCCAGCTTGAACTGGCCACCTCCAGCTACGAGGGCGCGCGCATCACCGCGCCGGCCGACGGCGTGCTGGCCGCCCGCCTGGTGGAGCCCGGCGGCATGGTCGGCGCGGGCACCCCGCTCTTCCAGCTGGTGGACCTCTCCACGGTGGTGGTGGAGGCGGGGGTGGCCGAGGCGGCCATCAACGCCGTGCGCCCCGGGGTGACGGTCTCCGTCACCGTCCCCGCCCTGAACCGTACATTCACCGGCGAGGTGGAGTCCGTCAGCCCGCAGATGGACCTTCAGACCCGTTCCTACAAGATGCGGGTCACGCTGCCGAACCCCGACGGCGTGCTGAAGGGCGGCATGTTCGCCGAGGTCATCATCCCCCTCACCGAACAGACCGGGGTGCTGGTGCCCGTGAACGCCCTGGTGGAGGGAAGCAGCGAGCCCCACGTCTACGTGGTGAAGGAGGGCGTGGCACACCGCACCCCGGTGACCGTCATCGTCCGCTCCGACGAGCAGGTGCTGGTGGAGGGCCTCGCCGCCGGGGACCAGGTGGTTGTGGCCGGGCAGAACCGGCTCTACGACGGCGCCCCCGTGCGCCTGGGAGGAGGGCCTGAGCCGTGAGGCCGCTCATCCGGTTCTCCATCCGCCACCCGGTACCCACCATCGTCTTCTACCTGATCGCCGCCGTCATCGGCCTCGTCTCCCTGAGCAGGCTGCCCCTGGACCTGTACCCTGCCATGGAGTTTCCCCTTGCGGTGGTCGTCACCCGCTACGAGGGGGCGGGGCCTGAGGAGGTCGAGGCGCATGTCTCCCGGCCCGTCGAGGAGGTCGTGGGCACCGTGCCCGGCGTCACCAGCGTCTCCTCCTCCAGCTCGGAGGGCACGTCGCTGGTCATCGTCGAGTTCGACTACGGCACCGACATGGACCAGGCCACCCTCTCCATCCGGGAGAAGGTCGACCAGGTGCGAGGCTACCTTCCCGACGGCACCGACGCCCCGATGGTCTTCAAGATCGACCCCGCCGCCCTGCCGGTGCTGACCATCGCCCTCACCGGCTCCGACGA
>JAMNXV010000005.1 GCA_023623185.1 Bacillota bacterium
GGCGGGCTTCCGCCGCCTTCTCACCATCGACCTGCACGCCGCGCAGATCCAGGGCTTCTTCGACACGCCGGTGGACCACCTGCACGCCGGCCCGCTTATTGCGAACTACTTCCGGAACAAGGGCCTGAAGAACGCCGTGGTGGTCTCGCCCGACACCGGCGGGGTGCCCCGGGCCCGGGACCTGGCCGAGCGGCTGGGCGTCGGGCTGGCGATCATCGACAAGCGGCGGCCGGAGCCCAACGTCTCCGAAGTGATGAACATCATCGGTAACGTCGAGGGCAAGGCGGCCATCATGGTGGACGACCTGATCGACACGGCCGGCACCATCGTCAGCGGTGCGCAGGCGCTGCTGGAGCGCGGGGCCACCGAGGTCTATGCCGCCTGCACGCACCCCGTGTTCAGCGGCCCGGCCTACGAACGGCTGGCGGCCAGCCCCTTCAAGGAGATCGTGGTCACCGACACGATCCCGGTGGACACTGAAAAGCTTGGGGACAAGATTCGGGTGGTCTCCGTGGCGCCGCTCCTGGGGAAGGCCATCATCCGCATTCACGAAGACCTCTCCGTATCCAAGATCTTCGAAGAAGAGCCCCGGCTGTAGCGATTGGCCCGCCACGGCATCCCGGTTCACTCCGGGGTGCCGTTCCCTTATGGTCCGCGGTTTTCCGCGGACGGGGACTGTGGTAAAGTAAACCGTATCGACCCCCGTGTAAGGAGACAGGGAGCATGGCAAAGCTCATCGTCGGCCTCGGCAACCCGGGCGCCCGGTATGCCGCCACCCGGCACAACATCGGCTGGATGCTGCTGGACGCGTTCGCCCGCAAGCACGGGGTGGCTGTGGAGCAGCGCGGCTTTCAGGGGCTGTACGGCGAGCTGCGCTGGGGACCGGAGGCCGAAAAGATACTTCTGCTGAAACCGCTCACCTATATGAACCTCAGCGGACGGTCGGTGGCCCAGGCCGCCCGCTTCTATCGCGTTAATCCTGCCGACATCCTGGTCCTCTTTGACGACCTGGACCTGGAGGTGGGGCGGCTTCGTCTGCGGGCCAAGGGCAGCGCGGGCGGGCACAACGGCGTGAAGTCCGTCATCGCGGAGCTGGGCACGACGGAGTTTCCCCGCCTGAAGATCGGGATCGGACGCCCGGCGCCGGGCTGGGAGGTCACCGACTGGGTGCTGGCGCCGTTCGGCGCCGAGGATGCCGCGGCGGTGGCCGCCGTGCTGCCGCGGGCGGTCGAGGCGGTGGAGTGCTTCCTCACCGACGGCATTCTGGCGGCGATGAACCGTTATAATGCATAGCGAGAGAGGGATTCGCGTTGGATGTGGCTGCGTCGGTCAAGCGGGGAACGCGGGCAGGCCTCCTGGTGCTGTGGGAACTGGCCAAGGTGATCGTGCCGGCCGTCATGCTCATCCACGTGCTGGAGAAAAGCGGCTGGCTGGGCCGCATTTCCGACTGGCTGGAGCCGGTGATGGGGATCTTCGGGCTGTCGGGTGAGGCGGCCCTGGCCCTGGTTTCGGCCAACCTTTCCACCATTTACGCCGGTCTGGGCGTTGCGGTGGCCCTCGGGCTGCCCGCCCGGGAGACGACGATACTGGCTGCGATGATGATGATCAACCACTCGGCCATTTCGGAGACGGCCCTGGTGGCCAAGGCCGGGGCCCGGGCCGGGTGGGTGCTGCTCACCCGCACCGTCACCATGGCGGTTGTGGCATTGCTGCTCAACTGGCTGCTGCCTGGGGGTGGTGCGGCATGATGTGGCTGACGTGGCTGTGGGAAGGGCTGCTCTCCGGAGTGTTGGAAGTTGCCCGGCTCTGGTGGCTGGTTCTGCTGTTCATCGGCATCCAGTTCCTGAAGGACGGGGGCTGGCTGACGCGGGCATCGCGCTACATGGCGCCTGTGCTCCGCCCGCTGCGGCTCCCCGGGGAAGCGGGACTGCCCATCGCCGCCGGGCTCGGCATCGGCCTCACCTACGGCGCCGGCATCCTGATTCAGACGGCGCGGGAGGGGCGGCTCAGCCGGGATGAACTGACCGTCATGTGCATCTTCCTGGGCATCTGCCACGCCATCTTTGAGGAGACGGTGCTGTTCGCCGCGGTGGGGGCCAACGGTCTCCTGCTCCTGGCCATTCGCTTTGCCACGGCGGCCGTGGCCGGCTGGCTGGCGGCGCGGGCCTGGCTGCAGCCCGCCGCTGTGGCGGCGCAGATGCAGAGCGATGCCCGAATCCGCTAGGCGCATAGGCTGCTGTGCCGAAGGTCAGACTTCCGCGCAGCGACCCGGGCTGTAGCCCCGCATGCGGGGTTAGAGCCCTTACTCGCCGTGCCCCGCGTCCGGGGAAGGCCGCCGGCGGCTCCGTCGGCGGCGGGCGGCCATTTTACGGGAGGTTTCCCTATGTCCAGTGAGACGCTGCTTCAGGTTCTTCAGGCCTCGCCGGAGTTCAGTTCGCTGTACGAAGGGCTCAGGCGGGGCTTTGCTGAGCAGATGGTGTACGGAGTGGCCGGCTCCATGAAGAGCGCGTTCCTCGCCGCGCTCCGGGAGCGCACGGGCCGGCCCGCCCTTGTGATCACCGCCACGATTCAGCAGGCGGAGCGGTTCCGCGAGGACCTGGAAACCTGGCTGCCGGATCAGGACGTGGTGCTCTTCCCCCCGATGGAGTACCTGCCCTTCGAGGTGATGGCGCACTCACCCGAGGTGGTGAGCCAGCGGCTGGCGGTGCTGGAGCGGCTGGCGCGGGGTGAGAGCCTGATCGTGGTGGCGCCTGCTGCGGCGCTCTACCGGAGCCTTACGCCGCATGCGGTCTTTCAGCAGTCGCTGCTCACGCTGGAGCCCGGGTCGATGATCGGGCGGGATGCGCTGGTGGCCCGCCTGGTGCGGCAGGGGTACGAGCGGGTGGACATGGTGGAGTCCAAGGGGCACGTCGCGGTGCGGGGCGAGATCGTCGACCTCTTCCCTCTGGCGGGCGAGTACCCCCTGCGGGTGGCCTTCTGGGGCGACGAGATCGACGAGATCCGGCGCTTCGACCCGGCGACCCAGCGCACGGTGGAGCGGGTGGACTCGGTCTCGGTGGGGCCGGCCCGGGAGTTCATCCTGCCGGAGGGCGGGATCGAGCGGGCCATCGAGCGGATCAGGAAGGACCTGGCCGAGACCGTGGCCCGGCTTCGGCGCATTCAGGAGCGGGAGGCGGCCTCCCGGGCGGCCGAGGCGGAGGCGGAGGCCGATCAGGGCCAGAAGGCCGGCGGCAGGCGGAAGCGCAAGGCTGCGCCCAAGCTGCCCTTGGATGCGGTGGACGCCGCGCAGAAGCTGGAGGACCGCGTGGAGGGCCACCTGGCCAAGCTTCAGGAGGAGATCTACTTCCCCGGGCTGGAGCAATACGCCAACTTCTTCTACGACAAGCTGGAGACGCTCATCGACTACTTTCCCGAGCGGCCGCTGATCCTCATCGATGAGCCGGCGCGGATTCGGGACGCCAGCATGGAGGTGGCCGGCCGCGAGGCGGATCGGCAGGCGTCGATGATGGAGCGCGGCCATCTGCTGCCGGGCCAGCTGGGGCTCTACCTGGGCTACCAGGAGCTCTTCCAGCGGTGCCGCCAGGGCAGCGCGATCTACTTCAGCGCCCTGGGGCGGGGTCTCCCCGGCATCCGGCCCGCCAACGAGGTGGGGCTCTCGGCCACGGCGGTGCAGGAGTTCCACGGGCAGTGGCCGCTCTTCCAGGAGGAGCTGAAGCGCTGGAAGAAGCAGGGCTTCCGCATTGTGATCCTGGTGGGCACGGAGGAGCGGCAGCGGCGCATCCGGGAGCTGCTGCAGGAGGCCGACGTGGAGAGCGGCGCGGGCGGGCCCGGCAGCCAGGTCGCCGTGCCGCTCCCCGGCGCCGTCTGGGTCGGCGTGGGGAGCGTGGAGGGTGGCTTCCAGTGGCCCGGGCAGCGGCTGGTGGTCGTCACCGACCGGGAGATTCAGGGGCGCCAGCGGCGCCGGCGCCGCCGGGCGGGCGTCCACGGGACGGCGGGGGCCTCCGGGCGGCAGGCCGCGCGCATCGCCAGCTACCAGGACCTGCAGGTGGGCGACTACGTGGTGCACGCCACCCACGGGATCGGCCGGTACCTTGGCGTCCGCTCCGAGACGATTCTGGGCTCGACCCGGGACTACCTGGTCATCCAGTACGAGGGCTCGGACCGTCTGAAGATCCCCACCGAGCAGGTGGACCAGATCCAGAAGTACATCGGCGCGGAGGGGCACGAGCCGCGGATCAACCGGCTGGGCGGCGGCGAGTGGGCCAAGGTGAAGAGCCGGGTCAAGGAGTCGATCCGGGAGATGGCCGCGGAGCTGCTCAGGCTGGCGGCCCTCAGGGAGACGCTGCCGGGCACGGCCTTCCCGCCCGACACCGTGTGGCAGCGGGAGTTTGAGGACGCCTTCCCCTACGAGGAGACCCCGGACCAGCTCACCGCCATCGCGGAGATCAAGGCGGACATGGAGAAGCCGCGGCCCATGGACCGGCTGCTCCTGGGCGACGTGGGCTACGGCAAGACCGAGGTGGCGCTGCGGGCGGCGTTCAAGGCGGCGACCGCCGGCAAGCAGGTGGCCTTCCTGGTTCCCACCACGATCCTGGCGCAGCAGCACTACGCCACCTGCAAGAGCCGGATGGAGGGCTTCCCCATCAACGTGGCGGTGCTCAACCGCTTCAAGAGCCCGAGGGAGCAGGCCGAGATCATCAAAGGGCTGGCCGATGGGCGCATCGACGTGGTCATCGGAACGCACCGGCTGCTCTCGGACGACGTGAAGTTCAAGGACCTGGGGCTGCTCATCGTGGACGAGGAGCAGCGCTTCGGCGTGGCGCACAAGGAGAAGATCAAGCAGCTCCGGGCCAACGTCGACGTGCTGACGCTTTCGGCGACGCCGATTCCCCGCACCCTGCACATGGCGATGGTGGGGATGCGGGACATGTCGGTGATCACCACGCCGCCGGAGGACCGGTATCCGGTGGAGACGTTCGTCGCGGAGTATGACGAGGCGCTGATCCAGGATGCGATCGGGCGGGAGCTTTCCCGTGGCGGGCAGGTCTTCTTCGTGCACAACCGCATCCAGACCCTGGACAAGGTGGCTGCCCGCCTGCACCAACTGGTGCCTGAGGCGCGGATTGCGGTCGCACACGGGCAGATGCCGGAGGACCGGCTGGAGCAGATCCTGCTGGACTTCATGGACGGCGAGTACGACGTGCTGGTGGCCACCACCATCATCGAGAACGGGATCGATATTCCGCAGGTGAACACCATTATTGTCGATGATGCCGACCATATGGGGCTGAGCCAGCTGTACCAGCTCCGCGGGCGCGTGGGCCGCTCCAACCGGCTGGCGTACGCCTACTTCCTGTACAAGCGTGACAAGGTCCTCACCGAGGCCTCGGAGAAGCGGCTGCGGGCCATCAAGGACTTCACGGAGCTGGGCTCCGGGTTCAAGATCGCCATGCGCGACCTGGAGATCCGCGGCGCCGGCAACATCCTGGGGCCGGAGCAGCACGGGTTCATCATCAGCGTGGGGTTCGACCTCTACACCCAGCTCCTGGAGGAGGCGGTGCGGGAGCTGAAGGGCGAGCCGGCCCCCGAGCCGGAGGTGCAGGCGAACATCGAACTGCAGGTGGACGCCTTCATCTCGGACCAATACGTGCCCGACGCCCGGCAGAAGATCGACGCCTACAAGCGGATTATCGCCATCCGTTCGCTGGGCGACGTGGAGGACGTGGCCGACGAGTTGGTCGACCGGTTCGGGTCGCTGCCCGACCCGGTGAAGAACCTGCTGGACATCGCGCGGCTGAGGGTGCACTGCAACCGGCTCGGCATCACGTCGATCGCGCAGATGCGGGACCGGGTGACGGTGAAGTTCCTGCCGTCGGCGGCGCGGCAGTTTCCCTTCGACAGGCTGGTGTTCCTCAACCGCAGGGGGGAGTTCCGTGGCCGCATCGAGGCGCCGCGCAGCCTGAAGGCCACGAGCTTCGGGGTGAAGGTGCACGGCCTGGACGCCCGGTCGATGCTGCGCATGCTGCTGCTCCTCATGGAGCAGCTCCGCGAGGAGATGGCGCCGACGGCGGCGCGCGGATAGGGCGTTACGAGTGCGGCACCCGTCAGCAGCCGGCGGGTGCCGCTATTGCCTGCGCAGGAGATGCCTGTGATTCCACATCCTGCATATACTGTCACCGGAACGCCCCGTGGGGCGGGGCTGCCAAAATGTGAATAGGGGCTGGAAGGGGTGCCGTATACTATCGGCAGTCGAGCCGAAGTCGCTGCCTACAGAGGAGGGTTGTACTTGAAGGCCACAGGCATAGTCAGACGCATCGATGACCTGGGCCGGGTTGTCATCCCCAAAGAGATCCGTAGAACCCTTCGGATCCGGGAAGGCGACCCCCTGGAGATCTTTGTCGATCGCGATGGCGAAGTGATCCTCAAGAAGTACTCGCCGATCGGGGAGCTGGGGGAGTTCGCCAAGGAGTACGCCGACTCTCTCTACGAGGCTATCGGGCATACTGCACTGATTGCCGACCGGGACACGATTATCGCCGTAGCCGGAGCGCCCAAGAAGGAATTCCTCAACAAGCCCATCGGTTCGATTGTGGAACGATCCATGGAGGAGCGCCGCTCGATCGTTGTGACCCGGGCAGGTGAGGGCAAGCAGCGGGGATCGATCATCGGCGATGATGAGGACGAGAACCGCATCCCTGTGTACGTAGTTGCCCCCATCGTGGCCGGGGGCGACCCCATCGGCGCCGTGATCATCTGCTCACGGGAGGCCGATGCCACCATGACCGACACGGAGATCAAGCTTGCGGAAACCGCCGCCGGTTTTCTCGCTAAACAGATGGAGCAATAGCAGGGAAACCCGCCGTTCAGGAGCAGCTGGCCTGCTCCTGAACGTCTTTGTCTGTGCCGGGGGGCGCTGCCCTTTACGGCAGGGTTCTGGTGAGATACCATAGGAAAGATTAAGCGGTCTCACCGGAACCGACGACAGGGGGGCAAGCATGCAGGCGCGCAAAGGCGAATCGTTTCTGCACGGGGCGTTCGTTCTCACCCTGGCCACCCTGATCACCCGGCTCCTGGGACTGCTGTACAAGCCGCTGGTCGCCCGCATCTTCGCTCCGTTTGACGGGCGCGGCGGGGCGGTGGGACTCGGCCTGACGCAGGTGCCGGTCACCACCTACCAGATCGTCCTTTCGTTCACCTCCGTCGGCCTGAACGTGGGCATTGCCAGACTGGTAGCCGAGCGGATGGCTCTGGGCGATGCGCACGGCGCCCGGCGGGTGTTCCGCTCGGCCCTGGCCTTGATGGCCGGCCTGGGGCTGGCGGGCGCGGCCGCCTTCTTCTTGGGGGCGCCGTGGATCGCCCGGGCGATCTCACCGGAGGTGCTGGAGGCCGCCCCCGGCTTCCGGGCGATGGCCCCGGCCCTCTTCATCACGTCGGTCCTGGCCGCCTACCGGGGGCTCTTCCAGGGTTTTCAGCAGATGACCCCCACCGCCGTGTCGCAGATCGTCGAGCAGGTGGTGCGCGTGGGCGCCGGCGCGGCGCTCACCTGGGCACTGGTGCGGGTCTCCGTGCCCATGGGGGCGGCGGGGTTCAACCTGGGGGATGTGTTCGGCGCCGCTGCGGCCCTGGTGTACATGCTGATCCTGTCCGCGCGCAGGGGCCCGGCGCTCTGGCACGCGGAGCAGGCGGCCGCGGAGGGGCCGGGGACGCTGTCCGGCCCCGCACTGGACGCTGCCCGGGCGCCCGGTGCGGCCAGGAGGGACCGGCTGCCCCGGGGCCTCAGGCTGTACGGCCGCATCTTCGCGGTGGCGGCGCCGATCACCATCGTCGGGGCGGTCGTGCCGCTCATGATGATGGCCGACGCACTGTTCGTCTTCCGCGCTCTTTCCGCCGCGGGCGTCACCGGGATCGACGCCCAGGAGCAGTACGGGCTGCTCACCAACGTCTTCATGATCGCCAACCTGCCGGCCATCATCTCGACGGCCGTCTACACCGCTGTTCTGCCTGCCCTGGCCAGCGCCTCTGCCCTCGGCCGGCTCGCCGACGCCCGCCGGAAGGCCCGGCAGGCGTACCGCATCACCTTCCTCCTGGGCATCCCTGCGCAGGCGGGCATCTGGGCCCTGGCGACGGGCATCTACCGGCTGATCTACGGCGCGCCCACGGGCGGCCCGGCGCTGGAAGCCATGGCCTGGGCCGTCTTCCCGATCATGCTGCAGCAGACCACCTCGGGCGTGCTGCAGGGCATGGGGCGCATCGGTCTGCCGGTGCGGAACTTTGTGCTGGGGGCCGGGGTCAAAATTGCGCTGACTGCGTTGTGGACAGGCCCTCACGGCATCGCCGGGGCTGCCTGGGCCACGGCCGTCGGCTTCGGCGCGGCGGCGGCCCTGAACCTGGTGGATGTGGAGCGGCACCTGGGGCGGACGCTCCAGACCCGCAGCATGCTCTGGAAGCCGCTGGGGGCCAGCCTGGCCATGGTCGGCTTGCTGCGGCTCATGCAACCGTACGTGCCGCCGGGAAACCCGGGCCTTCTCCTGGCCATTGCCGCAGGGGCGGCGGTATACGGGCTGACGCTGCTCCTGGTGGGTGGTGTGCACCGCCGGGATGTGGCCGCGATTCCCCGGTTCGGGCCGCGGCTCGTGGCTATCCTCGGCCGCACCCGGCTCCTGCGATAGGGGGTTATTCGTTGCAGCAGACCAGATCGGAGGGATTTGTGCGAGGCGCCCTGCTGATCACGGCAGGATCCCTCATCTCCCGCATACTCGGCGTCTTCTACCGCCCCGTCGCCCAGATACCCCTGGGTGAGGACGGGCTCGCCATGGTGTCGCCGCCGAACGCGCCCTACATGCTCATCCTGGCCATCTCATCCACCGGGCTGAACGTCGCCGTCTCCCGCCTGGTCTCGCAGCGGCTGGCGGTGGGCGATCTGCGCGGGGCGAGGCGGGTGGTGCGCCTCTCCAGCACCGTGCTCGGCATCGGCGGGGTGATCTTCAGCCTGCTCTTCGCCTTCGCGGCGCCGTGGATGGCGCGGGTGCAGGGCTTTCCTGAGGCCACGCCCGGCTTCCTGGCGCTGGCCCCGGCGATCCTGATGGTCACCCTGGAGGTCTCGCTGCGGGGGCTCTACCAGGGCATGCAGCAGATGCGGCCCGCCGCGATGACGATGGTGATCGAGCAACTGGGGCGCGTCATCATCGGCCTCGCCGGCGTTTTCCTGCTCACCCCCATCGCGCTGAACCTGGGGGCGGCCGCCTTCAACGCGGGCAACACCGTCGGCGTGTTTCTCGGGCTGGTCTACGTGGTCTACATCTACATGCGTGATCGGCCCATGAAGAACTGGACGACGGTGGCCCCGGGGGTGGAGTCGTGGGAGAAGCTGAGCACCTGGCAGCTGATGCGCGAGATCCTCGCCATCGCCATGCCGCTCTCCTTCCTGGGCGCCGTGCTGCCGCTGACCCAGCTCGCGGACACGGCCCTCATCACCAACCGGCTCATCGACGCCGGCACCGATGTCGCGGAGGCGAAGCGGGCCCTCAGCTACATCACCAACGCGACGCAGCTCCGGGACCTGCCCATCATCTTCGCCCAGGCCCTGTATGTTTCGCTGATTCCGGCCATCAGCGAGTCGATGGCCCTTGGGCGGGTGGAGCAGGCCCGGCACCGCTCGGCCGCCGCGATGCGGCTGACCTGGCTGATCGGCCTTCCGGCCACCATCGGTCTGGTGGCGGCAGGCCGCGACGCCTACGGCGTGCTCTTCACCGGCCCTGGCCACTACGTGATGGCGCCGCTGGGCTGGTCGACGATTTTCCTCATGCTGCAGCAGACGTCGTCGGGCATCCTACAAGGGCTGGGCCTGATCTGGCTCTCGGTTTGGAACCAGCTTCTGGGCGTGCTGGTCAAGATCGTGCTGACCTGGTGGTGGACCGGGGTGCCGGCCCTGGGCGCCAAGGGGGCGGCCTGGGCGACCACCGTGGGCTTCTTCCTGTCGGCGGGACTGAACCTCCTGGCGCTGCGCCGCCGGTTCGGCCTGGGGCTCGGGGTCCGGGCGAACATCCTCCGCCCGCTGACCGCCTCGGCCCTGATGGCCGTCGCGCTGGTGTGGGTCAGCCCGCTGCTGCGCTCTGCCATCGGGTGGGCGCGCCTCTCGGGGCTCGCGGTCATCTCCGTCGGCGTGCTGGTCTATGGCCTCGCCCTGCTGGCCCTGGGCGGGATTCGGCGGGCCGACCTGGAGCTGGTGCCGGGCATCTCGCCCGCGATGGTGGACCGGCTTACACGATTGCGGCTGCTGCGCGACACATAAGGGGGACCACGGCTATGGACGACCTGCTGCGCATGTTTCAGATCGATCTCGCGGAGGGGCTGGAGGTGCGCTCAGCCGGACGGCTGCAGGACTGGGCCGGGCCCACGGGCCTGCCCCTGGTGATCCGCGACATCCCGCCTGACGGCCTGGGCGCCGTGCAGCGCGCGCTGCGCCGGCATTTCCCCCCTTCGCACCCGGTGAAGGTGCATGCCCAGGGGCGCGTGCACCAGATTGCCCTGGATGGTTTGACAGGGCAGAAGTGGGGAGAATACCGGATAGACCTGTTCCTGCCTCCTCTGGCGCAGGCTTCGCCGGGGCGGTGGCCGCTGGACCCGCTGGTGGACGTGATGGCGCGGCTGCGCGCGCCGGATGGCTGCCCCTGGGACCGGGAGCAGACCCATGAGTCGCTCCGGCGCTATATGCTGGAAGAGGCCTACGAGGCGGTGGAGGCCATCGACGAAGGCGACCCCGGCCACCTGTGCGAGGAACTGGGCGACGTGCTCCTTCAGGTGGTCTTCCATGCGCAGATCGCCCGGGAGGCGGGCCGCTTCGACATGCGGGACGTGATCGCGGGCATCACCGAGAAGCTGATCCGCCGCCACCCGCACGTGTTCGGCGATGCGGCGGCGGAGACGGCGGAGGAGGTCACCCGCCGGTGGGACGCCATCAAACAGGCCGAGCGCGGCGGGCAGCGGGCTGAATCCGTGGTCAGCGGGGTGTCCCGGGCCCTGCCGGCGCTCTCCCGGGCCTGCGAACTGCAGAAGCGGGCCGCCGCAGTCGGCTTCGACTGGGACGACGCCCGGGGGCCCGCGGAGAAGGTGCGGGAGGAACTGGACGAGGTGCTGGCGGCCGGACCGGACGACCGGGAGTCTGAGGTGGGCGACCTGCTGTTTGCGGCGGTCAATCTGGCCCGGAAGCTGAAGGTCGACCCAGAGGTGGCCCTTACCCGGGCGAACGCCAAGTTTGAGAAGCGCTTCCGGTATGTGGAAGAACGGCTCGCCGCGAAGGGGCTGCATCCCGCCGACGTAGGCCTTTCGGAGATGGATGCGCTGTGGGAAGAAGGCAAACGGGTCGAACTTCGGAAAAAATATAGGGGAAAATAACGACACTCGTAAAGGGAATGGAAGGAGTTCCGCAAACCTGCGCCGAATACGGCTCAGCGGGAATCATACCCAATTCTGACCTCGAAAGGGGAGACCGATTCTTGAACAAGCAGGATCTGGTCGCAAGTGTTGCCGAAAAGTCCGGTCTGACCAAGAAGGATGCGGAGAAGGCGCTGAATGCGGTTGTGGAGTCCATCAAGGAGGCCCTGAAGAAGGGAGACAAGGTCTCGCTCGTCGGCTTCGGCACGTTTGAGGTTCGCAACCGGGCTGCCCGTTCGGGTCGCAACCCCCAGACCGGTGAGCCGATCAAGATTCCTGCGGGCAAGGTGCCTGCCTTCCGCCCGGGCAAGGAGCTGAAGGAGAGCGTATAGGCCAAGACGGTTGGGCCGGACCCTGCAACGGGGTCCGGTCTTCGTGTAAGGAGCGGTTTTCATGCGAATCGACAAGTTCCTGAAGGTGTCGCGGATCATTAAGCGGCGCACGCTTGCGAAAGAGGTCTGCGATGCCGGACGGGTGCAGATCAACGGCAGACCGGCCAAGGCCGGGACCGAGGTGAAGCCGGGGGACACGGTCTTCATCGATTTCGGCCGGCGACAGCTGACGGTGAGGGTGGTGGAGGTGCGCGAGCACGTGCGCGCCGCGGAGGCAAGGGAGCTCTACGAGGTGGTCTCGGAGGAGTTCAAACCCGACAGCGTTCTGCCCCACCTGGAGGACGACCCTGAATAGCGGAGAGCCGTGCGGACCGCCGGAAGGGCGGTCCTTTTCTTACATAATGCACCTGAGTGCGGCATAGGGATGGGACAGGTTCCCCGGTTTCGGGGGGTGCAGAGGAGGTCGGTCACAGGTGGAGGAGCGGACGCCGTACCGGACGGAGGGCAGGAGCCCCGGTATGGGCGAGCAGCCGGCAAGCAGCCACTCCCTCAGTATTGCCAACCGGGAGCGGGTGCAGATCACCGGCGTGGTCGCCGTGGACAGCTTCGACGACGAAGAGGTGAATCTGGAGACGGAGATGGGGCTGCTGACGATTCGGGGTGAGGATCTGCAGATCAAGCAGCTGGACCTGGAGAAGGGCGAGTTCGAGATCGAGGGCTTTGTCTCGGGCCTGCAGTACGCCAGCCCGCGGCAGCGGAGCGGCCGACAGCCGCGCGGCCGGTCATTCCTGGAGCGGCTGCTCAGGTAGCGGATGGGCACGGGCAGTCGGGGCGAGGGGGCGGTCCGGTGCTGCGGATGGAGCTTCAGTTCTACGCGCTCTTCATGACGGTGCTCAGCGGCATCGGGGTCGGCCTGCTGTTCGACCTGCTCAGGGCGGTCAGGCGGTTCCTGCGCCCAGGGCCGCTGCTGGCGGCCCTGGGGGATCTGCTTTTCTGGGGCGCGGCCACGGCGATGGTCGGCACCGGCCTGTTCCTGGGCAACTGGGGCGAGTACCGGCTCTATGTGCTGGTCGGCCTCCTGATCGGCCTGTTGCTCTACTACGCGCTCGCGAGTCCGACCGTGCTCTGGCTGGCCGACGGCCTCCTGCGCGCGGTGGCCTGGGCGCTCCACCTGCTCTGGGAGCTGTTTCTCCGGCTGCTCTGGCTCCCGCTGCTGGCCCTGGCGGGGCTGCTGCAGCGCGGGGCGCAGTGGTCCGGA
>JAMNXV010000216.1 GCA_023623185.1 Bacillota bacterium
TCCACGTGCTCGGGAATCACCCCCTGCACGGTCACCTCGCCGCCGGTGATCGCCGCGGCGGCCAGGAAGGTGGCGGCCTCGATGCGATCCGGGATGACGGTGTGCTCCACCGAGCCGAGCCGGCGGACGCCGTCGATGCGGATGACGTCGAGCCCCGCCCCGCGCACCTTCGCCCCCATCTTGTTGAGGAAGGCCTGCAGGTCCACGATTTCGGGCTCCCGCGCCGCGTTGCGGATCACCGTCGTGCCCTCCGCCAGCACGGCCGCCATCATCAGGTTCTCGGTGGCGCCGACAGAGGGAAAGTCCAGGTAGATCTCGGTTCCCCGGAGCCGCATGGGAGCGCTGGCCTCGATGTAACCGAACCGCTCCTCGATGCGGGCCCCCAGCATCTCCAGCCCGCGTAGATGAAAATCGATCGGCCTCGGGCCGATCGCACAGCCGCCGGGATAGGAGATTCGGATCTTGCCGACGCGGGCCAGGAGCGGGCCCATCAGGAAGATGGAGGAGCGCATCTCGCGGGTGAAATCTGCCCCGACCTCCTGGCCGTTGAGTCCGTCGGCCCGAATGCGCAGGGTGCGTCCCGAGACGCCCTCGGGCCCCTCTTCCACCCGGGCCCCCAGCTTGTGCAGGATCTCGATCATCACCGCCACGTCGCGGATCATCGGTGCGTTGTGGATCACCGACTCGCCCGGCGTCAGCAGCGCCGCCGCCAGAATCGGCAAGGCGGCGTTCTTCGCGCCGCTGATCGCGACCTGCCCATGAAGGCGGCACCCCCCTGCG
This sequence comes from Bacillota bacterium, assembly GCA_023623185.1. GTDB lineage: Bacteria > Bacillota > Sulfobacillia > Symbiobacteriales > Symbiobacteriaceae > Symbiobacterium. The sequence continues at coordinate 781 of JAMNXV010000216.1, forward strand.
ACCACGTAGCGCTCATGCTGCTTCACTGTGCATGCGACCTCCTGCGGCCGGAGCCCTGTGCCCAGAGGCCGGCCCATCAGGGCAGGAACCAGGGGTTGTGCCCCCAGATCTTCACCTCGGCCTCGAGCCACACTCCGAACCGCTGCTTCACGGTACTGCGAACCCGGTCCATCAGTGTCAGCACATCCTTCGCCGTGGCCTGGCCCAGGTTGACGATAAAGTTGGCGTGTTTCTCGGAGACCTGCGCATCGCCCACCCGCTCCCCCTTCAGCCCGGCCTGCTCGATCAGCCGGCCGGCGAAGTCACCCGGCGGGTTCTTGAAGACCGAACCCGCGTTGGGGTGCTGAAGAGGCTGGGTGGCGCGGCGCCGGTCCAGATGCTGCCGCATCGCGCCCTGCAAGGCCGCCGGGTCGGCGGGGCGCAGGGCCATCACCACCTCGACCACGATGGCCGAGGTCCCCTGAAGGCGCGTACTCCGGTATCCGAACCCGATCTCTCGGGGGCCCAGGCGCTCCAGGCGCCCGTCGCCCCACATCACCGTGACTTCGGTGACCACCTGTGCCAGGTCGCCGCCGTGCGCGCCGGCGTTCATCACCAGCCCGGCGCCGACGGTCCCGGGAATGGCACAGGCGAACTCGATGCCGCCCAGGCCCAGCTGCGAGACCTGGTGGGCCAGCTTCGGCAGGCTGCACCCGCCTCCGACGCGGACCGTGCTGCCGTCTATGGCGAGCTGGCCGAACTCGCCGGTGAGGCGGAGCACCAGCCCGCGGACCCCCTCGTCGGAGACGATCAGGTTGCTGCCGCTGCCGAGGATGTAGACAGGCAGGCCCTCCTCGCCTGCGAGGCGCAGCAGGCCGGAGAGCTCGTGGCGGTCGGCCACGTGAATCAGGTAATCGGCCGGCCCGCCTATGCGAATGGACGTGTGGCGCTTCAGGGGTTCGGCCTGGCGAATGCGGCCCGGGTCGCGGATTATGCTACGCAGCCGTCCTGCGATGGGTGACAATGGGGCTTGCCTCCTTCCCGCGCTACCGGGCACGACCGGCGTGCCGGGCGATGCCGATGATGCGCCGGGCGATGGTCTGCGCCGCGTCGGGTTCGGCCAGTTCGGCCAGGGCGGCGCGCATGCGCTCGGCGAGGGAGCCGTCGGTCAGCAGCCGGGTCAGCGCATCCGAGAGGTCGGCGGGCGTCAGGTTCGCCTCCCGCAGCACCACCGCCGCGCCCCGCCGCTCCAGGGTGCGGGCGTTCCATTCCTGGTGGTTGTGGGTGACGTTGGGGCTGGGGATGAGCACGCTGGGCAGCTGCCGCACCTGGATCTCCGCCAGGGTAAGAGCCCCTGCGCGGAAGAGCCCTGCGTCGGCGGCGGCGTAGACCTCGGGCATGTTGTGCGCGTACGGCAGCAGGGTCACGTGCGGAGCCTGGTCGCCGTACTGCGCCTTCACCTGCTCGAAGTAGCGCTCGCCGGTGATGTGCACCACCCTGAGGCCCGGCACCTCCAGCCGCATGACGGCCTCGGCCGCCACCCGGTTGAAGTCGCGGGCCCCGCCGCTGCCGCCCATGATCACCAGCACCCGGTCGCGCTCGCTGAGCCCCAGGGCCGCCCGACCGGCTTCACGGGAGGCGGCCGCGATCTGCGGGCGGACGGGGTTGCCGACCCGGATCAGGCGCACACCCTGCGGGAAGTGGGCGCGCGCCTCTTCATACGGCACAAAGACCGCCGTGGCCCACCGGGCGGCCAGGCGGTTGGTGACGCCGGGGAAGGCGTTCTGCTCCTGAATGACCGAGGGCACCCGCGCCAGGCGGGCGGCGGCCAGCACCGGGCCGGCGACGAAGCCCCCGGTGCCGATGACGATGTCGGGCCGGAACCGGCGGATGTGACCCAGCGCCTCCAGGACACCCCGGGCGGCCCGCAGGCCCCCGCGCACCTTCTGCACAAGGCCCAGGTTGATCACCCCGCCGCTGGCGATGGTGGCGAAGTCGATGCCGCTCTGCGGCACGACGGACGCCTCGCGCCCGGTCTTCGTGCCCACGTAGAGCAGCGCGGCCTCCGGGTCCAGATCGGCCAGGGCCCGGGCGATGGAGAGGGCGGGATAGATGTGGCCGCCGGTGCCGCCACCGGTGATCAGGTAGCGCATGGGGAGAACCTCCTTCAAGTGCGTTGCCACGTCGTGCGGCCGCTAGTTGCGGCAGTGCCGGGAGACCCCCAGCAGGATGCCCACCCCGGAGAGGGTGATCAGGAGCGAGGTGCCGCCGTAGCTCAGGAAGGGCAGCGGGATGCCCGTGGAGGGCACGGACGCCGTGACCACGGCGATGTTCAGGGCCGCCTGCAGGGTGATCAGCGAGGTGACCCCCGCCGCCAGGAGGCTGGTGAAGCGGTCCGGCGCCTGGATCGCGATGCGGTAGCCCCGCCACGCAAAGGCGAAGAAGAGCAGCAGCACCAGCGCGGCGCCGATGAAGCCCAGCTCCTCCCCCAGCACCGCGTAGATCATGTCGGTGTGCCGCTCGGGCAGGTAGAAGTACTTCTGCCTGCTCTCGCCGAGGCCGACGCCGAACAGCCCCCCGGAGCCGAAGGCCAGCAGGGCCTGGATGATCTGGTAGCCCGAGTCGGTGGGGTCGGCCCAGGGGTTGAGGAAGGTGGTGATGCGGCTCCAGCGCTCCTCGTCGATCTTCGCCAGGGCGAAGACCCCGAGCGCCCCCACCACCCCCAGGCCCGCCAGGTGCGACAGCCGGGCGCCGGCCGCAAACATCATCAGGGCGCCGGTGCCGGCCAGGGTCATGGACGTGCCCAGGTCGGGCTGCAGCATAATCAGCCCGAAGAGCAGGCCCAGCACCAGCACGGGGGGCAGGAGCCCCCGCACGAAGTCGCCCACGTCCCGGGCGTACCTGGCCAGGTAGGTGGAGAGCCACATAATGTAGGCGAACTTGGTCACCTCGGAGGGCTGAAACGCCAGCTGGCCGTAGCCCAGCCAGCGCCGGGCGCCCAGGCGCGAGATGCCGACGCCGGGGATGATGACCAGGACGAGCAGGGCGATGGCCACCAGCAGGGCCGTGCGGCTGTGCTTCTGCCAGAACCACGGGCTGATGCTGGCGAAAAGCGCCATGGCGGCGAGGCCGACCCCCACCCAGATCACCTGGCGCACCAGGAAGTAGTACCGGTTGCCGAAGTCCGCCTCCGCGATGGCGGTACTGGACGTATACACCATGACAATTCCAATGCCGAGTAATAACGCAACCACTGCCATGAGGGTGTAGTCCTGACTCCTGCGCTGTACCTGCACGAGAGCCGACCCCCTCAATCTGTCACTGCCCGGCCGGCCTCCGGGGCGGCGCCCCGGGCAGACCCGCTACCGCGCGCCCAGCATCCCGGGCAGGGCGAGCCAGCCGAGGATGGTGAAGAGCAGCGAAGCCCCCCAGAAGAGCCGGAGCACCTGGCCCTCCGACCAGCCCAGCAGCTCGAAGTGGTGGTGCAGCGGGGCCATCTTGAAGATGCGTCTGCCGGTCAGCCGGAAGGAGAGCACCTGCAGGATGACCGAGATGACCTCGATCACGTAGACGGCGCCGACGATGACCAGCAGGAACTCGGTCTTGGTGAGCACCGCCATCGCGGCCAGGGCGCCGCCCAGGGCGAACGAGCCCACGTCGCCCATGAAGATGCGGGCGGGATGCCGGTTGTAGTAGAGGAAACCGAGAGCCCCGCCCACCAGGGCCGTGCCCAGCACGGCCATGTCGACCTGCCCCACGGCCAGGGCGACCACGAGTCCGTAAAAGCCGAAGGTGATGACGCTGAGTCCGCCCAGGAGGCCGTCGAGCCCGTCGGCGAAGTTGACGGCGCTGGCGGTGCCCCAGACCATGACCAGCACCAGCAGGTAGTAGAGCGGCTTGCCCAGGTCGAAGGTGAGGTTGACCAGAGGCAGCGTCACGGCGGTGCCCAGGTCCAGCACCTCCACCGCCCCGTAGCCCAGCACCGCCGCCAGCGCGACCTGCGCCAGCAGCTTGTCGCGGGCCCGGAGCCCCAGCGACCGCTTCAGCACCACCTTGATGTAGTCGTCGGCGAAGCCCACCAGGCCGTGGCCCACGGTGAGCACCAGGGCGATGATCAGCCGGGGCAGCGCGTCGCCCGCCCGGGGGGCGAAGATCAGGGTGGCCAGCAGCGCGGGGATGGCGAAGATGATGCCGCCCATGGTGGGCGTCCCCGCCTTGGCCTGGTGGCGGGCCGACATCTCGGCCCGGATCGTCTGCCCGGCCCGCAGCCGCCGCATGAGCGGGATGACCACGGGACCCAGGGCGAGGGCCCCGATGAGTGCGGTAAGTCCGGCGCCGGCCAGGCGAAGCAGCGTGGTCTGTTCCATAAAATCGAGCCCTTTCCTCGTGTTCTGCAGCAGACGCTCCGGGATTACGGCTGCGGCCGGTCCAGGTGTGCTGCGAGCGCCTGTACGATCTCCTCCATCGTCATGCCGCGGGAGCCCTTCACCAGCACCGTGTCCCCCGGGCGGAGGCGCTCCTGCAGGAGGGCGACCGCCTGGCGGTTGCCGGGCACCTCATGCACCTCCCGGAGCCGGGCGCCCCCGGCACCGCCCGCACCTTCGCCGGCCTGCGTGGCGCTCCCGCCGCCCACCGCCTCCCGTGCGCCGGCCGCGATGTGGCGGCCCAGTTCGCCCACGGCCACCAGTTCGTCAGCCAGCCGCGCCGCGGCAGCCCCCACCTGCCGGTGCCCCTCCACCTCCATCTCGCCCAGCTCGTACATCTCGCCCAGCACGGCGACGCAGCGGCCGCCGGGGCCGGCGAGGCTCCGCATGACCTCCAGCGCAGCGATGACCGAGGCCGGGGCGGCGTTGTACGTGTCGTCCAGGATACGGATGCCCCCTGCCTCCACCAGCCGCATCCGGCTGCCGGCGTTCCGGAACCGGGCGAGCCCCCGGGCCACCGCCTCCGGGTCCATGCCCTGCGAGAGCCCCACGGCCGCGGCGGCCAGGGCGTTGAGGAGGTTGTGGGGCCCCGGCGCCGGCAGGTACGCGTCGGCCTCTCCCATGCAGCTCACCAGCCGGAACCGCTGGGCCATCGGCCCGTCGGGCCGCACGTCGGCAGCGGTCACCCAGCGCGCCGCGCCCTCCTCAGGCGCACCCGCCGCAGCGGGCGGACTCGCCCTGCCGGGCGTGCCCGGCACGGCCGCGGCCGCCTCCCGGGCCGTCAGGCCGTAGTACCAGACCCGGGCCTTTGTAGCGGCGGCCATCGCCCGCACGTGCGGGTCGTCGGCGTTCAGCACGGCGTCGCCGTCCGCCGGCAGGGCCCGCACCAGTTCCGACTTGGCCAGGGCGATGTTCGCCTGCGTGCCCAGCAGCTCCAGGTGGGTGATGCCCACGTTGGTGACCACACCCACCTGCGGCCGGGCGATGGAGGCCAGGTAGGCGATCTCGCCCAGGGCGCGCATGCCCATCTCGAGCACGGCCGCCTCGTGGTCGGCGCTGAGGCCGGCCAGCGAGGCCGGCAGGCCCACCTCCGAGTTCAGGTTGCCTTCCGTCCGGAAGACCCGGAAACGCTCGCTCAGCACCGCCGCCACCATCTCCTTGGTGGTGGTCTTGCCCACCGACCCGGTCACGCCCACCACCCGCAGGCGCGGGTGGCGGCTGCGCAGGGCCAGGCCCAGGCGCCCCAGGCCCAGCAGGGGGTCGGGGCAGACCACGACGGCCGCCCCTCCGGCGGCAACCGGACGGGCCGCCAGGATGCAGGCGGCCCCGGCGCCGGCAGCCCGCCAGGCGAAGTCGTGGCCGTCCACGCGCTCGCCCACCAGGGCCACGAAGCAGTCGCCGGGCTGTACCCGCCGGCTGTCCCACGCCAGGCCGGTCACCCGCGCGGCCGGGTCGCCCGCGGCCACGCGGCCTCCCGTGAGCTCGGCGATCTCGGCGGCGGTAAACAGATGTGTCAACTCGATCCGCCCTTTCCGACCCGCGCCTCAATCAACGAGCGGGCCACCGCCCGGTCGTCGAAGGGGATGGTGCGGTCCTTGAAGATCTGGTACGTCTCGTGCCCCTTGCCGGCGATGACGATCACATCGTCCGGCTCCGCCATGGTCACCGCCCGGCGGATGGCTTCCGCCCGATCGATGACCACCTCGTAGGTATGGCTGGGCAGGATGCCGTCCACCAGGCCGGACTCAATCTGTTGGACGATGCGGACCGGGTCCTCGCTCCGCGGGTTGTCCGAGGTGACGATGGTGTGGTGCGCCAGACACCCGGCGATGCGCCCCATGATGGGCCGCTTGGTGGGGTCACGGTCACCGCCGCAGCCGAAGACGACGATCAGCCGGCCCCGGGTGAAGGCCCGGGCCGTGCGCAGCACGTTCTCCAGCGAGTCCGGCGAGTGCGCGTAGTCGACGAAGACCCCGAAGGGCTGGCCGGCCCGCACCGGCTGCAGCCGGCCCGGCACCCCCTCCTCCGCCTCCAGGGCGGCGCGGATCACCGCCAGGTCGACGCCCTCGGCCACCCCGGCGGCCGCCGCGGCCAGGGCGTTGTATACGTTGAACCGGCCCACCAGCCGCAGCGCGACCGGCACCTCGCCCTGCGGGGTGCAGAGCCGGAACCGCGTGCCGGCCGGGCTCAGGTCCACATCCACCGCCCGCACCATCGCGCCGGGGCGCATCCCGTAGGTGTAGACCGGCACCTCGGTGACGGAGCGGTAGTACCCGCTGGCGGGGTCGTCCGCGTTGAGCACGGCGGCCTTGCGGGCCTTGTAGCCGGGACGGCTCAGCAGGCGGAAGAACCGGGCCTTGGCCTCCCGGTAGGCGCTGAACGTACCGTGATAGTCCAGATGATCCTGGGTAAGATTCGTAAATACCCCAAGGTCAAACTCTACATCATCTACACGGTTCATGTCGAGTCCTTCAGAGGAGGCTTCCATGACCACGTACGTACAGCCTGCCTCCGCCATCTGGTGAAAGAGCCGCTGGAGGTCGGAGGCCTGGGGGGTGGTCAGCCTGGCGGGCCGCCGCTCCCCGGGCATGAGCGTGTGCACCGTGCCGGTCAGCCCCACCCGGTGGCCCTGGCGCTCCAGCACCGCCTTGATGAGGTGGGTGGTGGTCGTCTTGCCGTTGGTCCCCGTCACCCCGACGACCCGCATCCGGCGCGACGGGTGGCGCCAGAGGAGGGCGGCCAGCCGGCCCAGGGCCGCGCGGGCCGAGTCGGTCTGGATGACGGCCACGTGATCGGGCGTAGCGACCGGCCGCTCCACCACCAGGGCCGCCGCCCCCCGCTGCACCGCCTCGGCCGCAAAGTCGTGGCCGTCGGCGTTCCGCCCGGGCAGGGCGACGAACAGCGCGCCGGCCGTAACCTCCCGCGAGTCGTAGACGACGTCGGTGATCTCGGCCGCCGGGTCTCCCTGAAGCAGCCGGCCCACAACCAGGCAATCCTTCACCCGCATCGTGCAATCCGCCTCACTTTACCGGAGGTTGCACCTTCTGTTGCCCATTATTTCCACATAATAGTGGTGAGATACCTCCTCTATTCTGCAGTCTTTTACGAAATCAGCGACTGTTTTGTTCTGGGAATTTCAGGAATACCCTGACCGGGGTTCCGCTGGGCACGCGGGTGCCCGCGGGCGGATCCTGCCGGTAGACCGCCCCCCGGCCCTCCGCCTCCATCAGCAGGCCCCGCTCGGCCAGCGTGCGCGCCGCCTCGTGCAGCGACAGGCCCGACAGCGCCGGCACCGTCACCTCGCGGGATCCGGGCCCTGGCGGGGTCAGGTTCGCGACGATCTCGCCGCCCTTGTAGGCCGTGGCCCCGGGGAGGGGGAACTGGCTCACCACGTAGCTGCCGGCGCCGGTGAAGGAGACCGTGAAGCCGGCCTCCCGGGCGACCTGCTCGGCGTCCGGGACCGGCAGGTTGACCAGCGGGGGCACCAGGGCCGGCTCCGGCTCCCGCGGAGGCTCCGGCTCCCAGGGTTCCCGCTGCCTGCGGGGCGGCGCCTCCGACTTGGGCGCCTCCAGGTAGGCGAGCACCGAGCCCATCACCTCGCCGAAGATCGGGGCGGCGATCTGCCCGCCGTAGTATGCGCCCACCGGCTCATCGATGGAGATCAGCACCGCCACCTGCGGGTCGGGATACGGGGCGAAGCCGACGAAGGAGGCGATGTACTTGCCCTGGGCGATGCGCCCGTCGATCACCTTGTTGGCGGTGCCGGTCTTGCCGCCCACCTGGTACCCCGCGACACGGGCGTTCTTGCCGGTGCCGGTCTCCACCACCTCTACCATCAGCTCCTGCACGTAGCGGGCCACCTCGGGCGACACCACCTGGCGCACCTCCCGGGGCTGGATCTCCTTCACGAGGTTGCCCTCGTGGTCGTAGATGGCCTTGCCCAGGTGGGGCCACATCAGCTTGCCGTCGTTGGCGATGGCGGCGATGGCGGTGAGCATCTGGATGGGCGTGGCGGTGAGGGTCTGGCCGTAGGCCTGCACCGCCAGGTCGATGGCGGTGGCCTCCTTCTTGGGCCGATACTGGCCCGTGGCCTCGCCGGGCAGGTCGATGCCGGTGGGCCGGTCGAGGCCGAACCGGGCGTGGTACTCGTAGAACCGGTCGGCCCCAAGCCACATGCCCAGGGTGCCGAAGCCGACGTTGGAGGACTTGGCCATGACCGTGTCGATCCGAACGCTGCCCAGCCCCTTGTGGTCCCAGTTGCAGATGGACCAGCCCTCCACCGTCATGCAGCCGGTGTCGTGGATGACGGTGTTCCGGTCGATGACGCCGCTGTCCAGGGCCGCCGCGGCGGTGATGGGCTTGAAGATGGAGCCGGGGTTCAGGGCGTCGGTGACGGTGAAGATGCGGCGCAGCTGCGGGTCGGAGTTGCCGCCCAGCTCGGGGTCGTAGCGGGGCCACTGGGCCAGGGCCAGGATCTCGCCGGTCTTCACGTCCATCACGATGATGGCGGCCCGCTGGGCGTTGGTCTCAAGGACTGCCCGCTCCACGTCGCGCTCGATGATGCGCTGCAGGTTCACGTCCAGGGTGGTGACCAGGTCGTGCCCCGGCGCGCCGTAGAGCACGTGGCACTCGCCGTCCTCCATCGGCAGCCCGCGGGCGGTGTACTCGCACTGAATCTGGCCGTTCTGCCCCTTCAGGTACTCGTTGTAGGTCAGCTCAAGCCCCTCGATGCCCTGGTGGTCCAGGTTGGCGATGCCCAGCACGTGCACCGCCAGCTCATCCTCGGGGTAGTAGCGGCACTTCTCGGGGGCCCGGCCGATGCCGGTGATGTTCAGGGCCTTCACCTGCGCGGCCACCTCGGGGTCCACCTTGCGCTTCAGCCACTCGAAGAAGGTGTGCCGGCTCATCCGCCGCTCCAGTTCCTCCGGCTCCATATTGAGGATGGGCGCCAGGGCCTGCGCCGCCGCCGCCTTGTCCTTGATCAGGATGGGTTCGGCGTAGATCGACTCGCAGACCCGGTTGGTGAGCAGCGGGTAGCCGTTGCGGTCGAGGATCTGCCCCCGGTCCGCCTGGATCGGCACCGGGCGCATGCGGTAGCGGAACGCCTTGTCGGCGAAGAAGTCGCCGGCCGCGATCTGCAGGTAGATCATCCGGCCGATGAGGGCGGTGAAAATGAGGCCGAAGATGCCGATCAGGGCGACCGTGCGCCGCCTCTGCAGCACGCCTGCGCTCATGCCTGCAACGCCTCCCCGGGCAGGGTTGGACACAGGCAGTCTATGCGGCAGGTTGTCCGCGCAGAAGAATAACCCCCTCGCCCGTCGGGCAAGGGGGTCTTTGTGTGCCTGGTTTCGCGGTCTGCCTGGCAGCAGCTTGTCCGCAGGGACCGGTCTGGCGGTCAGCCTGCAGCAATCAATCCGCAGCAAACAGGTTCAGCCGGTTGTTGACCCGCTCCAGCAGGGCCTGCCAGAGCGTCGGCGCCTCCTCGGTCACCTGCGGGGCCGGGGCCTCGGGCGCGGCAGGCGTGCGCACCGCGACCGCCTCCTCCCGCCCCTCCAGGGTCTCGGCCACGCCGGTGGGGGGCAGCATACCGTGGGCCAGGGCCCACCGCTCCACCTCGTCCACCGAGGCGGCGTTGGCGATCATGGCCTCAAGGGCGTGGTTCTGCTCCTGCAGCTGCGCGATCTGCCGCCGGGCCTGCGCCGTGGCGGCCTCCACGCTCCGGGTGGCCACCTTGGTCTGCACCACCGAGAAGGCGATCACCATCAGGGCCAGCCAGGCCACGACCAGCCCGAGCACCGCAGGGAGGCTGATCCGGGGGCGCGCCGGGCGGGGCGCCGGCCGGGGGGCCTGCCGGGGCGCGGACGCTGGCTGGGCAGCGGGCTGAACCTTCGGAACCCGAGTCAATTGCGGTGCAGCCGACATCTCAGTTCGCCTCCTCGTCTCCCTGAAGCTTGACGACGGCCCGGAGCGTCGCGCTCCGCGACCGGGGGTTCTCCTTCACTTCGCTCGCCGACGCCCGCACCGGCTTGCGGGTGACGGGCTCGGCCAGCGGCACCCGGCCGCAGACGCAGACCGGGATGTCCGGCGGGCAGGTGCAGGGCTTCGCCCAGCGGGCGAAGGTCTGCTTCACGATGCGGTCCTCCAGCGAGTGGAAGGTGATGACCGCCAGCCGGCCCCCGGGCCTGAGCACCCGCAGGGCGCCCTCCAGCCCTCGCTCCAGCACGCCGAACTCGTCGTTGACGGCGATGCGGATGGCCTGGAAGGTGCGCCGGGCCGGATGGCCGCCCTCCCGCCGTGCGGCGGCGGGGATGGCCGCCTTGATGATCTCCACCAGCTGGCCGGTGGTCTCGATGGGGCCCTGGCTCCGGGCCCGGACGATGAACCGGGCGATGCGGCTCGCCCAGCGCTCCTCGCCGTACTCCCGGATGACCCGGGCGATCTCGTCCTCATCCCACTCGTTCACCAGCACCGCCGCGCTGAGCGGCTGCGTGCGGTCCATGCGCATGTCCAGCGGCGCGTCGTGGTGGTAGCTGAAGCCGCGCTCCCCCTCATCGAACTGGTGGGAGGAGACGCCGATATCCATCAAGACGCCGTCGACGGGACCGGTGCCCAGCCGGTCCACCACGTCGGCGATGTGCTCGAAGTTGGTCCGCACGAGCCTGACGCGCTCCCCGAACGGCGCCAGCCGCTCGCCGGCGGCCCTGAGGGCGTTGTCATCCTGATCGAACCCGATCAGGCGGCCGTCGGGGGCCGACTGGCGGAGGATCTCCGCCGCGTGGCCGCCGCCGCCGACCGTGCAGTCGATGTACGTGCCGCCCGGCCGCACGGCCAGGGCGTCCATGCTCTCGTGCAGGAGCACGGGGATGTGGTGAAAGGCCACGGGAATCGCCTCTTCTTCCAGGTTCGCAGCCCTCTGCGGGGTTCGGCCCGACGTCTGCGGTCAGAAGCCCAGCTTCTCCGCGATCTCCGTGTACAGCTCGTCGGCCTCCTCACTGTACTCTGCCCACCGCTCCTGCGCCCAAATCTCCACCCGGTTCTCGACGCCGAGGATGACGCACTCCTTGACGATGCCGGCGTACTCACGCAGGTTGGCGGGCAGCAGGACGCGCCCCTGCGGGTCCAGCTCGCACTCGGTGGCGCCCGAGAAGAAGAGCCGGTTGAAGGCCCGGGCGGCGCTGGTGCTCATCCCGAGGCCCCGCAGCTTCTGGCTGATGGCCTCGAACTCGGCCAGCGGAAAGACGAACAGACAGCGGTCCAGCCCCTTTGTGGCAATAAAGCGCTCGCCCAGCCCCTCGCGCAGCCTGGCCGGGATGATGAGCCGCCCTTTTGCGTCAACTGCGTGCTGGAACTCGCCCATGAACATGGCTGTCTTCCCCCGCTGCCTGGTGCCCTGCAGTAGCGCCGGCCGCATGGTGAAGAGCTTGCGGTGGGAGGTTGCCCTCTAACGGGCGTTCAATGGGACAGCGCCCCACTTTCCACCACTCTTCACCACCATAGTACCACGAAATGGGCAAAAGGCAAGGGTTTCCTGCAAAGAAGCCCGCCCCCACTGCGGGGGCGGGCCCTGAATCGGCGGCCGGCGCCGTGAGACACTATGGACGGCAGGGGCAATGCCGGAACCCCCCGCCTCAGGAGCGCATGCTCAGCAGGTTCCCCGACTCGTACCGGCGCAGGCCCAGGTGAAACGTCCACACCCCCAGCCCCATGAAGATCGCCGCGGCACCGGCCAGCCCGAGGAGACCGAGCCAGTCGAACTCCCGCACCAGGTCCACGGGCAGGGTGGAGATGAGGGCGGCGGGTGTAGCCGTTGATCACCGCACCTTCGGCGGCGAACGTGGCCCGCCAGAGCTGGACGAAGACGTAGAGCACGATCGCCAGGAACAGGGTGGCCAGCAGCTGGTTCCACACATAGGCCCAGGCGGACCGCACGGAGATGCGCCCGACCTCGACGTACTTCAACAGGCGGCGCCTCATCCGGACACCCCCTTCCCCTGGTAGATGGCGGCGATGACCCGCTCCATCGGCGGCATGGTGATGGCGATGTCCTGCACCGGGTACGCCCGGAGCAGCTGACTCAAAGTCGCCTCGATGGGGGAGACCCGGGTGTCCACCGCCAGCTTCAGGCCGTATCCCTTCGCCTTCAGCACCCGCACCGCCGGCAGAGGTGCTCGATGTCGCCGGCGTCGTGGGAGGTCAGGAAGACCGTCACCCGCTCCTCCCGGTTGGCCCGGCGGATCAGGTCGCGGATGGCGCCCTTGGCCACCGGGTCCAGCCCGATCGTGGGCTCATCCAGGAAGAGGATCTCGGGCCGGTGGAGCAGGCTGGCGGCGATCTCGCAGCGCATCCGCTGCCCCAGGCTCAGCTTCCGGGCCAGCGTGTGCATGATCTCCTCCAGTTCGAACAGCTCAGCCAGTTCCGCCCGCCGCCTCAGGTACGCGGACCAGTCCAGCTCGTAGATGCGGGCCAGCAGGTTAAAGGTGTCCACCGGCGGCAGGTGCAGCCAGAGCTGGGACTTCTGGCCGAAGACCGAGCCGATGCGGAAGGCCAGCCGCACAGTCTGCGGACGCAGCGCAGACCGAAGGCGGGCCCAGGACGACTCCGGCTTGCGGTGGACGCGGAACACCTTCTGCAGCCCGTGAAATCACGGTCATACCTGAA
>JAMNXV010000068.1 GCA_023623185.1 Bacillota bacterium
GCCTCCACCATGCGCCACCCGCCGTACGGGTAGATGGAGCGCTTGCCGGGCTTGTCGGTCTGCAGGCCGACGATGAGCTCCAGGTCCCTGTCCAGGTAGCCGGGGCCGTAGGCGAGAATCGACGAGGGCGTGCTGGCGTCGATCTCCAGGGGCGCGCGCGTGGCCTGCTCCTGCCTCAGGATGGCGAAGAACTTCTCCCAGAGGGCTTTCGTGCGCTCGGTGGGGCCGGTGAGAAATGAGCCGTCGCCCTCGTAGGGGGTGTAGTTGCGCTGGATGAAGTCACGCACGTCGATGCGCTGCCGCCACATGCCGGGGATGAAGCCTTCCCACGCGGGGTGGTCGTCGAACTCGATGCGAAACACCGCGGCATCCTCCTCTGTGGTGTTGCGTTCCGTGGGTAGGGTGCCGCGATTCGCCCGCCCTCAGTCAGATGCAGGCGATGGCCCGCACAATGGGCCGTTTCGCCTCTCCGCAGCCCGGTGCAGACGACCTGAATTGGACAAATCCACACGCGCATACATCTCCGGGGGAGGTGGTGCGCCCGTGTTTTTCCACGACCGGCGCCTGCAATACAACGCCAAGCCGGCACGGCCCGATCCGGTCTACGCGAAAAAGCTCCAGGAACTGCTGGGCGGACAGTGGGGCGAAATCACCGTTGCGCTGCAGTACCTCTTCCAGGGATGGAACACCCGGATCCCCGGCAAGTACCGGGACATGCTGCTGGACACCGGCACGGAGGAACTGGCCCATATCGAGATGCTGGCCACGATGATCGCCCGCCTGCTGGAGGGGGCGCCCGTGGCCCAGGAAGAGGCGGCGCGCAACCCGGTCATCGCCGCGGTCCTGGGCGACATGAACCCGCAACACGTGATCGTCAGCGGCCTGGGCCCGCAGGTAGCCGACAGCGTCGGCTACCCCTGGAATGGGCGGTACGTCACCGCCAGCGGCAACCTGCTGGCAGATTTCCGCTACAACCTCACGGCCGAGTCCCAGGGAAGACTTCAGGCGGTGCGCCTCTAAAACATGACCGACGATCCAGGGGTCCGCGACATGCTTGCCTTCCTCATCGCCCGCGACACCATGCACCAGAACCAGTGGCTGGCCGCCATCGCCGAACTGGAGGCGGACGGGCTGGAGAGGACGCCCGTGCCCTCGGCGTTCCCCCCTCACCTGGAGCACCGGAAGTTCTCCTACCAGTTCTGGAACCTCTCGGCCGGCAACGAAAGTGCGCAGGGACGCTGGGCGCACGGGCCATCGCCCGACGGGCGGGGGCAGTTCCAGTACGTGGCCAATCCGGCCCCGCTGGCACCGCCGCCTGAGCCGCCTCCCGTCCCCAACCCGCGGGTCTACGACACCGTGCCCCGCCGCCCGCCGGCGCCGCCCGGACCGCCTGTCCGCCCATCCGGGCTGTGACCGGGCGCACCGAACCCGTCGATCAGTGCCCCGTCCGGGCACAATGGCAACCGGGGGTGACAGGCTGTCACCCCCGGTCTTGTCGTGCGGGCTACCGCTCTCGGTACACCGACCGAAGCCGGGCGATCTGCCCCTGGTGATGGATGGAATGGCTTGCCATGTGCCAGAGCATGTAGCGAACCGTGGCCGGTTCCGGCCACCACGGCACCACGACCGCCCGCTCCACGTCTTCTTCCGCCAGGCCCGCGACGTAACTCCGGGCCATCTCGATCACCGAGCGGTACTCCTCCAGCAACGCCTGCAGCTTGGCGCCTTTCGCCTCAGGTATACGCCCGTTCTCATCCTGGAAAGGTCCGTAGTGAGCCTGGATCTCCTGGAGCCGGTCCGTGTCACCCATCATCAAGTGAAGGTAGGTCGTGTCCACCAGGACCAGATGCTGGAGCAGCATGGCCGTGGAGTTGGGGTTACCTGGACCCCGGAAGTGAAACTCGTCCTCGGTCATCCCCGTTAACCGCCTCTCCAGGCGACGGAACGCATTCTCGACCATACCAAAGGGTACAGCCAGGGACTGCGGAACTCCACAACTACAGATGTCGCGCATCGCCAGTCCTCCCTCCCTCGCTGGGCCACCAACATGAAAGAGCGTGCCCAGAGCTCGTATAGAATATTCTATCACCCGTTTTGCCCTGTGAAGAGTACGCGCAACGAGCGCACTCGTCTGACCGAAGGTCACCGCATAACGGCGGTCGCGCCCTCATCCACGGAGCAACCGAGCGCAACTCTGCACCCGAGACCACCCCGAAATTCGCCCGAGCTGGGTCCTGCCACCGGTACGAATCCAGAACTTACCACGATATGAGCAATCCACCAGCCCGCGCCCTCTACGGCCTGCGCTCCCAAACCCGCCCGCACCGCCACGCACTCAGCACCTCCCACAAGATGCGTGTTCCTCCACCCCCCAAAAAGCCCCAGGGGTACTCCCCAAAAGGAGAGTGCCCCTGGCCCTTTTGTACGGTGAAATGACAAAAACGAACGATGAACGGTTGTACCGGTGCCTCGAGCGACACCTCACAAACAACCATCGCCTCCTTCGTTACACTTATCACCTGGTTTCAACAACTCACAGCGGGTAATCAGTCGGAATTGGGCGCTTCGCCTAAAATGAATTCCGTAACAAGCGAAAGGTGGGGATCGAGTGAACGGCAGCTACGAAATCCGCCTGGAATCCATCGGCGGCCTCGGTGCCCACCTCGCCGGCCAGATCCTCGCAGAGGCCGGTGTGCTGGGCATGGGGCTCAACGGCGCCCACTTCTCCTCCTACGGGTCCGAGAAGAAGGGGACCCCCGTCAAGTCCTACGTGCGGCTGGTGCCGGGCGATCGGCAGATCCGCACCACCAGCCCCGTGCGGGAGCCCGACCTGGTGGCCGTCTTCCACGAGGCCCTGCTGAGCGACCCCAGCGTGACCGCCGGACTGAAGCCCGGCGCAACCCTCATCGTCAACAGCCCCGCGCCTGCGGCGGACATCGCCGCGCGGGTGCCCGTCGGGGGGATCCGGGTCATCAGCGTGGATGCCACCGGCGCTGCGGTGGCCGAGAAGACCCGCGTGAACACGGCCATGCTCGGGGCCATCGCCCAGGCGGCGCCCATCCTGGAGGCCGAGGCGGTGCGCCAGGCGATCCGCAACACCTTCCAGCGCAAGTACCCCCATCTGGTGGAGGCCAACCTGCGCACCTTCGACCGCTGCTTCCACCAGTTCGACGAGTGCGTCTCGCCCGAGGCGCCCAGCGCGGGCAGCCGGGCCGCCGCCGGCCCGGTGGTCGGATACCGCACCGCGCCGGCGGGCGGCATCCTGCCCACGCCGGGCAACACCATCGCCAAGAACATGGGCATCTCCCGGCAGGGGTTCCTGCCCGTGTTCCACCGGGATCTCTGCGCCGACTGCGGCATCTGCGACCTGGTCTGTCCCGACTTCTGCCTGGTCTGGGAGCCCACCGGGCGCAGCATCAACGGCTACCCCGGCGTGCGGCTGATCGGCATCGACTACCAATACTGCAAGGGCTGCCTCCACTGCGTGCAGGAGTGCCCGACCGGCGCGCTCACCAAGGAGCGGGAGGCCGGCGACATCGCAGAGCGGCTGCGGGTTCCGCTGTTCGGCCCCCGGCCGGTGGCAGCGGCCGCGGAAGGGAGGTAGCGGCAGGATGGCGATTCGAGAAAAAGACCTTTTCACGCAGGGCGACGGCAGCGCCCCGCATCGCCCGGGCAGGAAGGCCGCGCGCCGAAGCGGCCGGGAGGATTCCCAGCGCCCCGCCCAGGTCGCCGGGTTCAAGTCCGGCAACGAGATGGCGGCCCTGGCGGCGAGCCACATCAACTTCCACCTGATGGGCTACTACCCCATCACCCCCTCCACCGAGATCGCCGAGCTGCTCGACGAGATGAAGGCCGAGGGGCTGCACGACATCGCGATGGTCCCCGCCGACGGCGAGCACGGCGCGGCCGGGATCTGCTACGGCGCGTCGGTGGGCGGCGGCCGGGTCTTCAACGCGACCTCCGCCAACGGCTACCTGTACGCCCTGGAGCAGATGCCGGTACAGGCCGGCACCCGCATGCCCGCGGTGCTCGACCTGGTCACCCGCACCGTCTCCGGTCCGCTCGATATCCGCGGCGACCACTCCGACCTCTACTTCGCCCTCAACACTGGCTGGATCATCCTGCTCGCCCGGGATCCCCAGGCGGTCTACGACATGAACATCATCGCCGTGCGGCTCTCCGAGCATCCGGACGTGCGGTTGCCGGTGATCGTCGCCTACGACGGCTTCTTCACCAGCCACCAGAAGCGCCGGGTCTCCTACTTCGCCGACCGGGAGCCGGTGCAGGCCTTCCTGGGGCAGCGGCCGGACTTCCCCCACGCGCTGGACCCCCAGCGCCCGGTCACCTTCGGCCCCTACATGAACGACCCGGACCTCATCAACAATAAGTACCAGCTCCACCTGGCGATGGAGGCGGCCCGCCGGGTGCTGCCCCAGCTCTACGCCGAGTGGGCGGAGCTCACCGGCCGGGAGTACCGGACCGTGGACCTCTACCGGATGGAGGACGCCGAGGCGGCGCTCTTCCTGCTCAACTCCGCGGCCGAGACCGCCAAGGACGTGGCGGACCAACTGCGGGCGGAGGGTAAGAAGGTGGGCGTGATCAGCCTGAACGTGCTGCGCCCCTTCCCGGCGGATGAGATCCGCGCCGCCCTGCGCAACGTCAAGGCCGTACTGGTCGGCGACCGGGCCGACTCCTACGGCTCCGGCGGCGGCAACCTCTCCCACGAGGTGAAGGCCGCCCTGAAGGACGACCCGGAGAACCGCACCCTGGTCCTCTCCCGGATCTACGGCCTGGGCGGCCTGGAGTTCGACGTCGACGACGCCCGGGCGCTCTTCGAACTCGCGCTGGAGGCCGCAGAGACCGGCCGGGTCGCGGTGCCCTTCGACTACCACGGCGCCTCCCCCGACGGGGGCGGGCAGGGGCTGCCCCCCGGCCTGCCGCCGCTGGATCCCGATGCCCTGCGCCTCCCGCTGGTGCAGGTCAGGGAGGATCCCGCGGGAGGCCCGCTCCAGGTGGAGCACGCCCCGCTGTGGGCCTTCCGCAACCGGCCGGGGCGCATCGCCCCTGGCCACGGCGCCTGCCCCGGCTGCGGGATCTTCCCGTCGCTGGACCAGTTCTTCCGGGCGCTCTCTGGCGACGTCGTGGTGCTCTTCCAGACCGGCTGCGCGATGGTGGTCACCACCGGGTATCCCTACACCGCGCACCGGATCACCTACATCCACAACCTCTTCCAGAACGGCGCCGCCACCCTCTCGGGACTGGTGGAGATGTTCTACGAGCGCAAGCGCCGGGGCGAGATCCAGGTGCGGGATGACTTCACCTTCGTGATGGTCACCGGCGACGGCGGCATGGATATCGGCATGGGCCCGGCCATCGGCACTGCGCTGCGGGGCCACCGGCTGATCATGCTGGAGTACGACAACGAGGGCTACATGAACACCGGCTCCCAGCTCTCCTACTCGACCCCGCTGGGCCACATGACCAGCACCAGCCACGTGGGGTCGCACCAGGCCGGCAAGTGGTTCCACCACAAGGACACCCCGCAGATCATGGCGGCGTGCCACATCCCCTACGTCTTCACCGCGGCCCAGTCCTATCCCGAGGACCTCATCCGCAAGGCCGCCAAGGCGCAGTGGTACGCGCAGAACGTGGGGCCGGTCTACGGCAAGATCCTGATCGCCTGCCCGCTCAACTGGCGGTCGGATGAGGCGATGACCACCGAGATCCTGCAGGCCGCCGTCAACTCCTGCTTCTTCCCGCTCTACGAGATCGAGAAGGGCAAGACCCGCATCACCTACGACCCCGAGCCCCTGGGGCTGCGGGTGCCGGTCCGGGAGTGGGCCGGACTCATGGGCAAGACGAAGCACCTGCTGAAGAACCCGGAGCTCATGGCCGAGATCGAGGCGGAGGTCGACCGCCGCTGGCAGCGCCTGAAGGCGATGCACGAGCACCCGCTGCTGTAGGAGGGAGGAACCGGCATGTACCGCATCCTGAAGAAGCGTCAGCTGACCCCGGTGACGGCCCTCTACGTGATCGATGCGCCGCTGGTGGCACGCGCCGCCCGGCCGGGGCAGTTCGTGATCCTGCGCGTCGCCGAGGGCGGCGAGCGGATTCCCGTCACCATCACCGACTACGACCCGGAAGCCGGCACCGTCACCGTCGTGGTGCAGCAGGTGGGCAAGACCACCCACTGGCTGGCCCAGCACGGCGAGGGCGACGCCATTGCCGATTTCGCCGGCCCCCTGGGCACGCCGGTGGATCTGCCGGAGCGCGGCCGGGTGGCGCTGGTGGGCGGGGGCTTCGGCGCCGCGGCGATCCTCACCATCGCCAAGGCCCTGGCCCGGCGGCCCGAGGTGAAGGTGGACGCCATCGTCGGCGCCCGCACGTCGTCGCTGCTCATCCTCACCGATGAGGTGAGCGCCGTTGTCGACCGGTTCCTGCCCTGCACCGACGACGGCTCCCGGGGCTACCACGGCCTTGTGACCGGACTGCTGGAGCAGGAGATCGCGGCGGTGGGCTACGACGTGGTGATGGCCATCGGCCCCATGCCGATGATGCGGGCGGTGGCCGAGGTCACCCGGCCCCACGGCATCGCCACCTACGCCTCCCTGGATCCCATCATGCTGGACGGCACCGGCATGTGCGGCGCCTGCCGCGTGCGGGTGGGCGACCAGAACCGGTTCGCCTGCGTGGACGGCCCCTTCTTCGACGCCCACCAGGTGGACTTCGACGAGGTCACCCGCCGCAACCGGATGTACAAGCACGAGGAGCGCCAGGCCCTGGAGCGCTGGCACCAGTGCCAGGGGAGTTGCGCCACGGTCGTGTGATGAGGTCTGGGCACCATGGCGGTAAGTAGTGCGAAGCAGGACTGTGGCCGTGGCGATGAGTAGTGGGAAGGAGGCCCGAACCCGATGGCGATGATCAGTCTGAAGAAGCAGCCCATGCCCCAGCAGGCGCCGGACGTCCGGGCCACCAACTTCGACGAGGTGCCGCTGGGCTACACCGTGGAGATGGCGGTGCATGAAGCGACCCGCTGCCTGCAGTGCCAGGATCCCCAGTGCGAGGCCGGCTGCCCGGTCTCGGTGCCGGTGCGGGACTTCATCGGCCTGCTGGCCCAGGGGCGGATTGAGGAAGCGATCCGGACGATGAAGGCGGTCAACCGCCTGCCGGCGATCTGTGGCCGGGTCTGCCCGCAGGAGGAGCAGTGCGAGGCCCGCTGCGTGCTGAACCGCAGCGGTCGGCAGCCCGTGGCCATCGGCCGGCTGGAGCGGTTCATCGCCGATTGGGAGCGGCTGCACGGCCTGGTCGTGGATGAGAAGCCTCAGCGCCGCCCCGAACGGGTGGCGGTGATCGGCGCCGGGCCCGCCGGACTCACCTGCGCCGGCGACCTGGCGGCCATGGGCTACCAGGTGACGGTCTTCGAGGCCCTGCACGCGCCCGGCGGCGTGCTGATGTACGGCATCCCCGAATTCCGGCTGCCCAACGAGATCGTGGAGGCCGACGTGGCCCGGCTGGAGGCCATGGGCGTGGAGTTCCGCTACAACGTGGTGGTGGGCCGCACGATCACGATCGATGCCCTGCTGGATGAGATGGGCTACGACGCCGTCTTCATCGGCACCGGCGCCGGCCTGCCCAAGTTCATGGGCATCCCCGGCGAAAACCTGGCCGGCGTCTACTCGGCCAACGAGTTTCTCACCCGGATCAACCTGATGCGGGCCTACCGCTTCCCCGAGTACGACACGCCGATCAAGGTGGGCAAGCGGGTTGCGGTGATCGGCGCCGGCAACACGGCCATGGATGCCGTCCGCACCGCCCTCCGCGTCGGCGCCGAGCGGGCGATGATCGTCTACCGCCGCACCCAGGCGGAGATGACCGCCCGGGCGGAGGAGTACGAGCACGCCCTGGAGGAAGGCGTCGAGTTCTACTGGCTCACCAACCCGGTGCGCATGCTCGGCAACCAGGAGGGATGGGTGAAGGGGCTGGAGTGCGTCCGCATGGAGCTGGGCGAGCCCGACGAATCCGGCCGGCGGCGCCCCGTGCCCGTGCCCGGCTCCGAGTTCGTGCTGCCCTGCGACACGGTGATCCTGGCCCTGGGCACCACGCCGAACCCGATCCTGATCAACGCCACCCCCGGCCTGGAGACCAACCGCTGGGGCTGCGTGGTGGCCGACCCCGAGACCGGCGCAACGTCCCGGCCCGGCGTCTTCGCCGGCGGCGACGTGGTCACCGGCGCCGCGACGGTCATCCTGGCCATGGGCGCCGGGCAGAAGGCCGCGCGGGCGATCCACCGGTACCTGGAGGAGAAGCGGCAGGCGGCCGTGGCGGACTAGCCTACGCTGCGCCCCAGTCATCTTGACTGGGGCGCCGCTTCATCTTGGCGGGGCGCCGCTTTCGCATTTCCCCCAGGGCAGGACGCTCGTCCGCCAGGGCAGGACGCTCGTCCGCCAGGGCAGGACGCTCGTCCGCCAGGGCAGGACGCTCGTCCGCCAGGGCAGGACGCTCGTCCGTCGGGGCTGGCCACTCCGCCCGCCGGGGCTGGCCGCGCCGCTCGGTGGTGATGGGGTGCACCCTTGCTTCGGCGACACAGGAGGAATGCTGCGCACGTGTAAGCGAACCCTACGACGGGCCAAGGCTTCAAAACGCCACCTGCCAACCAGATCGACAAAGGGAGTGCAATCATGTCAGACAACAACGAGCCCACCGACACGTGCCCCGAGTGCGGCGCCCCGGCGGTGAATGGAATGAACTGTTTCGAGCAACTCGGGTGGCTGATTGGATGGGAGCAGCGAGACCCCGACCTCGCAGCCCTCCACTTCGTCACCGTAGCCTCGTACAACCTGCAGCATGCCGCGCAGTTCCAGCCGGACGTTCTCGCCCAGCTGCGAGAGGCGTTCATCGCCCACTTGGATCGAGGGTTGCCGGCATCGGAGATTCGGCGCCGTATGGGCTCGGCTTATGCGGGTAGTGCCCGGGTCCTGCGCCCGGAGTCCGAGCGCAGGCCTGTGTTGCGGCGCTGGCCCATGACCATCGCCGACGTCTATCTGCCCGATCAGCCCGACGGGGCCGCCGACCGTGTTCGGGCGTGGGCGGCATCCATCCGGGCGGAACTGGAGCGGGAACAGTAGCGTTACCAAATTCCGGGAGTTTGGCAGCGCTATGCCGTTGTGTGTTCCTCCTGCAGGACCTTGGCTCGATACTGCTCTGAGTACCGGAGGAGCGCCTGGTACACGTAGCGCTTCTCATCCGGCACCGGCCTCAGGGGGACGCCCATTTCGGTGAGCACTCGATCAAGATATTCGAAGGTCAGGTTGCGCGGGTGAATCTCGGCCAGTTTGATCCCCGCTTGTGCGCTGAGCGTCCGCTTCAGCCGGTCGCGCTCCTGCTGGAGCCTGAGCTGAGTCTCACTGGGGTACAAGCGAGTTACCCGGAAGTGCTGGGGGCCTTGAAACTCCAGAGCCGCGTTGTACTTGGGCAGGAGCACGTCGTACTGCAGGCGTCCCCCTGTCTTGCGGTTCACCAAGTAGTTGAGTTCGCCGTTCTCCACCACGTAGGTACCGGTGCGAAGCTCCACTTTGCGGGCCATCAGGAACTGGCCAAAAGAGTACCCTGGTTTCTGGTCGACCAGCGACTTGTCCTTCTCAAAGACAGCCAGTTCCTCCCGCCTCCGGCCCTCCGCCGGATTCTCTGCTGCGAACGCAAAGTGCTTCTTCCGGGCGATCCGTCTCACCGCCCCTTCCAGATAGCCGCTCTCGGAAAGTACCCGGAGGTACTTGATCAAGCTGTTGCGCGAGTATCCTGTCCGCTCCATCAGCATCTGGTAGGTAAACTGCCGGTCAAGCCCGCGGATCACGCCCCACACCCAGCGCGCCGCGTGGGGCAGGCTGCGGTCGAGCAAGATATCATCCTGTAGTTTCAGGATGTCACAGGCCACAGGCCAGAGCAGGCGCACTTCAACCGTACGCCCAGACCGGCAGTATTCCAGCCATCCCCGCTCCGTCAGTTGGTTGAGGTACTTGACCACGCTGTGCTGGCTCAATCCTGAGAGGTCGCGCAGCTCGGCGAAGGTAAACCGCCGACCGATAATGCGGAGCATCCAGAGGAATGCCCACAGGTAGCGGGCTCCCTCCGGCAGACTGCGGTCCTTCCACAGCAAGTCCGGCACGTGCACTTCCATCGGTTTTCTCAGCTGCAGGCGAGCCTCCGCAAGCCGCTCCCTGGCGCTGGGGCCTTTCCCCACGAGCCTTCCCTCCCGATTGGGAGGATTCTACGCCGATCATACGTTTTCCTCCTGTTCTGGGATCTGTTCCCAGTCACGTGCCTTTTCGACTCCCTTCACCGTGTCTCACACCGTTTGCAATTTGCGCCAGGTATTCTCGCAAACCGTGGGAACTTCACGCGGAGAGAATCCGCCCTGGAGATGCTCCAGGGCGGATTCACCCACGTTCAGCCGGCCCCGACTCGCTCAACCACCTGCCAAAACCCCGCGTTCCTGCACCACCACCGTCCGGGCCAGCTGAAACCACCCCGCCACTGTCCCAAGTCTCACCCGCTTTGCCACTTGCGGCCAGCATTCTCGCAAACCCCGGGAACTTCACGTAGGGAGAATCCGCCCTCGTCGTGCTCCAGGGCGGATTCACCCACGTTCAGCCCGCTCCGACTCGCTCGACTACCTGCCAAGACCCTGCGTTCCTACACTACCACCGTCCGGGCCAGCTGAAACCACCCCGCCGCTGTCCCAAGTCTCACACGCTTTGCCACTTGCGCCCCGCATTCTCGCAAACCCCGGGAACTTCACGTAGAGAGGAATCCGCCCTCGTCGTGCTCCAGGGCGGATTCACCCACGTTCAGCCCGCTCCGACTCGCTCAACTGCCTGCCAAAGCCCCGCGTTCCTGCACCACCACCGCCTGGGCAAGTCGCAACCACCCCGCAACCATCCCACACCTCACACGCTTTGCCACTTGCGCCCCGCATTCTCGCAAACCCCGGGAACTTCACGTAGGGAGAATCCGCCCTCGTCGTGCTCCAGGGCGGATTCACCCACGTTCAGCCCGCTCCGACTCGCTCAACTGCCTGCCAAAGCCTCGCGTTCCCACACCACCACCGTCCGGGCCGGCTGAAACCGTCCCTCCGCCATCCCAAGTCTCACACGACTTGCCACTTACCCACCACATTCTCGCAAACCCCGGGAACTTCACGTCAGCGAAAACCACCCCTGCACTCCCCCCAGGGGCAAATCCAGCAAAAGTCCCGCCGGCAGGTTGTCCCTGCCGGCGGGACTCGCTCCTCCTCCAACACGGCCCGGCGCTCGTACGCCCGCACGAGCCGCCACAACAAGTAAACCGCCATCACCAGCGATCCCCGGTCACAACCCAGTCGACGGCGCCCAGGCCGTCAGCCACGTCCAGCTGCGCTCGCTCGATCATCATCCCCACCGCGAGCATCACGACGATAAGGCCACATACGTCGAGAGCCGATCCCACACCCCCCCTCGCCTCTCCCTACTCCCCTGACCTGAGGCCGTAGCTCTCGATCTTCCGGTACAGCGTACGCACGCTTACCCCGAGCAACTGCGCCGCCTGAGCCCGGTTCCAGCCCGTGCGCTCCAGGGCCCTGGCGATGTGCGCCCGCTCCATCTCCTCCAGCGTCGGGAACGCCTCCCCGGCAGCGTCTCCGCCGCCAACCCGGGGAGCCGTCGACGCAGCCCCCGCGCCACCTCCCCCCTGCTCCCCAGGGCGGGCAGGCCGCACCGCAAGCCCAAGATCCTCAGGGGCGATGAACCGATCCGGGCTCAGAATGACGCCGCGCTGCACCAGGTTGAACAGTTCCCGCACGTTGCCCCGGAAGTCCTGCTGCATGAGCACATCCACGGCTTCGGGAACCATCTCCTTCTCCGAGCCCAGGCGGGCCAGGAAATGCTCCACCAGCAGCGGGATGTCCTCGCGCCGCTCCCGCAGGGGCGGGACGTGCAGCGTGACCACGTTCAACCGGTAGTACAGGTCTTCCCGGAAGCGCCCGGCCTGCACCTCATCAAGCAGGCGGCGGTTGGTCGCCGCAACGATGCGGACGTCCACCCGGCGGATGCGCGTCTCCCCCACACGCCGCAGTTCGTGGCTCTCCAGGAAGCGGAGCAGCTTGGCCTGCACCTCCAGCGGCATCTCGCCGATCTCGTCCAGAAAGAGCGTGCCCCCCTCCGCCAGCTCCACCAAGCCCGGCTTTGCCGCCACCGCCCCGGTGAAAGCGCCGCGTGCATGGCCGAACAGCTCGCTCTCCAACAGTTGCGCCGGCAGCGCGCCCGCGTTTACGGGGATGAACGGGCCCGCCGCCCTGGGGCTCCACAGGTGGACCGCCCGGGCGATCAGCTCCTTGCCCGTGCCGCTCTCGCCTTCGATCAGCACGGGCATGGATCCCTGCGCCACGCGCTGGGTCAGGTCCAGCAAGCGCCTGATCGGTTCGCTGCGGCCCACGATCTCCAGCCCGTCGCCCAGGCGGCGCAGCGCCTCCCGCAGACCGCGGTTCTCCACCTCCAGCGCGCGCCGCTCCAACGCCCGCTCCAGGATGGCCTCCAGTTCTGCCAGGTTGCACGGCTTGGTCAAGTAGTCGTAAGCCCCGGCCCGGATGGCCTCCACCGCCGTCTCAATCGAGCCGTGGCCGGTGAGAATGAGCACCGGGAGCGACGGCTGGATCTCCCGCGCCCTCTTGAGCGTGGCAATCCCGTCGAGCCCCGGCATCTTCATATCAAATATGGCGGCGTCGAACTCTTCCTCGGCCAGTGCCGCCAGGGCTTCGGTGCCTGACCCCACGGCCTTCACCAGATACCCCTTGCGGCTCAGGCGCCGCTCCAGGAGTTCCCGAAACGAAGCTTCATCGTCGGCGATCAGCAAGGCGTAGCTGCGCATGCGTCACTCTCCCTCCCAGACCGGCAGTTCGAACCAGACC
>JAMNXV010000093.1 GCA_023623185.1 Bacillota bacterium
GCGTGCAGGAAGATGGTGGAGCCGCTGAGCTCCAGCACCTCCATGCCGGCGCCGATGACGGTGGCGTAGACCGTCTCCGGCGGCTCGCGCAGGCGGAAGGCCCGGCAGGTGGGCCCGAGCCTGAGGGCGTCGGCCAGCATGGGGCCGATGTCCCCGTAGCGGATGACCTGCTGCAGCGACCGGCGCTCGGCGGCCGCGTAGAGTTCCCGGCCCGTGCCGCCCGAGAAGGTCACCACATCGGCCCGGATGGGGGCCGAGGGCGGCGACCCGATCGCCAGGGCCCTGGCCATCTCGGATTCCGCCTTGCCCTCGATCAGCTCGTGCAGCGCATCCGCCATGCCGGTGCAGAGCGTCCAGAGCGTCTCGGGGTTGGCGGGCTGGCCCACCTCGATGTTCAGCCCCAGGATCCCGGCCGCCCGGCGGGCGGGGGGTGAGATCCCGGCGATGCGGGCGGTGCCTGGATCGATTCGGACCAGGCGGCCGCCGACGTGGGCGCAGACGGTGGCCTCGACCTCGCCGGCGACGAAGAGCGCGCCGTTGGTCGTGCCGCCGCCGACGTCCAGGTTCAGGACCCGCAGATTCTCCTTTTTGGAAAGCAGGGCGGCGCCGCTGCCCCGGCCGGCGAGGATGGCCTCGAGCTGAGGCCCCGCCGTGGCCACCACGAACCGGCCGGCATCCTCGGAAAGCTGCTCCACGACGGCCCGGGCGTTCTCCCGCTGAGCGGATTCGCCGGTGATGATCACCGCGCCGGAGTCGATGTTTCCCCAGGTCAGATTCGCCTGCCGGAGCTGCTCCCTGACCCAGGTGAAAATGGCGTCGCTGTCAAGGCGGGTCTCGTCCAGAAGCGGCGTGAAGATGACGGGGCTGCGGTAGAGCACCTCGCGGTCGACGATCTCCACCGATGCCATGGCGTGGACGCCGCCCAGGCGGGCCGTGGTCAGCCGGCTGATGATCAGACACGTGGACGTGGTGCCGATGTCGATTCCGATGCTGGTCAGGGTATCGCGCAGTGATTCCTCGCAGTAAGGTCTGGGCATTCGAGGCAATCCCCCCAGTTCCGAAAAGACACAAAAGGCCCACTGCCCTCACGTGCAGGTGAGGGCGTGGGCCCCGTTGCCCCGTTGCGGACGCCGTTGTCCGCACAATATTCGGTTTGGAAAATTATAATTCAGGCACGAAGCGACCGATCCATCAGCACCATCTCGGCCACCTCGCCGAGCGTCTTGCGGCTGTTCATGCTCAGCCGCCGCAGGTGCCGGTAGGCATCGGCCTCGCTGAGCTGATACTCCTCCATGAGGCTGGCCTTGGCCCGCTCCACCAGCTGGCGGTCGGCCAGCCGTCGCTGGGCGGTATCCACCTGCTTCTGCAGGGCGGCCATCTGCTTGCGCTGCCGAAGGACCGCGAGCGCAGTCAGGCCGAGCTGGTCCGGGTCAACGGGTTTCAGCAGACAGGCGGCAGCCCCGCCCAGGGCCATCGTGCGGAGGAGGGGAAGACCGTCAGGTTCGGAGAGCAGGATCAGAGACGTGTGGGCAGACGACAGCAACTCGTCGGCGACCCTGCACCCGCCCGGACCCCGGAGCTGGATGTCCAGAACCAGCATGTCGGGGGTGAGCGACCGGGTCAGGTTCAGCGCCGTGGTGCCGTCATCGGTGTCTGCCAGAGGTGGGATGTTGGCCCGTTTCAGTGCGACGATGACCTGATCCCGTTCCTGCCGGTCCTCTACGGCTACGAGTACACGGACCGACTGCATGAACGCTCCTCCAGTGCAGCAGAGAGTGGGCTACGACCGTGTGATCATGCTCGGGGTGAACTTCAGGACCTCTCCCAATGTCTCGTTGACTGCCCGCAAGCCGGCTTCCACACTGGCGACGTCACCGTATATCACGACTGCACCGCTGAAACGATCGAGGAACGCGATCCCCACGGGCGCAGCCTTGGTGGCCACATCGCCGGCGATGATCGCTCCTTCTCCCGGGGTGATCGTCAGGATACCGATGGCGCCTGCCTGATCGATGCCGAGCCGCTCGCACAACTCCGCCGTGGGATGCGCAATGAGGTGGGCCAGCGTTACTTGTTTTCCGGGAACGTACTCCTGGATGATGCGCTGTCTTTCTTCCACGGGCCGCACACCTCCCGGGACGGTTCAGTGGCGAGTGGCGAGCACAGGCGCTAACAACGAGATTCGATGCGCGAGAATATCTTCCTTCCAGAGAGCAGTAGACTAAAGGCTGATTTTCGTGTATTCTGCAACCTGGGTCCGAATCGGCGCCTGGTGCGTGCTCGCGGAACTACCATAAATAAGAAGTGACCCGGGGACTACGTCCCCGGGTCATTGGTACTATGGTTCACCTGAAGCGGCGGGATCGGACTCGCCGCCCAGCGCCTGCCTGAGCTCAGGCAGGTTGCGGAGGACCTCCAGCCCCTCGCCGGTGACGGCGGAGACCGGATAGTACGGCGGCCTGACCCCGATGCTCTGCAGCAGGCGCCCGGCCCTGTCCAGGTCGGCCTTGGGCAGGTCCACCTTGGTGATGATGCCCCGCACCACCTGGTCCCGGCGCCGCATCTGCATCAGGGATTCCCGCAGGACGCCCGGGATCCGGGCGGTGGCGTCCTGGAGCACCCAGATCGCCTCC
>JAMNXV010000020.1 GCA_023623185.1 Bacillota bacterium
CCGCCGCCGCAAATACGGAACGGGGCTCTCCCCAAAGCATCTCTGCTGGGGCAGCCCCGTTTCTGCGGAAATGCGTCGGGCTGTCCCGTAGTCACTCACGGTGACTGCGGAACAGCCCGGCTGTCGTTGATGAGGTAAATCGCTACTCCCGGGAACCCAGCTGGCTGTCGAGGAAGAGCAAGGCGCTCTTGCTGTCGCCGGCGAGGCGGATCTTCTGCAGCACCTCGTCTGCGCTCGACTCCTCTTCCACCTGCTCCTCGATGAACCACTGGAGCAGGGGCAGTGAGGCGTAGTCCTTCTCCTCCACCGCCAGGGCATACAGCTTGTGGATGGAGGCCGTGACCTTCTGCTCATGGGCCAGCACCGCCTCAAACACGGCCAGCGGCGAGGCGTAGTCCAGAACAGGCTCGGGGATTGCCTTCAGGGCCACCCGGCCCCCGCGGTCGTTGACGTGGCCGTAGATCTTCATCGCGTGCTCCAGCTCTTCCTTCGCCTGGAGTTCCAGCCAGTGCGCCATGCCCGGAAGGTTGGTGGACTCGCAGTAGGCCGCCATGCCGAGGTAGGTATACGCCGAGTGGAGTTCGAGCTTGATCTGCTCGTTCAGGGCTGCCTCCATTGCCTTGTTCACGGTGATCGCCTCCTTGGTCTGACCGGGTTGATTCCCCAGGTCGCCCTACCATTTCCACGTGAGCCGACCACCCTCCTGCCAGATGGCAGGGAACGCTACCAAAGATCTACTCCTCCCCCGGCGCTGCATCCAACAGGGCGTGGCCCGCGAGGAAGAGGCCCATCACCCCGGCAGCCCCGGGCAACGCGCTCCAGAGCAGATGCGGTGCTTGCCGCAGGTGAGGCATGGCATCTCTGACCAGGCTGCCCAGCGACGCTGAGGGCGGCATAACCCCAAACCCGAACAAGCCCAGGATGAACTCGGCCAGCAGGATCTGGGCGAAGGCGAGGAGCACGAGGCCCAGCAGGGCTGCCCCCTGTTGCCCCTTCGACATCCCGAACCGGCGGAATGCCCAGCCCATCGCCGGGATCGAGGCCACCCCCAGGGTGACGATGAGGGTGATGATGCCGGGCCGCCAGATTAGCGCGCCTGCGAGGCCCGCGACCACGGGCCCCACGAGCCCGGGAACGGCCACCCGCGGCGTGAGCACTGCGGAGCCCACGCGGCCCGTCGCCAGGCCGATTCCGGCCAGCACGGCGCCGCCGAGGGCCGCGACCAGCATGGCACCACCGGCGATGGCGAGCGAGGTGCGTGCACCCGCCCCGATGCGAGAGAGCACGTCACGGCCCATATGGTCCGTCCCCAGGGCGTGACCTTCACTGCCCGGCGGAAGTAACCGGAGGCTCAGATCTGCGGAAAGAGCAGCCGACGCATCGCCCAGCAGTGGTGCCGCCAGGAGCAGCACGAACAGCAGACAGCCGATGACCAGCCAGCCCCTGGAAAGCCGGCCCGCCGGCCGCGTCCCGCCGGCTGCCGTCACCAGCAGGTCGCCCAGCAGATGCCCCACCAGGACGAGGGCAATCAACACCCACAGCCCCGCGTGGAACACCGGGAAATCCCGGTTGAGGACGGCCGTTGTCACCTGGCCCCAGACACCCGCCCCGGAGCCCCGTGCCACGACTTCCACCACCATCGTGAACAGCAGGATGTTGCCCGTCTGCTGCAGGATGCGGCCCAGCACGGCCGCCACAGCACGGCCGGGAGCCAGGGGAACGCCCTCCCCGCGGGTGCCGGCCAGCCCGTCGCGGATGGCCCTGGCCAGCCAACCGGCCAGCAGCACGGTCAGGGCCCCGTGAGCCGCGCCCGCGAGCCGAAGGTGATCGAGAGGGCCCGACATGATCAGCCAGACCCCCAGGATGGCCGCCGTGAAGGCCGGCACGCCCATGACGGCCACCGCCGGCGCCTGAAGCACCCGGTCGATCACACTATGTGGCCTGAAGCCGGCCGGGACGCCCAGAAGCAGCGCTGCGGGCAGTGCGAACAGCAGTGCCGCGGCTGCATTCCCCAGGGTGGTTCCCAGGGCGGGCGCGATCAACTCGCCCACGGGCTGACCAGTTCGAAGAGACAGGCCATCGCCTGGCATCCCCCCGGGCAAGCTCTCACGCAGGAGCCAGAGCAGCAGGGCGGCGGCGGCCAGGCCAAGTCCGAAGCGAATCAGCCGCTCAGTATAGGTCGTGCGCATGGCACCCCTCCTCCATGGCGCTGCCCGGGCTCTGCACCCGGGCTCTCTATGTAAGACGCACCAGGCGTGAAAAAGGTTGGGACCCGCAGGTCCCAACCTCATACGCGCCATCGGAAAGCCAGCCTGCGCCCGACCCAGACCGCCGCCAGCCCCACGGCCAGGCTAATGCCCACATTGGCCAAGGCCAGCGGCCAGCGGCCGGCATCAAGAAGGAGCACCGTGTCGACAGACCAGGTGGAGAACGTGGTGAACGAGCCGATGAAGCCGACAGTCACGGGCAGGCGCCACGCCTCTGGCAGACGCCCCCGCTCGATGCCGTATCCGGCCACGAAGCCCAGCAACAGGGCGCCGAGTACGTTGATCATGAGCGTTGGCAAGGGGAAAGTCGAGGGCAAAAGCGCCGTCAGCCAGCTACCCAGCCCGTGGCGGGCCCAGGCCCCCAGGGCGCCCCCTGCAGCAACACCGGCCACGGCAAGGCGGTTCATCGCCCCCACCCCAGGGCCAGGCCCAACCACGCAGCCAGGAGGCCCAACCCGGTGCTCAGCGCAGCGTTCACGAATGCGGCCCGGTGGTCACCCCGCCTCAAGGCCTCGTGCAGGTCAAGCAGCCAGGTCGAGAACGTGGTAAACGCACCGAGAAATCCCGCTCCGAGCACGACCTTCACCTCAGGCGCGAGCCAGCCGCGTCCCACGACGAGGCCTGTGAGAAGCCCCAGCAGCAGCGAACCGGCGATGTTGACGGCGAAGGTGCCCCAGGGAAACGCCCGGCCACCCGGCCGGCCATCGATCCACGCGCCGACGAGGAGGCGGGCCACCGCACCTGCGGCGCCCGCCACACCAATCAGTACCCAGCTCACCTTCGAACCTCCCGTCTCACCGCCGGAACTTGCCCCGCACGTAGGGTGCGGGCCACTCCACCTCGTGCCCCAGCCGGTGGGCGGCCGCCAGCGGGAAGTACGGGTTGCGCAGGAGCTCCCGGCCCAGCAGCACCACGTCGGCCTGGCCGCTGCGCACGATGGAGTCCGCCTGGTCGGGACTGGTGATCAGCCCCACAGCGCCGGTGGGGACGCCGGCCTCACGCCGGATCCGCTCGGCGAAGGCCACCTGGTAGCCCGGGCCGAGGTTCGTGATCTGCTGCAGGGGCGAGTTGCCGCCGCTGGAGACATCCACCAGGTCCACGCCCCATGCCTTCATCCAGCGGGCCAGCTCCACCGCCTCGTCGACGTCCCATGCGCCCTCCACCCAGTCAGTCGCGGAGATGCGCACCCACACCGGCCGGTCGGCCGGGAAGGCCTCACGCACGGCCTCCCAGACCCGCGTCAGGAGGCGCGCCCGGTTCTCCAGCGGGCCGCCGTACTCGTCGGTGCGCTTGTTGGAAAGCGGCGAGAGGAACTCATGCAGCAGGTAGCCGTGGGCGGCGTGGATCTCGACCATGTCGCAGCCCAGCTCGCCCGCCCGCCGGGCCGCCGCCCCGAAGGCTGCCACGATGCGATCGATCCCCTCACCGTCCAGCTCCTGAGGCGTCACCCAGTCGTCGCCCCAGGGGAGCGCGCTGGGGGCCACGGCCGGCTCCGGCCCCTGGCCCTTGCGCGGGGACCAGGCCTTCCGGCCGGCATGGGCCAGCTGGATGCCGAAGGCTGCGCCCTGCTCCCGCACGAAGCGGGCGACGCGCGCCAGGGCCTCCGCCTGCGCGTCGTTCCAAAGGCCGAGGTCGTGCTCGGAGATGCGGCCCCTGGGCTCCACGGCCGTGGCCTCGGCGATGATGAGGCCGATGCCGCCCGTCGCCCGGGTGCCGTAGTGGACGAGGTGCCAGTCGGTGGCAATGCCGTCGGTGCCGGCGACGTACATGCACATCGGGGACATGACGATGCGGTTGCGCAGGGTAACCGACTTCTGCGTGATGGGCTCAAACAGGTGGGCCATCTGTGCGAACCTCCTCGCAGCGTATTCTGACCGAATGGCTCAGAGCACCGCACGGAGCACCAGCGCGGCGATGGAGAAGTACACCAGCATCGAGGTCGTATCCGTAATCGTGGCGATGAAGGGGCCGGACGCCACCGCCGGATCCAGCCCGATCCGCTGGATGAGCACGGGCACCAGCGAGCCGGCCGCCTTGGCGAGCATCAGGTTGACGGTGATGGAGAGACCGATGATCACGCCGATCCACGGCGAGCCGTGCCAGAGCGTGGCGGCGATGCCCAGCACCACGCCGCAGAACAGCCCGATCGCCAGGCCGATCCGGGCCTCCCGCCAGACCACCCTGACCAGCCGGTCACGCTCCACCTCGCCCGTGGCCAGCCGGCGCACCATCACGGTCAGGGCCTGCGTGGCCGCATTTCCGGCCCCGCCGGCCATCGTGGTGATGAAGACCGCCAGCGCGGAGACGCGATCCATGAGCGGGGTGAACGTCTCGATCACCTTGCCCGAGAGCAGGCTCAGGAAAAGCAGGCCCAGGAGCCACGGCAGACGGGCCTTGATCGACGGCCAGATCGCCCCTTCAATGTCGATCTCCTGTTCCACCTCGGAAACGCCGCCGGCCCGGTACAGGTCCTCGGTGGCCTCCTCTTCGATGACGTCGATGACGTCGTCGACCGTCACGATTCCCCGCAGGATCTGCTGGTCATCGACGACGGGCACGGCCAGCAGGTTGTACTTCTGCACCACGCGGGCGACCTCTTCCTGGTCCTCGCTCACGTGCACCGCGACGGGATTGGTGCGCATAATCGACCGGACCTCGGTCTCCGGCGGCGCGACGATGAGCTCGCGGAGCGAGAGCACGCCGACCAGCCGCTCCCGCGCATCCACCACGTATACGTAGTACGCCGTCTCCGCCGAGGGTGCCTCCCGGCGCAGCTGCTCGATGGCCTCGGCCGCGGTGCGGTGCGCGTGAATGGCCACGAACTCGGTCGTCATGATGCCGCCCGCCGAGTCCTCCTCGAAGCCCATCAGCTCCCGGACGTCGGTGGCTTCCTCATGGGCCATGAGGTCGAGCAGGGCCCCCGCCTGCTCGGGCTTCAGCTCGGCGAACAGGTCCGCAACGTCGTCCGCGGACATCTCGTCCAGGATGGCCTTGGCCTGCGCCGGCGGCAGCGCGGTGACCAGATCGGCCTGCTCCTCCAGCTCCAGTTCGCTGATCGCCTCGGCAGCCGTTGCACCGGCCAGTAGCTGCACCACGGCCGTCCGCTGCTCCTCCTCAAGCTCCCGCAGCACCTCGGCGAGGTCGGCCGGATGGAGATCGGTGAGGAGGGTGCGTAGCTCGTCCAGCCGCTGCTGCCGCAGCAAGACGATGGTCTGGTCCAGCGTTCCGATCAGTTCCTGGTTCATTGGCCTCGCCTCCCTTTCGTGTGGAGCTTGCCGCCTCCCCGAAGAAGAGAAGACGGCCATGCGGAGGCCCGCACAGCCGTAGCGAAGCGCAGGAACGACCGGATCAGGCGAAGCCTACCACCGGCGCGCGGCGGCAGACCTCACCCCACTCGGCGGTTCGTACCGGAGGGCTGTGAGTATGGACGGGCCTCCTAAAGGGTTCCGCAAACTGCACGATTCCAGACTCAGACTTGGCCCGGCATCCATTCTCAACACCACCTCCGTTCGACACGCCCACTTGAAGGGGCGCCCTGCGGCTAGGGCGCCCCTTGTTCGAAACGTCCTCTAGTTATTGTAAACAGAGCGACGAGCAGATGCAACCGTTCATCCTGACAGTTTCTCAAGAAATTCTTTCACCGCCGCCCGGGCATCGGTCCGGTAGAGCAACTCGGGGTGACCGGCCCGCGGCACCAGGTGAAAGCGCCCCTGCGGTGCGAGCCGGGCCAGCTCCTGCCCCTGCTCCAGCGGCACCATCTGGTCCCGGTCGCCCTGCACCACCAGCACCGGAACCGAGAGGGCCGCCAGGGCGGCCGGGTCAAAGCCGGGCCACGTGGCCAGTTCCTCCCCCAGGGCCGTGGCCAGCCGCTCCCACGGCGTGGCGGTGTGCTTCTCCTCCAGCTGCCGCGCCCAGAGGGGCGAACGCCGGCGGATGGCCGCGGGCGCGAAGGCGGCGCGGCTATCGCCCGCCGGCCGGATGCGGGAAGCCAGGACGATCAGCCCCGAGGCTCGACCCCGGAGCGCCAGCTCGATACCCACCATGCCGCCCAGGCTGTACCCGGCCACCAGCGGCCGGCCCAGTCCCAGGCGGTCGATCAGCGCCTCGACGGCGTCGGCCATGCCGGCGATCGTCAGCGGCCCCGAATGGGTGCTGCGGCCGTGGCCGGGCAGGTCGACCGCTACCAGCCGCAGGCCGAGGGGCGCAAGCTCCTCCACCAGCGGCGCCATCGACTCGTGGGTCTGGAGTGCGGCGTGGAGCAGCAGCATGGGCCGGCCGTCCGCCGGTCCCGACTCGGCGTACCAGAGCGTTCCGCCCGCCGGGGTGGGAAGGGAAAACACCTGCGCACCTCCTGACTTTCGCAGGGTCTGCCGTTTCGGCTCCCGCTTTTCCCTTTAGTCTCCCCGTCGCGGGCGGAGGATGCGTCAGCCCGTCCGCCTGGTCACGGTGAAGTTGTCGTCCAACAGCAGCCAGTTCTGCGGGAAATCGAGGCCCAGCTTCCAGTAGCTGATGCCCCTGAGCCCCATCTCCTTCAACAGGTCGAACTTGGCCTGAATCGAGCGGGCATCCTCGAACCAGACCTCGTGGGTGCGGCCCTGCTCATCCACGTAGCGGTAGAACGGGGCCTGGGCGGTCGGATCGAACTCGATGGCCACCCCCCGCTGTGCGGCCTGGCGGATGGCCTCCTGCGGGCTGATCGCCCGTGCGTACTCGCCGCCGGGCCGGTACGGCAGGGTCCAGTCGTAGCCGTAGAGGTTCTGGCCCATCATGATCTTCCCCGGCGGGATCTGGGTGACGGCGAACTCCAGCACCCGGCGCACCTGGTCGATGGGCGAGACGGCCATGGGCGGCCCGCCGCTGTAGCCCCACTCGTAGGTCATCAGCACAACGAAGTCCACCGTCTGCCCGTGGGCGGCGTAGTCGTGGGCCTCGTACCACTGGCCCGCCTGCTCCGCGCTGACCTTCGGCGCCAGGGCGGTGGAGATGAGGGCCCCCTCGGCGTGGATGAGGTCGGCCGCCCGCCGGAGGAACCGGTTGTACGCCTCGCGGTCCTCAGGCCGCAGGAACTCGAAGTCGAAGTGCACATCCCGAAAGCCCATCTCCCGGATGAGCCGCTGGATCTCCTGCAGCAGCCGGTCCTGCACCGCCTGGTCGTTCAGGATCGCCTGGCCCAGCTCCGCGCTGAAGCCGCCCTCCTCCAGGTTGGTCACCACCAGCATGGGCACCGCCCCGCCCTCCCGGGCGATCTCCAGCAGGCCGTCTAGCGGCGGCGGCTGGAGGGAGCCGTCCCGCTGCACCCGGAAGCTGAACGGGGCCAGGTAGGTGAGGTAGGGCACCGTCGCCCGCGACGCGGCGATGAGGTTCGGGCTCACGCTCTCGCCGAAGGGCTCCACGTAGGCGTTGGCCTCGATTTCCGGCCGCGGGCCGGGCGGTATGTAGAGGCGCAGGCCGACGGGCAGCAGCGTACCCGGGGGGATGCCGTTGACGCGGGCCAGCTCCGCCGGCGCCACGCCGAACCGCTGGCCGATGGACCAGAGGGAGTCCCCTGACTGGACCCAGTAGTACCGGCCCGTGATGGGGATGACCAGGGCCTGCCCGACGACCAGGTAGGGCAGCCCGTTCAGCTGGTTGGCCTCAACGATGGACTCGGGGGTGACGCTGTAGGCGCGGGCGATGCCGTAGAGCGACTGCCCGGGCTCAACCACATGAATCTGCATCGCGCTCAGCCTCCCGCAGGGCATTCCAGATAGGATCATGGTATGCCCGGGAAGGCACGGGGCGAACCGGTGCCTACAGCGACATCCGCAGGATCGCGGCCACGTCTTCCTGCGTCAGCTTGCGGAACTGGCCGATGGTCCCGCCCTCGGTGGCCAGGGCCGCCATGCGCTCGATCTGATCGTCCCCGATGCCGTAGTCGGCGAGCCGTGAAGGCGCGCCGATGCTGGACCAGAACTGCCGCAGCCGCTCGATCCCTTCCAGCCCCACCTCGCGGTCGGTGCGGCCGGCCGGTTCCACGTCAAAGACCCGCACCGCAAGGCGGGCAAAGCGCGCCGGGTCGGCGTCCAGGCAGTACTTCATCCAGTTGGGGTGGACGATGGCCAGCCCGCCGCCGTGGGGGATGTCGTAGACCGCCGAAATCGCATGCTCGATGGCATGGGTGGCCCAGTCGCCCCCGTCGGTGCCCATGGAGAGCACGTCGTTCAGGGCCATCGTGCCGCAGAACATGAGCGTCTCCCGGGCGGCGTAATCCTCCGGGTCGGCCACCGCCTTCGGCGCCGCCTCCATGACCGTCCGCAGCAGCTCCTCGATCCACCGGTCGATCAGGGGCGCGTTGGCCGCCGTGTGGAAGTACTGCTCCAGGGCGTGCGACATCATGTCCACCACGCCATATACGGTGTGGTCCCTGGGCACCGTGAAGGTGTACACCGGGTCCAGAATCGAGAAGGCGGGGTAGGTGTGAGGGGCGGCGTCCCAGCCGAGCTTCTCCCGGGTCTCCCAGTTGGTGATCACCGAGCCCGAGTTCATCTCCGAGCCGGTGGCCGCCAGGGTCAGCACCGTGCCGAAGGGCAGCGCGCCCGTCGCCCGCGCCTTGCCCGTGATGACCTCCCACACGTCGCCGTCGTAGCGGGCGCCGACCGCAATCGCCTTCGCGCAGTCGATCACGCTGCCGCCCCCGACGGCGAGGATGAACTCGATCTGCTCCCGACGGCAGATCTCCACGCCCCGGTGGACGGTGGTCAGCCGGGGATTGGGCTCCACCCCCGGCAGTTCGAACACCTCGCAGCCGGCCTCCCGCAGGATGGCCATCACCTCATCGTACAGGCCGGTGCGCTTGATGGAGCCGCCGCCGTACACCAGAAGCAACCGTTTCCCGTACGGCTCCAGCGCCCCGCGCAGGTGCCTGATCTGCCCGCGGCCGAAGATCAGTTTGGTGGGATTGTGGAAGACGAAGTTTTCCATGGTGCGTGATCCTCTCCTTTGCTGTGAATGATCCAGCCTGGGGCCATAACCAAACGGAGGCCGCCCTTCTCACCCGGCGACCTCCGCGAACCACGCCGCCCCGCGTGCTCGCCTACTCCTCCCGGTACCCGAGGCTCCTGAGGACCGACTCCCGGTTCCGCCAGTCCTCCCGCACCTTCACGAACAGCTCCAGGTAGATCTTCGAGCCCAGCATCTCCTCGATTTCCCGCCGGGCCCGGGCGCCGATCTCCTTCAGCATCGACCCCCGCTTGCCGATGATGATCCCCTTCTGGCTGTCCCGCTCCACGTAAATCGATGCGCTCACGTAGACGGTGCCGCTCTCCCGCCGCTGAAGCTGCTCCACCTCCACCGCCACCGAGTGCGGAATCTCCTCCCGGGTGAGGTGGAGG
Organism: Bacillota bacterium; assembly: GCA_023623185.1. GTDB lineage: Bacteria > Bacillota > Sulfobacillia > Symbiobacteriales > Symbiobacteriaceae > Symbiobacterium. Next base: position 9,638 of record JAMNXV010000020.1, read on the forward strand.
ATCTTCTCCCTGATGAACTCCGCGATGACGAACCGCTCGGGCTGGTCCGTGATCATGTCGTCGGGGTAGTACTTCGGCCCCTCCTCCATCTGCTCCACGATCAGGTCCAGCAGCGGGTCGATGTTGGTGTTCTCCAGGGCCGACACCGGCACGATGTCGATCCACTCGATGGCGGGTGAATCGGGCTCGGGGTCCTCGCTGCGGTTCTGCGGATCGCCGAGGGCCTTGTAAGCGTCCATCACCTCGTACCAGTCGCCCCGCTTCACCCGGTCCATCTTGTTGACCACCAAGATCGCCGGCCGGCCGGAGCGGGCCACAACATCGGCCACGTACTTGTCGCCCTCGCCGGGCTCCGGCGCGGAGCCGTCGACCACGAAGAGCACCACGTCCACCTCGGGAATGGTGCCGATGGCCACCTTGTTCATGTACTCCCCGAGCCGGTGGCGCGGCTTGTGGATGCCCGGCGTGTCCAGGAAGACCACCTGCGCATCGGGCCGGTTGTAAACGCCCAGGATGCGGTTGCGGGTGGTCTGCGGCTTGTCCGACATGATGGCCAGCTTCGCCTCGACGAAGGCGTTCAAGAGGGTGGACTTGCCCACATTGGGGCGGCCCACGATGGAGCAGAAGCCTGAACGGAAGGGCGCCTCTTTCATGCGCAACCCTCCCCGTCGCCGGGCAGATCGTCCGGGGTGAAGGCCCCGGGGAGCAGGTCCCGCACAGACCCCACCCAGGTGTCGCCCTTCAGGTTGGTCAGGATGACCCGGGCGTCGGGCCCGAACTCGCTCATCACCTGGCGGCAGGCGCCGCAGGGGCTGCAGGGCCCGTCGGTGTCGGCGATGACGGCGATGGTCGTGAAGCGCCGCCGCCCGTCGCTCACCATCTTGAAGATCGCCGTGCGCTCGGCGCAGTTGGTCAGGCCGAAGCTGGCGTTTTCGATGTTGCAGCCGGTGTAGAGGGTGCCGTCGTCGGCCAGCAGCGCGGCCCCCACCGGGAAGCGGGAGTAGGGCACGTAAGCCCGCCCGCGCGCGTCGCGGGCGGCGGCGATCAGTTCAGCATCGGTCATGGGCAGATCCCTCCTCAGGATTCGTGCCGGGCGCCCCCAAAAAGGCCCAGCAGCCCGGTGATGGCAGGCGGCAGCAGCCAGAGCGGCTGGCGGATCAGCAGGGCGAGCGCCGCCTGCACGCTCTGGGCCAGGTCCCGCCGCACCGCGAAAAGAAGCCCCGCGGCGAACACGGCGTGCAGCGCGGTCAGCAGCACGGCGCCGGAGGCCACTTCCTTGGCCGCGCCCGCCAGCGGGTGTCGCTCACGGCCGGCGGCCAGATCCACCGCCCGCTCGACCGCGGTGTTCACCAGTTCGGCGAACAGCACCAGGGCGACGGTGGCAGCCAGGTAGGCCACCTCCCAGCCCGTCAGGCCCACCGCGAAGCCGGCCACGGCCGCGCAGGCGCCGGCAAACACGTGAAAGCGCAGGTTCGGCTCCTCCCGGTAGGCCCGCACCAGCCCGCGGCCCGCATCGCGAAACCGCGGGAGGATCGCGGTGTGCCGGAAGGGCCGCCCGCTCATCGGCTCAGCCCCAGTCCCGCCAAGATCTCCTCGGTCTTGGCCATCATGGCGGCCTCCTCCTCGGGGGTCTGGTGGTCCCAGCCCAGCAGGTGAAGCATGCCGTGCGCCGTCAGGAAGCCCAGCTCACGCTCGAAGGTGTGGCCGTACTCGGCCGCCTGGCTGACGCACCGCTCCAGCGAGATGACGATATCGCCCAGGGGCAGCGGCTCCCCTTCAGGCAGGTCGGCCATGTCCTCCCCCTCCAGCTGCGAGAAGGAGAGCACGTCGGTGGGGCTGGCCAGCCCACGGTGGTCACGGTTCAGGTCGGTGATGGCCGCATCATCCACCAGCGTGATGGAAACGGAGACGTGGGTGCCGAACGCTGCCCCGGCCAGCTCCAGGGCCCGCTCAGCGACCTGCCGAATCAGGTCCTCCTGCTCCGCCGTCAGTTCCACCGTCTCCTGTTCGTTGCTGATCCAGATCTCCATTGTCCGTATCCTCCTCGGCGCCGCCCGGCCCGGGAGACGCCTCCTCGTTCCCTGTGGAATCCCCTGACGCGGCTTCCTGCTGTTCTCCACCCTCGCCGGACTGCTGCTGCGCGGGGTAATCGATGCGGGCATGGTGAACCCCGCTGAGCACCTTCACGAACACCCTGGCGATGGTGTCCAGCTCCTTCAGGGTCAGGTCGCAGTTGTCCAGCTGCCCCTGCTGGAGCCGGTCGCTGATGATCTTGCGCACCTGCTGCTCGATCTGCTCATGCGACAGGTGGCTCTTCTGCCGCATGGCCCGGACCGAGGCCTCGCAGGCGTCCGCCAGCATGCAGATGGCCGTCTCCCGCCTGCGGGGCTTGGGCCCCTCGTAGCGGAAGTCCTCTTCCAGCACATACTCCGACTGGCTGTTCTGCGACGCCATGTGGTAGAAATAGCTGACCAGGGTGGTGCCGTGGTGCTCGGGGATGAAGTCGATGATCTCCTGGGGCAGGCCCGCCTCCCTGGCCAGCTCCACCCCTTCCTTCACGTGGCTGGTGATGATCATGGCTGACAGGCTAGGGGGCAGCTTGTCGTGCGGGTTCTCCCCGCCGAACTGGTTCTCCACGAAGAACGCAGGCCGCTTGATCTTGCCGATGTCGTGGTAGTATGCCCCGACCCGGGCCAGTACCGGGTCGGCGCCGATCGCCTCGGCCGCCGCCTCGCAGAGGTTGGCCACCAGGATGGTGTGGTGGTAGGAGCCCGGCGCCTCGACCATAAGCCGCTTCAGCAGCGGGTGGTTGGGGTTGGAGAGCTCCAGGAGCTTCAGCGGCGTGACGATGCCGAAGAGCGTCTCAAACAGCGGCAGGGCGCCGGTGGCGAGGATGGCCACCAGGAGGCCGTTCACCAGGCCCAGGGCCACGTCGCGCCACAGCAGCCAGTCCAGCAGCGGCGCCGACTCCAGCAGGTTCAGGGCAAGGATCGTCACCACGTTGGCGATCCCCACAAACAGCCCCGCGCGGTACAGGTCGTTGCGGCTCTCCACCCGCGCGACGGTGTAGACGCCCACCGC
>JAMNXV010000115.1 GCA_023623185.1 Bacillota bacterium
GATCGACTGCCGGCCGGCCAGCAGCATGACGAACCGGTCGAGGCCGAAGGCGATGCCGCCGTGGGGCGGGGCGCCGTACTCGAAGGCGTCCAGCAGGAAGCCGAACTTGGTCTGCGCCTCCTCGGGCGTGAAGCCCAGCAGCTCGAACATCCGGTTCTGCAGCGGCCGCTGGTGAATTCGGATCGACCCGCCGCCCAGCTCGACGCCGTTCAGGACCAGGTCGTAGGCGTTGGCCCGGATGGCCGCCAGCTCCTCCCGGCTGGCCCCTTCCTTGAAGACCTTGTCCAGGTCCTCGGGGTGGGGCGACGTGAACGGGTGGTGCACCGCCACAAAGCGGTTCTCCTCGTCGTCCCACTCCAGCAGCGGGAAGTCGACGACCCACAGCAGGTTGAACTCGCCGGGCTTGCGCAGCCCCAGCCGGTTGCCCATCTCGATCCGCAGGGCGCCGAGCGCGGCGGCCACCACGTCTGGCTGGTCGGCGACGAAGAGCAGCAGGTCGCCGGGCTCGCCCTCCAGCCGGCGGATGATCTCCGCCGTCTCCGCCTCGGTGAGGAACTTGGTGAAGGAGGAGCGCACCTCGCCGTCCTCGCCCAGCGCGATGTACGCGAGCCCCTTCGCTTTGTATGCCTTCACGAAGCTCGTCAGCTCATCGATCTGCTTGCGGGAGTACCCGCCGCAGCCCTTGGCGTTGATGCCCTTCACCTGACCGCCGGCCTCCACGGCGCCCTTGAAGACGCCGAAGCCGCAGCCGGCCGCCACATCGCTCACGTCCACCAGCTCCATGCCGAAGCGCAGGTCGGGCTTGTCGGAGCCGTACCGGGCCATGGCCTCGGCCCAGGTGATCCGCCGGAAGGGGGGCGTCACCTCCACGCCGAGGGCGTCCCGGAAGACCCGGGCCACCATCTGCTCCATCATGGCCAGCACGTCGTCCCGCTCCACGAACGACATCTCCACGTCGATCTGGGTGAACTCCGGCTGCCGGTCGGCCCGCAGGTCCTCGTCCCGGAAACAGCGCACGATCTGCACGTACCGCTCCAGGCCGCTCACCATGCAGAGCTGCTTGAAGATCTGGGGCGACTGGGGCAGGGCGTAAAACTTGCCGGGATTCACCCGGGAGGGCACCAGGTAGTCGCGGGCCCCCTCGGGGGTCGACTTGGTGAGCATCGGCGTCTCGATTTCCAGGAAGCCGTTCTCGTCGAAAAAGTCCCGCACCGCCTTGGTGACCCGGTGCCGGAGGATGAGGTTGCGCTGCATCTCCGGCCGGCGCAGGTCGAGGTAGCGGTACTTCAGCCGCACCGTCTCGTCGACGTCAATGTCATCCTGAATATAGAAGGGCGGCGTCTTGGCCGGGTTGAGGATGCGCATGTCCCGGGCCCGGATCTCGAACCGGCCCGTCGCGATGTTGGGGTTCACCGCCTCCGGCGCCCGGTGGGTCAGCCGGCCCCGCACGGCCAGCACGTACTCGGAGCGCACCTGCTCGGCCTTGCTGAAGACCTCGCCGCCGCACTCCTCCGCGTCGAAGACCACCTGGACCAGGCCCGTGCGGTCGCGCAGGTCCACGAAGATCAGCCCGCCGTGGTCACGGCGCCGCTGCACCCAGCCGTTCACGATGACCTCCTGGTCCACCAGGTGCTCGGCCACCTCGCCGCAGAAGAACGTCCGTTTCATGCCGTGAATCGATTCGCTCATACTTCAGCCCTCCGCACGTGCGAGATAATCTGGTCGAGCGGCACGCTCTCCTGCGTTCCCTCGTCCATGTTCTTCACCGATGCCTCGCCACGCTGGACCTCGTCCTCGCCCAGGATGACGACGTACCGGCTGTTCTGCTTGCCCGCGTACTTCATCTGCGCCTTCAGGCTGCGACCCAGGTAGTCGATGTCCGCGGAGATCCCCGCGTCCCTGAGCTCGTACAGCAGCTTCAGCCCGACGGGCCGGGCGGCCTCGCCCAGGGTGACGACGAAGACATCCAGCCGGGGCCGGTCGGCGAAGGGGGCCGTCAGCCCCTCCTCCTCCAGCACCATCAGCACCCGCTCCATGCCCATGCCGAAGCCGACGCCGGGCGTGGGCTTGCCGCCGACCACCTCGATGAGGCCGTCGTAGCGGCCGCCGCCCCACAGGGCGGACTGCGCGCCCAGCTTGGGGTGCAGCACCTCGAAGACGGTCTTGGTGTAGTAGTCGAGCCCCCGCACGATGCGGGTGTCGATCTGGTACGGAATCCCCATCGCCTCCAGGTGGCTGAGGAGCCCCTCCCAGTGGGTGCGGCAGTCGTCGCAGAGGTAGTCCAGCGTCACCGGGGCGCTCTGCTGCGCCGGGTGGCCGGCGTCCCGCTTGCAGTCGATCAGCCGCAGGGGGTTTCGCTCGAACCGGGTGTTGCAGTCCTCGCAGAGCTCGCCCAGGTGCGGCCGGAAGTGGTTCTGCAGCGCCTCCCGGTACCGCGGCCGGCAGTTCGGGCAGCCGATGGAGTTGACCGAGACCACGAGCCCGGTCAGCCCCAGGCGGGCCACCACGTCAAGCCCCAGCTTGATCACCTCGGCGTCCACCGCCGGGTCCTGCGCGCCGAAGACCTCCACGTCCAGCTGGTGGAAGCCCCGGAACCGGCCCTTCTGCACGTTCTCATACCGGAACGCCGGTCCGTAGGCGAAGATCTTGGTGGGCTGCGGGTTGTTGGGCATGCCGTTCTCCAGGTAGGCCCGCACCAGGCCCGCCGTGAACTCGGGCCGCATCGCCATGCGGCGGGCGTCGGGGTCGTCGCCCCGGGGCGTGATGTTGAACATCTCCTTCGTGACGATATCCGTGGTGGCGCCGACGCCGTGGACGAAGAGGTCCACGTACTCCACCATCGGCGGCCGGAGCTCCTGGTACCCGTAGAGGCGGGCGACCTCCCGGAAGATCTCCTCCAGCCGCTGCCAGCGGTAGGAATCGCGCCACCCGTACTGTTCACCGGGCAGGATGTCGTTGAATCCCCGCGGTGCCTGTATACTCACGCGCCATCCTCTCCTCGCATTGTTCCTATGAGGGGGGCGGGTTCCCCCAGGTAGACCGGATCGATCGGCTCTTCCCGCACGGTCCCGTCCAGGACGTAGACCCAGTAGGCCCGGGCATCGGGCCGGGAACTGACCACCTTCACCAGGTGGTCGCCCACGTAATGCAGGGCCACGCCGTCGTCCGCCGCGATGCCGTCGGCCAGCACCCCCGCCTTCCTGAGCCGGTGGTAGGCCGGGCGGCGCTCGGACTCGCCGTCGTAGTGCGGGCAGTGGCTCCCCTTCAGGAAGCCCAGGCCCGGCAGGGCGGTCAGCTCGCCGGGCACCGAGTCGGTCACCCCCTGCTCAAACCAGCAGATGGCGCCGGCGCTCAGCCCCGCCAGGATGATGCCCTGCTCCCAGGCGGTCCGCAGCACCTGGTCCAGCTCCCACTCCCGCCACAGGGCCAGCATGTTCTTGGTGTTCCCGCCGCCCACGTAGATCACGTCCTGCACCAGCAGGAAAGCGGCCATGTCGCGCACCGTCGGGCGCAGCAGCGAGAGGTGCGTCGGCTCGGCCCCCAGCTGCGTCATCGCGCGGTAGAAGTCGACGATGTAGCCCTCCGCGTCGCCGCTGGCCGTGGGCAGGAAGCAGACCTTGGGCCGCGTCTTGCCGGTGAGGCTCAGCACGTACCGGTCCAGAAGCGGATTGTCGGGTTCCATGGAAAAGCCGCCGCCGCCCATCGCCACAATCTGCTTCATCTCCGCACACCCTCCTTCATCCTGATACAAAAACAGCGCCCGTCCCCCCATGGGACGAGCGCGCCGGCTCGCGTTGCCACCCACGTTGATGCCCACCGGAGGCAGGCATCCCCTCTGCAGGGCCGCACGGGCGTGAGGCCCCCTCCCTCTGCTAACGGCGGGAGTCTCCGGCGCAGCCTACGCAGCCAGGCGGCATCTCGCCGCCCCGGCGGCCCGCCGCCGCCTGCACGGCCTTCGACTGCGCAGCTCGAGGGCTGTCCGGCTCCGCCGCCTTCCCGCCGGCCTTTCAGCCCGAGGGCCGGCTCTCTGCAGGGGGCGCTGCGGAACCCCGTTCCCTGTCATCGCCTTTGAAATTGCATTCTACTGCTAGTTCCACGACCTGTCAATACCCCTAAACCAAAAGCCGCAGGGCCCGGGGGACGGCCGTCAGGGTCACCGGCAGGCTGCCGATCACCTCGCCGTCCACCTGGGTGAGCGGCCTGTGCTCCCCGGCCGCGGTAATGGACACGGTGCGCACCTTGCGGTAGATCACCCCGGGCATGTTCCGGTGCAGCCCCACCAGGGCGGCCGAGACGTACGCCAGGTAGTCTCCCACCGTCTCCGCGGTGAAGATGCAGATATCGAGGCAGGGATCGGTGAGGGCGGCATCCGGCGTGAACTGGAAGCCCCCGCCGTAGGAGCGGGCGTTGCCGGCCACCACGAACCGACCCTCCACCGGCGGCTCGCCCTCCAGGTGCACCAGGAAGGGCGCCAGGTCCCAGCGCCAGATGAACTGCATGGCCGCCACGAAGAAGGCAGCCTTGCCGAACCGGCGCTTCAGGTCGGGGTCCACCGAGCCGGCCACGGCGGCATCGAGGCCCACACCCGCCATCAGCAGGAACCAGCGGTCGTTGGCCCGGCCCACCGTCACCTCCTCCGTCCGGCCGGCCAGGATGCGCCGGGCCATCTCCTCGGGCCGCTGGGGCAGGTGCAGCTCGGCCGCCAGCACGTTCGCGGTGCCGCCGGGCCAGAAGCCCAGCGCGGCCCCGGTGCCCATCACCCCCTGCAGCGCCTCGTTCATGGTGCCGTCGCCGCCGTGGGCGAGGATCAGGTCATACCCCTCGCCGGCCTTCGCCCGGGCGATGTCGGCCGCGTGGCCCGGCCGCTCGGTGGGGCAGACATGCACCGTGCAGCCCGCCGCCCGCAGGGGCGCCGCCAGCCGCGCCAGCAGGCTCTCCCGCTCCCGGGGCCGGCCGGAGGCGGAGTTGTAGATGACCGCGATGCGCCGAAAGGCCATGCGCGACACCCCCTACTCGCCGTAGAGCAGCCGCAGGTGAGCGACCTTGCGCCGGGCCAGCTCCTCCACCCGTTCCACGTAGGTCTGCGGGTCGTTGGGGTTGGCCGGCGCCTTCAGGAGCCAGCCCCGGTTCTGCCCCAGGGGCTTGAACCACTTGGAGGTGGCGCCGCCGCCCAGGCCGATCACGGTCTGCCGCTCCTCCATCATCTGGATGTTGTAGACCGACTCCTTGCCCGGCAGGGCGTAGCCCACGTTCTCCAGGGCCCCGACCATGAACTTCTGCCGGTAGAGGTAGTAGGGCCGCTGGCCCATCGCCCGGGCCGTCTCCGCCGCGTCCTGCACCAGCGCCTCGGCCTCGGCGGGGGTAAGCGCCCGCAGCACCTGCCCGGCCTCGCCCTCGCCGTGGATACGGGAGCCCCGCTTGACCGCCAGGGTATGCACGGTGAGGTTGTCCGGCGCCAGGCGCCGCATGTCCGCCAGGGTGTGGTGCACCTCGGCGGGCCCCTCGCCCGGCAGCCCGATGATGATGTCGGTGTTGACGGTGAAGCCGGCCGGGTGCGCCCGCACCAGCTCGTAGGCCCGGTAGAACTTCTCCACCGTGTGGATGCGCCCCAGGTGCATGAGGGTGGCCTGCACGGTGGTCTGGGGATTCACGCTCACCCGGTTCACGCCGGCGGCCGCCATCGCGTCCAGCTTCGCCCGGTTGAAGGTCTCGGGCCGGCCCCCCTCCATCGTGTACTCCGCCGGGGCCTGGCCTTTGAGCAGGTGCTCCTCGGCCATGCGGAGCATGTGGGCGAAGTCGTCGTCCCGCGGGCTGGTCGGGGTGCCGCCGCCGAAGTAGATCGACTCCACCCTGAGGCCGAGCGCGCGGATCGCCTCGCCGATGATCGCCATCTCCCGCCCCAGCGCCTGCAGGAAGGGGGAGACCTGCCCCCGGTACTGGTTGATGGGGTAGATGGAGAAGGAGCAGAAGGAGCAGATGGACGGGCAGAACGGGATGCCGATGTAGAGCGACACCGCACGGGGGTCCCGCCCGAGGAACGGCCGCTGCAGCCGGGCCACGCCGGTTAGCAGTTCCGCCTTCTCCGGGGCCAGCCGGTACTCCCCGGTGAGGCGGGTCACGGGGTCGGGCTCGCCCTCGTCCAGCATCTGGTGGACAAGCTTGGTGGGCCGCACGCCGGTGAGGATGCCCCACTTCGGCCGGAAGCCCGCCAGCGGCGCCAGGGCGTCGATCAGGAGCCCCTTGGCCAGCCGGCGCAGCCGGTGCTCGAAGGTGCGGGGGCTCTCCGCGGCATCCTGCAGCAGCCCGCCCTCCGCCCGGCGCTCTCCGCAGGGTCCCCGGGCCGTGACCTCGACCCGCCAGGGGCGGGTGGCTGCTGAAGCGCAGCCTGAAACCGGATCCGGGGTTGCGGTCAGATCCACCTGCCACTCCACGGCGCCCGCCGGGGACGGGGAACTTCCCGGCACCCACACGGCAAAGGCCTCACCGGGGAAGAAGACGTGGCCCATCTGAGTCAGGTCGCCGGCGAAAACGGGGCTGTTGCCCCGAAGTAGGATCGCAGTCATGCTGTACCACCTCAAAGGGGGCCGTGGCTCTCGCCCGGCCCCCGCCCGCAGTTGGAACCCCTATTAACGCTTACCCGCATGGCCGGGCACGTATTCGTCCCAGCCCCACAGCCCCAGGAGCAGGTTGACGAGCCCCAGGGCCATCAGGACATAGCCGGCCGTGCCGCCCACCGCGATGCCGAACATTACGGAGAGGGCGAACACCAGCGGGCTGAGAGCCTTCCACAGGTAGCCCCTGCGTAGCAGCCGCGGCGCCGGGATGCGCAGCCGCACCCTCGGGCCGGCCGGCCTGCCGCCCGTGCGGGCCGCGCTGCGGGCCCGGGCCCTGGAGGCCTCCCGCTCGGCGGCGTCCGCAAACGCCAGCCGGAGGGCCAGCACATTGGGAATGGCCAGGGACACCCCGAGAAGGGCGAGCCCGATCACCGTCAAGACCATATGTGAACCCCCCACAGTTCAGACGATGGTCCCTATATATTCTACTTACTATAGTTCAAGTCCTCCAAAACCTACCCCATGCGGTCGAGGATGTTGCAGAGCTGCTCCAGGTCCGCCTCCGACAGGTTCTTCACCATCTCGCGGAAGGCGGCCCGCCGGCGCTGGACCGCCGCCTCCAGGGCCCGCTCGCCCTCCGGGGTGATCTTCACCCACACCACCCGGCGGTCCCGCTGGTCGCGCTCCCGCTCGGCGAGCCCCGCCTTCACCAGCCGATCCACGAGGCCGGTCGCCGCGCTCAGCGTGACCGTCAGCTCGTTGGCCACCTCGGTCACCTGTAGCGGTCCCCGGCTCCGCAAGGCCCTGAGGACGATCATCTGGCTCATGGACATCTTCGGTCCCGGGGCTACCTCCTGGTAGGCCGTCGTCGCCGCCGTCATGACCCGCACCATGTTGTCGAACGAGGCCTCCAACCGCGGGAGATAGGCCTCGATGCGGGCAGATTCCATTCCACTCACCTCCGGGCCCGAAGTTCACGACGTAAACAGTTAATCGACCAGATTATACCCAAGATAGGAAAGGAATGTCAAGGACAGGCTCCCGGCCGCTACGCCAGGAAGGGGTTGTACGCCTTTTCGTCCCCGATGGTGGTGGCCGGGCCGTGCCCCGGGTAGACGGAGGTGTCCGGCGGCAGGGTGAGCAGCCGCGCCTTGATGGCCGTGATCAGCGTGTGGAAGTCGCCCCCGGGCAGGTCGGTGCGGCCGATGGAGCCGGCGAAGAGGGTGTCGCCGACGAACAGGTGGCCCTGACGGTACAGGCAGATGCCGCCGGGGCTGTGGCCCGGAGTGTGGATCACCTGGAAGCGCAGGTGGCCGGCCTGCACCTCATCGCCGTCCCGCAGGAGCCGGTCGGCCGGGGCGGCCTTCACCTGCACGCCGAAGTAAAGGCTGCCGTTGAGCGACGGGCTGGTGAGGCAGGCGGCGTCGGCCTCGTGGATGGCCACCGGCGCGCCGCTCCATCCCTTCACCCAGTCCACCCCGCCGATGTGATCGAGGTGGCCGTGCGTGAGGATGATGCCGGCGACCGTCAGGTCGTTTTCCGCAACGCAGGACTGGATCCACGGATCGGGAACGCCGGGGTCAATCACGAGCGCCTGGCGGGTCTCGCTGCAGGCGACGATGTAGCAGTTGGCCCCGAAATCGCCGAGGGCACGGTACCACATGCGCATGGGATTTCCTCCATAAAGAGGCCGGGACGACGAGGTCCCGGCAGATGATTTTGCCGTCTCTACTTCCCAGTATAGGCAGATTGGCCCCCGGCGCAAGTCGCCGGATTCAACCCGGCCCATGCAGGCTCAGGATGCCCAGCAGGGCCGATACGAGGACGGCCACGGCCGAGAGGAAGGCGCTGATCAGGAGGGTGGCGGTCTCCTTCTTTCCGTCCAGCCGCCCCTCGACGAAGCCCATCCGGGACTTCAGGGGCAGCAGTGCGCTGCGGAGCTCGGCCACCACCTCCCGATGCTCCGCCCAGAGGCGTGCGCTGTCGGCGCGCTGGCGCTCGAGGCCGGCCTCCACGTGGGTCAGTCGGGCGTGGAGGTCGTCAGTCAGCTCGGCCAGGGCCTGAACACGGGACACCAGTTCGTCGGTCCAGGATGCCATACCGATCCACCTCCGCTGTACCCTTTTCCCAATGGTACCGGAGGCGAACCGGACAGGCCAGAGATTTGTAAGGTTTTATCTGACAGTGAGCGGGAGGTTCGGATCGGGCAGATCGGCGCCTCCTCCCCGGCGTCAGAAGGTCTTCTCCGAGTCGATCAGAATCGTCACCGGCCCGTCGTTGACCAGCTCCACCTCCATGTGGGTCTGAAACCGGCCGGTCTCGACCTGGAGCCCCATCTCCCGCAGCCGCCGGACGAACCGCTCATACAGCGGCTCGGCCTGCTCCGGCCGGGCCGCCCGGTCGAAGCCGGGCCGCCGGCCCCTCTTCACGTCACCGTACAGCGTGAACTGGCTGACCGCCAGAATGGCCCCCCCGGCCTCCTGAATCGACCGGTTCATCTTCCCCGCCTCGTCCTCGAACACCCGGAGGCCCGCGATCTTCTCGGCCATGAAGTCGGCGGCGGCCTCGTCGTCCTCCTTTGACACCCCGAGCAGCACCACATACCCCTGGCCGATCTGGCCCACCACCTCACCTGCCACGGTTACCCGAGCGCGGCTCACCCGCTGTACGACAGCCCGCAAGACAACTGCCTCCTCACTTGCTTCATGTCCCGGGGGATACGCCCCCGGCCCGAAGAACTCCTCCACGGGCGCATACTGCACCCTACCACGGCGCACGGTGCAGGCCCGGTCAGTAGACCGTTCAGACTACTCCTCCAATGGTGCGTGCGCCGGATTGGATGAGAATCATTCTCGTTGTACTATCAAGCCAGAAACAGCCGACGCACTCCTGACGGTGCAGACGCCACGCCACCCCACGCCAGAGATAACAGGAGGGATGGCCAGATGACGAACTTCTTCCAGAGCCCTAAGAGCAGCTGGATTTGGCTCGTGATTCGCCTGTACGTCGGTTACCAGTGGATGGTCGCAGGATGGCACAAGATCGTCGACGGATTCGACGCCACCGGCTTCCTGAAGGGGGCCATCGCCAAGTCGATCCCGGCCGCCGAGGGCGCCAAGCCCGTCGTCCAGCCCTGGTGGGGAAGCTTTCTCGAAGGGTTCGCACTCCCCAACGTCGGTCTCTTCAACTTCTTGATTCCCTGGGGCGAGTTCCTCGTCGGCCTGGCGCTGATCTTCGGCTTCGCCACCATCTTCGCAGCAACGATGGGCATGGTCATGAACTTCGCTTTCCTGCTCAGCGGCACCATCAGCAGCAACCCCAACTACCTGATCCTGCAGTTCATCCTCGTCAGCCTTGGCGGCGCCTATGCCGGCTACCTCGGAATCGACTACTACTTCCGGCCCATCTACCGCAAGGCACTTGCACGGATCCTGCCCGGTGAGAGCGGCGCAGCAGCGCAGAGAGCCTGACCCCGCAGCATTCGGACCTGAGCTGAACCTCACGAGCACGCACGCCACACGGAGCATTTCATCAGACTCGATCGCACCAGCACGTACGGCACACGCAGCAGTTCATGCAGCTCAATCTCGCCAGCGAGCACACCGCACGCAGCAGTTCATCCGGCCAAATCTCGCCAGCACGCACGCCGCACGCAGCAGTTCATCCGGCTCAATCTCGCCAGCACGCACGCCGCACGCAGCAGTTCATCAAGCCCGCTCTCGCCCGCCCCTTGGATACCCTGAAAGCCCGCCTCCCCGGCGGGCTTTCAGGCGCGATGGGGCAGGTCAGGGCCGACGGGCCGCCCGCCGATCATGCCATTCCCACACCTCCCGGGAGACGGCGGCGATGTAATAGCTGGCCTCCCGCGCCGTCATCCCGTGCGTCATCACCACCAGCACGTAGGGTCGCCGGGCCAGCACGATGGCCGCATCGTGAAATGACGTCCCCTTGGACCCCGTCTTGTTGGCCACCGGCACATGCGGAGGCAGGCCGCCGGGGATCCGGCTCTTGGAGCGAGACTCCTGCATGAAAGTCAGCAGCTCCGCCCAGGGCTCGGGCGAACGCTGGGCCGCCTCCCAGATGTTGCGCAGGACGATCCCCAGGTCTTCGGGGGCGATGCGGTTGTCCTGCCAGACTTGCTGCGGCGTGTGCAGGCGGGGGCCGCCGTAACGGATGCCCAGGCTGCGGTAGTACCGGACCATCGGCCGGACCCCCAGCGTGCGCATCAGCGCGTTGGCCGCCGTGTTGTCGCTGTGCACCAGCATGATATGGGCAAGCTCCCGCAGCGTAAACCGGGTTCCCTCCGGGGCGCCGTTGAGGATCCCCGACCCGTCCATCCAGTCCACCGCGCGCAGGGCCACCGGCTCGTCCAGCGACAGCTGACCCGTCGCAGCGAGGTGGTAAAGGTACGCGGCGATCAGCACCTTTACCGTGCTGGCCGCAGCATGCACCTCGTCCGCGTTCAGACCGAAGTACTCGTGGGCGGAGAGGTCATAGTACCAGACGCTGATCAAGCCGGGCGCCCACCGCGTCACCTGCTCGATCCGGCGCACCACGTCAGCCGCGCTCTCCGGTGTCCGCAGCTGCGACGGCAACCCCGGGTCTGCCCCTGCGGTGACCGGGGCCAGCGCAAGCAGACCCGCCAGCGCCAGGCACAACCATGCCCGCCGCCGGTGCAATGCCCGCCGTGCCATCTGTCATCACCGCAAGATAGGTTGCCCGTACGAACGGGGCCCCTCTCGTCAGTCGCCGGCCTCGTCCAGCAGCGCCTGCGCCCTGAGCCAGAGCGCGCACTCCACCCGCTTCTTCGTGAGCTCGCACCCGATGGACTCGGGCTTGAAGATGTCGCCGTTCAGCAGGTCCGCGTTGGCGTGGCATCCGCCGCTGCAGTAGTACCGGGCCCAGCAGGTGGGACACGATTCCTTCGTGTAAATGTGGCACCCGGCCAGGCGGGCCTGCAGCTCCTTCTCCACGACGCCTTTTGCCACGTTGCCCAGCCGGAACTGCTCCCGCCCGACGAACTGGTGGCACGGGTAGAGGTCGCCCTCGGGCGTAACCGCCAGGTACTGCACGCCGGCGCCGCAGCCCTGCACCCGGCGGGGCAGGCAGGGGCCGGTCTCCGCCTCCACCGCGAAGTGGTGGAAGGTGATCGGCCGCCCCTCCCGGCGCCGCCGGTCCACCTCCACCGCCAGCCGCTCGTACTCGGCCAGGAGCTGCGGCAGGTGCTCCTCCCGGAGCGCATACGGCTCATCGGGCGTCGCGATGACCGGCTCCAGCGAGAAGTGGGGCGACTTCATCTCGTCCACCATGTAGCGGGCGTCCTCCGCGAAGTCCAGGTTGTCCGCGGTGTAGGTGCCCCGCAGCACCGCGTAGGCTCCCCGGCCCGTCGCGCCCTGGGCCGCGCCGTACTCCCACGCCGGCCGGCCGCCCGGCGCCCTGCGGTCCAGCACCATGCGGATCGCCTGCTCCACCTTCCGGCTGGAGCCCGAACGCTTGGCGTCGTGGACCTCGGGCCGGCCGTCGAGGCTCAGAATCAGGCTGACTTCCTCCCGGTCCAGCTCATCCAGGATCTCCGGCGTCAGCAAGGTCCCGTTGGTGGTCAGCGTGAAGGTGAAGGTCTTGCCGGCCTTTCGCCCGGCCTCCCGGGCGTAGGCAATCGTCTGCCTGACCACGTCCCAGTTCATCAGCGGCTCGCCGCCGAAGAAGTCCACCTCGCAGACGGGCCGGGGCCCGCTCAGCCGGATGAGCAGGTCCACCGCCTGCCGGGCCACCTCAAACGGCATCAGCTTCGCCCGGCCGCCGTAGGTGCCGTCGTCGGCGAAGCAGTAGGTGCACTTCAGATTGCAGGCGTGGGCAATGTTAAGGCAGATCGCCCGCAGCGGGTCGCCGGGCTTGGGCATCACCGGCTCCCAGTCGGGCGGCGGGGCGAACAAGAGCCCCTGGGCCCGGAGCTCAGCGATCTCCGCCATCGCCTCGTCCACCTGGTCGGCGCCGTAGCGCGCCCGCAGCCCCTCCAGGTCAGCCTCGGTGGGGCCCTCCGCCCCGAACTCCAGCAGGTCCCACACCAGGTCGTCCACCTGGTGCAGGCTGCCGCTATGAACATCGAGCACCAGCCTGGTGCCCTGCATCTCAAACCTATGGATTTCACCGTGCTGCACGGCCGATTCCCTCCCAGAAGAAGGGCCGGGCGCTCTGCCCGGCCCCTTTGGCTACCGCCTGGTCGCCTCGTGGATCCGAACCTGCTCGGCCGCAGGGCTCGTCAGGCTGCTGACGGAGCAGACGATATTGCCCACGGTACAGGACGTCTTGCAGGCCGACTGGCAGGAGACCGCGCAGTCCGTGCAACCCGCGAACTGCACCGTCGTCTGCAGGCGCGGCGCCGTCAGGGTGCGGATGTGCCTCGCCACTGAAAACCCTCCAATCGCTTGGATTACACCATTATAGTATAACCCTTCCAGGCGCAAACCTGTGTAGTACTAAAGCGCTATTCTCGTCTAGCGCCGATGTGCCATGCGCGGGCGGGGCGGCGGCCCCGCCCGCGGAGACCGCCGCCCTGGCGCTCAGAACGATGCCTCCAGTTCGTCGATCAGGGAGCCCACGTAGGCGACGGCCTTGCGAATGGCTTCGGGCTTCGTCATGTCGACCCCCGCCCGGGCCATCAGCTCCATGGGCGGCAGGCTGCCGCCGAGCTTCAGGACCTCCAGCCACTGCTCCGCCGCCGGCTGCCCCTCTTCCCGGATCCGCTGCGCCACCGCGGTGCCGCAGGTGAGCCCGGCGGAGTAGGTGTACGGATAGAGCCCCATGTAGTAGTGGGGCTGGCGCATCCAGGTGAGCCGGGCGCCCTCGTCGATGACCACCTCGCCGCCCCAGAACCGCTCCAGGATGGCCCCCTTCGTCTCGGAAAGCAGCTTCGCCGTGATCGGGGCGCCCTGCTCGGCCTGCTCGTAGATGCGGCGCTGCAGCTCCGCCTCCAGCAGGTGGCGGACGAAGTTGTGATGGTAGGTCATCAGGAGCTGCATGATGACCCAGCGGCGCATGCGCCTGTCTTCGGCGCCCTTCAGGATGTGGTCCGCCAGAAGGAGCTCGTTCAACGTGGACGGAGCCTCCACGAAGAACAGGCTGGGCTCGGTGTTGAGCAGCCGCTGGTGCCGGTTCGCGAGCTCGAAGTGGCCGGCGTGGCCCAGCTCGTGGGCCAGGGTGAACGCCGAGCGCAACTGGCCCGTGAAGGTCAGCAGGATGTAGGAGTGCGCGCCGTAAGGCGAGGTGCAGAAGGCGCCGGCCTGCTTGCCCACGTTGTCGGCCCAGTCGATCCAGCGCTCGTTCAGCGCCCGCCCGACGATCGCCCGGTACTCCGGCCCCAGCACGCTCAGGGCCTCCAGCACGAGCCTGCCGGCCTCCTCCCTGGTGACCGGGGGATTGTACTCGGGATCCAGCGGCGCCTCGATGTCGCAGTAGCGCATCTCATCGAGCCCGAGCACCCGCTTGCGCAGCCTGGCGTACCGGCGCATGTGCGGCGCCAGCTCGGACTGGATCACATCCAGCAGGTTGTAGTAGACCGCGTGGTCGATGCGGTGCGGGGCCAGCAGCATGTGCGTGACCGACTCGTAGCCCCGCAGCCGGGCCATGACGACGTTCTTCTTGACCTCGGTCGCGAACGTGGCGGCGAGGGTGTTCTGGTAGGCTGCCAGGCCCCGGGTGAAGGAGTCGAAGGCCGCCCGCCGCACCGCCGTGTCTGCCGAGAGCTCCAGCTCATCCTCGTACAGCGCGAAGGATACGGGCAGTTCCCGCCCGTCGGGGGCCTTGACCGGATCGAAAGTCATGTCGGAGGAGCGGGCCCGCTCGTAGGTGATGAACGGCGCTTCCATGACCTCGCCCAGGGCGGCCAGGGCCTCCTCGGTCTGGGGGTGCAGCATGTACGGCCGCTCGATCAGGATCTGCTCCAGATGGGGCCGGTACACGGCCAGCTCGGGCTCCTCAGCCATCCACGCCTCGACCTGCCCCTCCGGCAGGGCGAGGATCTCGGACTTCAGAAAGGCCGTCGCCGCCATGAACTGGGCCGTCAGGGCGTGGGCCCTGGCCGCCATCGCCTGGTTCTCGGGGTCCGATCCGTCTCCGGTCAGCCGCAGCTCGGCATAGATGGCCCAGCGTTCGCCCCGCTCCAGCAGCGCTTCAAACGCCTTCACCGCAGCGGCGAGCGTGGCCGCCCCCTCGGCCAGGCGGCCCTTGTACTGGGTCACGGTCGGCAGGTCGTTCTCGATCGCCTTCCCCTCGGCCTCCCAGTCGGCGGGCGACGCGAACAGGTCCTCCAGGTTCCAGGTCTGCTCCACGGGCACCTCGTTCCGGCGGAGTCGCATGAGACACTACTCCTTCCTTCGCCGTTGGCGTCGGTTGAAACTGTATTCGACAATGGGGCCCTCCTACCTGCACCGGCTTCCCGGCGTTCCGCGCCACGCGCCCGGGCAGGCTCCCGCCGGGCTTGGGTCCGCCGGCGGGGCGTTTTCGTGGATCCTGCGCCTGGGCATCGGCATCATCTTCATCTACCACGGGGCGGCCAAGCTGTTCCTGACGCCGACCGCCATGGCCGCGTTCTTCGCGTCCATCGGGCTCCCCGGCCCCTTCTCGCTGGTGGTCGGCGCGGTGGAACTGCTCGGCGGCCTGGCGTTGATCACGGGCATAGGGATGCGCATCGCGGCCATCGCCCTCTCCGTCATCCTCCTGGGTGCCACATTCACGGCCAAGTGGGCGCTGGGCTTCGTCACCCCGGAGGGCATGCCCGGCTGGGAGTTCGACTTTGCGCTGCTGGCCGGGACGCTTTCGCTGGCGTTCAGCGGCGTGGGCGCGGTCGAAAGGGCTCCGGCCAATGCTTCCACGGCGCCCGGGGGTGAGGCGGCAGCGCCCGGGGGTGTGACCACCGCAGCCTGGGATGAAGCGGCAGCGCCCGGAAGTGCGACCCCCGCAGCCCGGGATGAGGCCGCCGCGCCCGGGAGTGCGACCACCGCAGCCCGGGATGAGGCCACACCGCCGATGGGTGAGGCCCCTTCGGCCGCGGCTGCCGCGGTGCGCTCAGGGGTCTCGGGCGCGAATCTGCCCAACGCGCCGCGCATCGCCGAGCTGGCGCCCGAGGAGGCCATCGCACAAAACCCGGCATGGAAGGCCTTCCACGAGCAGACGAAGGATGTCCCGACGGCGCAGTTCAGCGACCTGGAGTGGGCAGACGGCATCATCCTGGGAAGCCCGACCCGCTTCGGCACGATTGCTTCGCAGATGAAACAGTTCATCGATACCGCCGGTGGGCTCTGGGCGCAGGGCAAGCTGGCCAACAAGGTGGCAGCGGGCTTTGTGACGGCCTCCAACCCGCACGGCGGCCAGGAAGCGACGATCCTGGCCCTGTACACCACCCTCTACCACTGGGGATCCATCGTGGTGGCGCCGGGGTACACCCACGATGTCGTCTTCCAAGCCGGCGGCAATCCGTACGGCGCCAGCGCCCTGGGCACGGATACCGGCCCGGTCGAGGCGGAGCTGGCCGGGGCCCGCCACCTGGGCAGCCGGGTCGCCGCCATCGCGTCCCGGGTCCTCGCGGGCCGGGCCGTTCCGGTCTAGAGGAAGGGGGACCGGCGCCGCGCGCCGATCCCCCCGTTCAAACTACCGACACTGGAAGAATACGTGTAAGAGTGCGCGCCCCTGGCGAAGGCCGATGCTCTGACTGACGAAGAATGTCGCCTTGCTGCCGGGCGATGCCTCGGGAAGAACCTGGCGGGCGTCTACCGTCTTGAGAACGAGCCACTCCCGCATATACTTGACCTGATCTTCACATGTGGGCTCCGATGGCGTCACGATGTACCCGAGCACCCCGGGTCTGACCTCGACCAATCGCTCACCCCACTTCTCCGCAGATCCTTATGCCTATCCTATCATTAAGCGCTCAACCTGTACGGTGGGATTGATTTCCGCGCTCTGAGGGGAGCTGTCCGATGGCCAGTGGACGGTATGCCTTTCTGTCGGACTGGGCCCGCGTCCGCATCCGCAAGCACCTGGACGAGATCGCCGATGCCGTTCAGCAGACAATCGGGGCGTTTGACTCGGGCGAGACCTGTGACGTCATCCTGGCCAGGGCGACGGATCTGCGGCGCCAGGCACAGAAGGCCGAGGAGGTCATCCTGGAGCACCACCTTCAGACCTGTCTCCTGCCGGAAATGCACGGGCTGGCAAAGATCGGCGCGGGCGTGGCCCGGCTGCGCCTGCGTGTTCCCGCTGGCCGCATCCATGGCCGGCACGTCCCGGAAGTTCGGCACCCGCCACCGCGCGGCGGTGGGGCTCAGCGAGCGCAGCGATGCGCTGGTCATCGTCGCATCTGAAGAGACGGGCACCGTCTCGATCGCCATCCGCGGTCAGCTGTACGCCGTTCAGGACACGCGGCGCCTGGTCGATCAGATCATCACACTGTCGGGCAAGTCCTAGCGGATCTCCGCACAAAGAGAATAACCCCGGGCGCAAGGCCTGGGGTGATCGCCGTGTCAGACCCGGGCTTCCGAGCCGGACTTGACCCAACCCGCCACAGTGGCTACCCGTCTTCCCATGTACCGGGCTCCCGCCAACTCCTGTTCCGTGACGCCGTTGTCCGTTCCGGTCGCACTCGCACCGTAGGGGTTGCCGCCTGCCGCGAACATCACCTGGTCGGTGTAGCCGGGCGCGGCGACGATGCACCCCCAGTGGTAGAACGTGTGGTACATCGACAGGATGGTGGCCTCCTGGCCGCCGTGGGCGTTCGAAGCGGTCACAAACCCTGCGGCGACCTTGTTGGCCAGCTTCCCCTGGAACCAGAGGCCGCCGGTCGTGTCGATGAACTGTTTCAGCTGCGATGCCATCGTGCCAAAGCGGGAGGGCGTTCCGAGGATGATCGCATCCGCCCACTCCAGATCATCCAGCGAAGCCACCGGCACGTTCCTGGTCTGCTCGATGTGGGCCTTCCAGGCAGGGTTCTGGGCGATGGCGGACTCCGGCGCCAGCTCCTGCACCTTGCGGACGCGCACCTCCGCCCCCGCCTCCCGGGCCCCGGCTGCAACCGCCTCCGCCATCTGGTACGTGTTTCCCGTGGAACTGTAGTAGATCACTGCGACTTTGACAGCAGCCATCTCTCCTCCTCAGGGGCATGTCTCGAGAAGCAAACTCGCCCGCCAGAGCGGCATCAGATAGTATCCCTCAGGGCCGCGGCGGGATGCACCCTCTCCGCCGGCAGAGCGCGCGGCTTCCGTCATACCCCCGCCGAGACGCGCAACGGGCAGCCCGCGGTCCTCAACCGCCAGCTGCCCCAACACTCATCACGCCCGACGATCCCCATGCCCCGCTGCGCAAGGCCGACTGCGCAAGGCCCACCGCTCACAGCCCACTGCTCACTGCCCACTGCTCACAGCCAGTCTCACAGCTCACCGCTCACCGCCAACCGCTCACAGCCAGCCTCACTTTCCTCCGCCTGCCGCCTTCGACGCACGTTTCCTGCGCCGTTCACGCACCACGCGCTCCACGTGCATGACGTCGCGCACCTTCTGAATCTTGTTCATGACGTACTGCAGCTGCTGGGCATCCTTGATCTCCAGCACCAGGTCCAGCGTGGCAATCTTCGACTTGTTGGCCCGGCTGGCCGTGGACAGCATGTTGATCCGGGCGTCGGCAATAATCGACACCACGTCGGCCAGCAGGCCTGCCCGATCCAGCGCGATGACCTGCACCGCAACCGGGCTCGAGGTCTGGTAGTTCTCCTCCCAGGCCACCTCGATCAGCCGGTCGGGGTCCTTGGTCAGATCCTCCATATTCGGGCAGTCCAGCCGGTGCACGGTGACCCCGCGGCCCCGGGTGACGTAGCCGATGATCGGGTCGCCGGGAACCGGCGTGCAGCACCGGGAGAGCCGCACCACCAGGTTGGAGACGCCCTTGACCCGGATCCCGTTGGAGGCCTTCCCGTAGCCGGCCCAGTCCTTCTTCTCGATCTCGACGGGCGGGGCAGGCTCCTTCGCGCGCCGCTCCTTCTCGTACATCTCCCGCAGCCGGGAGACGACGGAACCGGCGTTGAGCGAACCGATGCCGATGGCCACGTACAGGTCGTCGAGGTCCTTCACGCTCACGCGCCGGCAGACCTCGGCCAGCCAGTCGTCCCGCATCAGTTCGTGCGCCTCGATGCCGGTCTTCTGCACCTCGCCCTTCAGGATCTCCTTGCCGCGGGCCAGGTTTTCCTCCCGGCGCTCCCGCCGGAAAAACTGGCGGATCTTGTTCTTGGCCGATGCGGTCTTGACGATCTTCAGCCAGTCGATGGAGGGGCCCGGCGACTGCTTGGAGGTGAGGATCTCCACCACGTCGCCGTTCTTCAGCGGTGTGTCGAGCGGCGTGATCTTGCCGTTCACCTTGGCCCCGACGCACTGGTAGCCGATGTCGGAGTGCACGGCGAAGGCGAAATCGAGCGGGGTGCCTCCCGCCGGCAGGCTGAACACATGCCCCTTCGGCGAGAAGACGAAGACCTGGTCGGAGAAGATGTCGACCTTGACCGACTCGACGAACTCCCGGGCATCGCGGATCTCCTGGTGCCACTCCAGGAGCGACCGCAGCCATTGTAGCTTTCTGTCGAACTCCTTGTCGGTCTTGCCTTCCTTGTACGACCAGTGCGCCGCCACGCCGAACTCGGCGGTGCGGTGCATCTCGTAGGTGCGGATCTGAATCTCGAAGGGCTCGCCGTGCGGACCGATCACCGTCGTGTGCAGCGACTGGTACATGTTGGGCTTCGGCGTCGCGATATAGTCCTTGAACCGTAGCGGCAGGGGTTTCCAGTGGCTGTGGATGATGCCCAGCACGGCGTAGCAGTCCTTGACCTCTTCGACGATGATGCGGATCGCGATGAGGTCGTAGATCTGCGAGATGTCCTTGCCCTGCCGATACATCTTCTTGTAAATGGAGTAAAAGTGCTTTGGACGGCCGGAGATGTCGGCCTTGATGCCCTCCTTCTCCAGCACCTCCTGGAGCTGATCCATCAGGTCCTGGGTGATCGCCATCCGCTCCTGCCGCCGGCGGGCCACCAGGTAGGCCATCTCCTGGTAGCGGTCGGGCTCCAGGATGCGGAAGGAGAGATCCTCCAGCTCCCACTTGATCTCGCTGAGGCCCAGCCGGTGGGCCAGGGGCGCGTAGATGTCCATCGTCTCCTGCGCGATGCGCACCTGCGCGTCCGAAGGCTGGTGCTTCAGGGTGCGCATGTTGTGGAGACGGTCAGACAGCTTGATCAGGATGACGCGCAGGTCCTTGGCCATCGCCAGAAACATCTTGCGCAGGTTTTCCACCTGCGCCTCGTCCCGCGATGTGAACTGGAGCCGGTCCAGCTTGGAGACGCCGTCCACCAGCGTGGCAACCTCCTTGCCGAACCGTTGCTCCAGTTCCGCGAACGTCACCCCGCAGTCCTCCAGCACATCGTGCAGGAGCGCGGCGGCAATGGACTCGGCATCCAGTTCCAGCGAGGCCACGATCTCCGCCACGGCCACCGGGTGCGTGATGTACGGCTCACCCGAGCGGCGGCACTGCCCGTCATGGGCCATGTGTGCAAACTCGAAGGCGTCCTGGATCAGGGCGACATCCGCGGTCGGATGGTAGGCAAGCACCTTGTCGATGAGCGGCTGAATATCGATCACGGCTGTCACCCTCCTTTCCCGCCTTTCGACAAGTTTCAGAACTGCACCAGCGAAATGACTTCGTGGCCCTCCAGCCGCTTCCTCCCGCCGAGCTCCGTCAGTTCGACCAGGAAGGCGACGCCCTCCACCTTGGCGCCCAGCGACTCCACCAGGTCAATCGTGGCCCGGATCGTGCCGCCCGTCGCCAGCAGGTCGTCGACCACCAGCACCTTCTGCCCGGGCTGGAACGCATCCTCGTGTACCTCCAGCGTATCCTCGCCGTACTCCAGTTGATACGAGATGCTGCGAGTCTTCCAGGGCAGCTTGCCCGGCTTGCGGATGGGCACGAACCCGGCCCGGAGCCGGTAGGCCAGCGCCGAGGCAAAAATGTATCCGCGGGCCTCAGGGCCCGTCACCATGTCAATTCCCCTCGGCTCAAAGTGGGCGGCCATGGTCTCGATCGCCGCGTGGAAGGCCTCTCCGTCCTGGAGCAGGGTCGTGATGTCCTTAAAAGAGATCCCGGGCTTCGGGAAATCTTCGACCGTGCGGATCTTGGATTTGAAATCCATGAATCATAGCCCCCTCACATCTCATTATATTGCCTGTTCCGCCATCGGCCAACATTTGCGAATCAGGCACCGGCAAAACCGGGGAACGTGCTCCTGGCCGCGAGCTGCGCCCGGATCTCCTGCCCGCGCCGGTAGCGCGGGCTCGCCTCCAGATCAAACCGGACGCCCCGCGCCGCGCAGATCCGCCCGGCTCCATCCAGCAGTCCGATTTCCCGGAAGACCGCCATCCCGCTCTCGTACCGCAGCCGGTTCCAGGGACCGGGCACCTCGCCCAGCCGCCGCGCCAGGGCCTCGGAACTGGCCTCGCCCGCCTGCAGCAGCCGGTAGAGGTGAACCAGGACATCCCGGTCGGGACAGGGCCAGCCCAGAGCCTCCGCCGCGAGCTCCCAGTCCTCGTCTTCCCAGAGCAGGTGCAGCCGCTCCCCCGGATAGCCCTGGCTCCTGTACGGCGGGTGCCAGAGCACGGCATCGCTGTACGCCCCCCGGGCCACCAGACCGTGGACGGCCACCACCAGCCGCCCCGCCGCCGGCTCCGGCTCCCCCGGCAGCCAGAGGACCGCCGCCCGCCGCATCTCCGGGCCGAACCGCTCCAGCCGCTCGGCCAGCGCCGCCGCCGCCCACGGGCTCCCCGCCAGGACCAGGACCCGGGCGTCCTCCGGCCGGCAGAGCGCCGCCAGGTAAACGAGGCGCGGATCCGCCTCCTCGTCGGCGCTGCCCAGCTCGTCGTCTATTGTCCCTGCGCCCGGAGCCGCGAGGCCCTCACCGGTGGAAGCGACCTCATGCACCGGCGCGGCCGTCGCCGCCAGCAGCTCCGCCAGCCGCCCGCCCCGCCCGTCCACGACCTGCCCGGGCAGGGAGGCCGGCGCCCCGTCTTCCGCGGGCGACGCCGGATCCCACGCCAGGCAGTGGTCCTCGGTCAGGCGGAAGGGGCTGTGGCCGACGGCTGCCTTCATATCCTTCAGCACCAGCTGGATCCGGCTGCGGCCCATGTACGTGTTGATCTCGGGCTGGTAGGCCACCGCGATCTGCTGCCCCCGCTCGGGCATGACCGCGGCCATGTTCCAGCCCACCGCCTCCACAGGGGCCGACGCCCCGCCGTCCTCCGCCCGCAGGAACAGCTTCAGGTGCTGCCCCTCCCGGCCGATCGGACGGCCATCCACCACCTGGAGCATGTCCGTCGCCAGCACCGGCGCGGGGTTCCCCAGGCCGAAGGGCTCCAGGGCCGACAGCTCCGCGATCAGCCGCTCGTCGATGTGGTCCAGCGGCACGAAGGCGTCCACCCGCTGCTCGGGGACCAGGTCCTCCGGCTCCAGCCACTCCGCCGCCAGCCGGTTCAGCCGCCGGCGGAGCTCGGGCACCAGGTCGGGGCTGCGCAGGCTCAGGCCGGCGGCCATCGCGTGCCCGCCGAACCGGCTGAACAGATCGGACATCTGCAGGAGCGCCCGCTGCATGTGAAAGCCCGGAATCGACCGGGCGGAGCCCCGCACCTCATCCCCCTCGATGGAGAGCAGGATCGTCGGCCGGTGGTAGACCTCCAGCACCCGTGAGGCGCAGATGCCGACCACGCCGTGGTGCCAGCCCTCGCCGGCCAGGACCAGTGCGTACTCACGCTCCTCCGGCGGCAGCGCGGCCGCCTGCGCCAGGGCCTCCTCCAGAATCGCCGCCTCGATCTCCTGCCGCGCCCGGTTCTCGTCGTCCAGGCGGCGGGCCAGCTCCTCCGCCCGGGCCGGGTCCTCCGTCAGCAGCAGCTCGACCCCGGCCTCAGCCGTGCTCATGCGCCCCAGCGCGTTGATGCGGGGGCCCAGGGCGAAGCCGACGTGCCCCGCGGTGACCGGCGCCTTGACGCCGGCCACCTGCATGAGCGCCCTGAGGCCGGGCCGGTGCGTGGCGCCCAGGCGGGAGAGCCCCTCCCGGGCGATGGCCCGGTTCTCCTCCACCAGCGGCATCAGGTCGGCGATGGTGCCGAGGGTCACGATATCCAGCAGGTCCCAGACGTTGGGCGCCCCGAGGGCGAGCGCCAGCTTGAACGCGACCCCGACCCCGGCGAGCCCCTTGAAGGGATACGTGCAGTCCGGCCGCCTGGGGTTGATCAGGGCCGGCACGTCGGGCAGCGCGGGCCCCGGCTCGTGATGGTCGGTGACGATCAGCGTCATGCCCAGCTCCCGGGCGAGCTGCGCCTCGGCCACCGCCGTCACCCCGGTGTCCACCGTCACCACGAAGTCGTAGCCGCGCTCGCGGATGGCCCGCAGGGCCTGGGCGTGAAGGCCGTAGCCCTCGCTGAACCGGTCGGGAATGTAATACGCGACCTCCGCCCCCAGGGCGCGCAGGGCCAGCACCAGCGTGGCCGTCGCGGTCACCCCGTCGGCGTCGTAGTCGCCGTAGATCATGATCGGACCGCCGTGTGCCAGGCGCGCGCGGATCAGGTCGACGGCCTCGCGCATGCCCTTCAGCCGGAAGGGGTCGTGAATCTGGCCGCGCCCCGGGGTCAGGAAGGCCTGCGCCGCCTCGGGCGTGCGCAGCCCGCGGTTGATCAGCACCTGCGCGGTGACGGGTGAGATCGAGAGCTGCCGGGACAGGAGGCGGGAGCCGGCTGGGTCGGCCAGCTCCGGCCGCCATCGTTTGGGTCGGTAGGGTCGCGCCACCCCGTGCTCACTCCCCGTAAACCATGTACTGCCCCCCGCAGCGAGCGGCTGCCGGGGGGCTCGTCATTGCTTAAGACACTTCTCTTTTCGAGACACCGGTGTGCGATCCCTGCCCCTGTGCGTGAGTTTGCCACCTTCTGCGGCCGCCAGCCTCCCGGCACATCAGCCAGCCTCAGTGCGCGTGCGGCGCCAGCCGCTGCCGCTCGTGATGCGCAATGCGGATCAGCGACTCCTCCGAGAGCTCGTCCACCACGTGCAGGGTTCCGCCCGCCTGCTTCGTCAGCTGCTCCAGGTAGCGGCGCGAGGGCTGCAGCCCGATGCAGCTGAACGGAATCCGCTGGGCGCGCAGCCGCCTGGCGGCCTCGATGGCGTCGGCCAGGGGATCCACCGTCCACTTGGGCACGGTGGGAATGCCATCGGTGATGAGCAACAGCAGCGGCCGGCGCACCCGGGCGCTGGCGATCAGCTCCATGGACTGGGTGAGCCCGTGCGCCAGCGGCGTCAGCCCCATCGGCTGGATGCGCGCGAGCCCGTCCTCCACCACCCCGTAGTTGCGGGTGAACGGCACGTACACCCGCACATCGCGCTCCTGGAACGCGATGACGGCGATGCGGTCCCGCGTGGAGACCAGCAGGTGGCGGGCCAGGTGCTTGGCCGCCATGATGCGCCGGCCGGCCATGGAAGCGCTGGCGTCGATGAGCAGGCAGAGGTGCAGCGCCTGCTCCGCCGACCGGAGATGGAGGTGGATGTCCCGGCGCTCCAGCCTGACGCGCACCGGCCCGTCCGCCGGCAGCCCGGCTTCCCGCTGCCGGACCCGCTCCAGGTGGGCCCGCCGGATGGCGGCGGTGACGGTCTCGGGCACCGCCACGTCGTTCAGCCAGGCGCCGGGCTCGGCCGGCGCGGCCCCGCGCACCACGCCGTAACGCACCTCGGGAGAAGGGGCGCCCTGGCCCGGGCGCCGGCGGCGCAGCCCGGCGCTGCGGCCGGGAACCCGGCGGATCAGCTTGCGGAAGCGCAGCTTCACATCCCGCAGCCGGCGCCGCAGGAAGGCCAGGAGCTCCTTCCCCTCCGGCGTCAGCCGCATGCCCCGGATCTCCTTGCGGACCAGGCCGGCCTCCTCCAGCTGCCGCAGGATGAAGGGGGCCTGGTTGCCCCCGCCCTGGTAGAGCGCCGACCAGCCCTGCTCCCGGTTCAGGTCTTCCAGGATGCGCGCCAGGTCGTCCGGCGAGCCCAGCTTGCGGGCGAGCGTCAGGGCCTGCAGCATCCGCTCGGCCTCCCGCGCTTCCTGCAGCGCACGGGCCGCCTGCTCACGGGGGTCCTCCGCCCAGCCGCTGCCCGGGCTCCCGCCGGGGCCGCCGCTCCCCGGTCCCCCGCCGCCTCCGGGTCCTATGCCACCTCCGGATCCTCTGCCACCTCCGGGTCCTCCGCCGCCCCCCGGACCACGGCCGCCTGCCGGTTCGGCGGCCGCCCCCGCCTGACCGCTCCACAGGCTGCCGGCGTCGAGCCCTCCGGCGCCCAGCTCGTCAGCGCCGAGCGCGCCGCTCCCCACGCCGCCGCCCCTCAGGCCGCCGACCTCCGGACAGCCGCTCCTCAGGCTGCCGGGCCCCAGGTTGCCGGCGCCTCCGTCGTCGCCGAGCCCGCCGCGCCCCAGGCCGCCGTTCCCCAGGCCACCGATCCCCAGGCGGGCGCCCAGGCTCCCCGCCGGCTGCCCGGTGCGCCCGGACCGGTTTCGATTGATGTAGGAGTCCAGGTTGTCCCCGTAGTAGCGGCTCAGGTCCGAATCCTCGCCGGAGCGGACGCCGCCCCACCGGTGCGCGAGCCGGTCCACGCGCCGGAGCTCCACGCCCTGCGCGAGGATGGCGGCCTCCACCGCCGCCACGATCCGCCAGACCAGCGCCAGGTCCTCGTCGGGCAGCAGCCCCGCCAGGTGGACGTGGTTCCGGTGCGCGGCCTTGGCGGAGCGGTTGACCATGCGGTCCATCCCGCTGGTCACCCGGCCGCCGCCGGTGGCGGTGCCCAGGTCGAAGTAGTCGGCCAGGAGCCGGCCGGGCCCCGCGCCGGGCGGGGCCGGCAGCGCCTCCAGCGCGCGCCGCACCGCCGCGGCCACGGCGCGGTGGTCCACGTCGGCAACGGCATGGAACACGTCGATGTGGACCACCTGCCCCGGATCGGCCAGCCCGTACGCCGCCTGCCCGAAGTCGACCCCGCGCATGATGACCACGCGGCCCGGCTCGCGCAGCTCCACCACGTGCAGCCCCCGGCTCACCACCGCCGCCTCGCCCAGGCGGACGCCCCTGCCCTCCCGCAGGGCGCGGGCGAGCTTTGCCTGCCACCCGTACGCCGGCCCCCCCTGGCTCGGCCGCTGCCCCGGGCCCGTCACGAGCGGCTCAGCTCCTCTTCGGTCCGCACCCACTCCTCGGGCGCCAGGGCGCTGAGCGGCCTGGCCGGGTGGGGCGGCGCCTGCGGCGGCAGCTCAGCCGGATCAGGCAGGGCCGGGGCCAGCCCCAGCTGGGACAGCGCCCGCCGCAGCCACGAGGTCCCGCCTCTGCCCCGCGGCCGCGCCTGGGTTGCGTCGGCGCGGGGCGGAGCCGGAGTTCCGTTACCCGGTCCGCTCCCCTCTCCCACCTGCGATGCGGCCGGATCACTCGCACGGGATCCCGCGCCCGCCCCGGCCTGCACTCCGCCTGCGCCGCCCTGAGGCCCCGCTGCACCAGCCGCCCGGGTCTGGGTAGACCCCGGGACGCCGGCACCGGAGCCGGGCCTCCGCTCACCCCCGCCGGATGCGGCCTGCGCCGGTTCGGCCAGCACACCGCCGAAGGAGAGGCCGGGGAAACGGGGGCGGGGGGCGGCGCCGGCGTGAGCGTGTCCGGCGTTGCCGACGTTAGGAGCACGCGCGGCGTTGTCAGCCTGCGCAGCGTTAGCAGCGTGGGCGGCGGCGGCAGCATGAGCAACGTTGGCAGCATGAGCGACGCTGGCAGAATGAGCAACGTTAGCAGCATGGGCGGCGCCAGCAGCATGGGTCGCCTGAGCGGCTCCGGCGGCTGGCGCCGCCTCCGGCTGGGCCGCCGCCTCGGCCAGATAGCTGGTCACCCGCCGCAGCAGCTCAGGATCCACCCGATGCCGCAGGGCCAGCGGCGCCACCCGCAGCAGGTCCGCCAGCTGCACCTCGGTGCGGCCCTCCAGGCAGGCAGAGAGCCGGACCCCGGCCTGAATCGCCTCCACCGCCCGCAGCGATTCCAGGTCGAACTGGCTGTACAGCCCCGCGACCTGCCGGCGCAGCCCGGACGGCACCGCCACCTTGCGCAGCTCGGCCGTGCGCAGGGTGAGCCGGGTGCGCCAGAGTTCCGCCTTCGTCTCGGCGATGCTGCGCCGGGCCGGTTCACCTGCTTCGGCGGCAGCGAGGATCTGCTCCACCACCCCCGGATCGCCCGGCCGGTCGGTGTAAATGGCAAAATCGAAGCGGTCGCTCAGCTGCCGGCGAATCTCTTCCAGCGGCCCCGGCTCCTCGTCGGGATTGGAGGCCGCCCAGACCGAGACCAGCACGGGCAGCTCCACCGGCGGCAGGCCGGTCTCCTCGATCTGCACCCGTCCCGGCCGGGTTCCCATCACGTCCAGCAGCACGTCGGCCAGTTCAGGCGAGGTCTCAGCCAGCCGGTTGATCTCGTCCACGAAGATGATGCCCCGATGGGCCTGCGGAATGGTTCCGGGCAGCAGGGCGGCCTCGGGGTTGGTGGCGCTCACCAGCCGGCTCAGGTCGATGGAGCCCACCACCGTGCCGATCTTGGCCGCGTGGGAGATCTCCAGGAACGGCATCGGCACCCGCTCCTCGCCCAGCGCGGCCACCTCCTCCGGGCTCAGGTGCCGGTGGACGGGGCAGTGGGGAGCAGACGGGTCGCAGTTGTAGAGGCACCCCCGTATGCGCCGGATGCGGGGCAGCACTCGCCGCACCCGCCGCATGATGGTCGTCTTGCCGGTGCCCCGCAGCCCCTCGGCGTGGATGTGGAGGGGCCTTCCGGCCAGCGTGGAGACCAGCGACATCTCCACGGCCCGGAAGAGCGCATCATTACCGGGATGCCGCACCAGGCCGAGAACAGATTCCATGTCATACCCCCCGAACGTCGCAGCGATCATGCCTAGTGTAACCAAACCCTGGGAAAAAACTCCCTCGCGGCTTGTCATTGACGCCAGAATATCGCTCGACAACGTGTCGACGTGGGGGCGAACGCACACCGCAGTGCACACACCGGCCATGTCGAAAGGGCGCCCCGGTCAGGGCGCCCTGTGTCTTAATGGTTGTCGGATCCTGTCGGCTCACTCGCCGAGGGGTGCGGGCTGCAGCCGGCCGAAAAGGGGTTCGCCCCAGAGCATGAGGGCGATGAGCGACCGTGCATCCTGAATCTCGCCCGTGCGCACCGCGTCGAGCGCCTCGGCGTAGGAGAGGAACTCCACGGAGAGTTCCTCGGACTCGTCATAGCTCATCGTTCCCGGCACCAGCTGGTCAGAGACGAAGCAGTGGGCCTCTTCGGACGAGTAGCCCGGCGCGGGGAAGAAGCGGCCGATCAACTCCAGGCTCCTGGGCCGGAAGCCGGTCTCGGCCTCCATCTCCCGCCGGGCCGCCTCCTCGGGGCTCTCGCCGGGCCGGATGCGGCCGCCGGGCAGCTCCAGGCTGTCCCGGCCCATGCCCGGCCGGAACTGCCGGACGAAGATCACCCTGTCCTCGGTGGTGAGCCCCAGTACGCAGACCGAGCCCGGGTGCTGCACCACATCCCGCGCAAACTCCTTCCCCCGCACCCTCACCGTCACCGGACGGATCTCATACATCGCCCTCACCCCGGTTCCCGTCGCTGTCGCGTATTTTCCCCACTCGATGACCGTTCGCCGACAGCGTCCGGCATCCTTCCGCCGGCGTTGTGAAAGACGCACTTTTCAGGCGAACCCTGGTGTTGTGTGCGCTCGCCTTGGGTGTGGTCGGAGCCCGGCAGGCACATGGCCGGGCCGTATCGGCTCTGTTCGCCCTGAGTGTGGGCTACGGCCAGTCTGCCAGCATTACCCTATCGGCAGACCTACCCGCAGATTCGAATTGCTCGGATCGTGTGGGAGCCACCTGCCCACCAGCGGCAACCCACAGCGAAGGCGAACAGAACGCATACCTCGCGAGACATACGCCCACCGGCGGCATCCCACATGCAAGAAGCGGCACCCCGCCGCCGTGGGGGGGTGCCGCCGCCTGCACTATGCCTTCGCCGGCCTGACGCCGGCCGGCCCGGCCGGGCTGCCGTCCCGGGTGCGCTCCCACAGGAACCAGAGCGCGGCCGCGACGGTCACCGAGGAGTAGGTGCCGGCCAGGATGCCCACGAAGAGCGTGGAGGCCAGATCCAGGATGGTCGATCCGCCCAGGAAGATCATCACCAGCAGCATGATATGCACCGAGACGCCGGTGTAGATGGACCGGGTGATGACCTCCTGAATCGAGCGGGTGGCCATCGCCTCCAGCGACTCGCCCTTCTGCCGGTTCTGCAGGTTCTCCCGCAGCCTGTCCATGACCACGACGGTGTCGTTCATCGAGTAGCCCAGCACCGTCAGAATCGCCGCCACGAAGGTGGAGTTAACCTCCACCTGGAAGATCGCCAGCACCCCCATGGTGATGACGACGTCGTGCAGCAGGGCGATGACCGCGGCCACACCCATGCGGAACTGGAACCGGATCGAGATGTAGATCACCTGCAGCACCGCGGCGATGCCCACGGCCAGCAGGGCCTTGTTCGTCAGCTCCGAGGAGACCGTGCCCGAGACCGCATCCTCACTGATGAGGGTGTACGGCCCCAGATGGTTCAGGCTGTCGTAGAGCGTGGCCTTCTGCTCCTCGCTCAGCTCGGGGGTGCGCACGAGGAATTCGGTGGCCTCGGGGCTCGGCGCCCCCTTGGGCTCCACCTGCTGGATCTGCGCGTCCATTCCCAGGACGCTGCTGATCACGGTGCGCACCTGCTCGATCGAGACCGTCCGCTCGAACTGGAGGTCCAGCAGCAGGCCGCCGGTGAAGTCGATGCCCAGGTTCAGCCCCCGGAAGAGCAGCGCGCCGACGGCGATCAGCACGGTGACCAGGGCGAAGGCCAGGTAATGCTTGGCGTAACGCATGTAGCGAACTCGGGTGAGGCCCATTTACCCGGTCACCTCCTTCACGCCGAACAGGGTGCGCTTGTTGAACCAGCCGGTGTTCACCGCAAGCTTCACCAGCCAGCGGGTGAAGGTGATCGCCGTGAACATCGAGAGCACCGTGCCGACGAACAGCGTAACGGCGAAGCCCTTCACCGGGCCGGTCCCCAGATACCAGAGGATCGCCGCCGCGATCGCCGTGGTCACCTGCGAGTCGAGCACCGTCACGTACGCCCGGTGGAAGCCCGCGTCAATGCCGGAGCGGAGCCCCTTGCCCTTGCGCAGCTCCTCCTTAATCCGCTCGAAGATGATCACGTTGCCGTCCACCGCCATCGCGATGCCCAGCAAGAGCCCCGCGATGCCCGGCAGGGTGAAGACGGCGTCGATGGCCAGGAGGACGATCATGTTCAGGATGGCGTAGACCCCCAGCGCGACGTCGGCCAGGAAGCCAGGAATGCGGAACAGGACGATCATGAAGAGCAGCACCCCGACCATGCCGATCCAGCCCGCCCGCATCGACTTGGCGATGGAGTCCGCGCCCAGGGTCGCGCTGACCATGCGGGCCTCCACCTCCACCAGCTTGATGGGCAGGGCGCCGCCGTTGATCAGGTTGGCGAGCTGGGCGGCCTCCTCCGCCGTGAAGTCGCCGATGATGGTCGCCTCGCCGGTGGGAATCGGCTCCTCGACGATGGGCCACGAGATGACCTCATCGTCCAGCATGATGTAGATCGGCTGCTTGATGAACTTGGAGGTCGCCTCGTAGAACTTCCGCGGCCCCTCGCCCTTCAGCTTCAGGGTGACCAAGAAGCCGCGCCCTGCGGGGTCCTGCGCCACGCCCGCCTCGGCGACGTCGCGCCCGTCCAGGACCACGTTGCCCTCGGGATCGATGAACTGGAGCACCGCCGTCCGCCCGATGACCTCACGGGCCTCGTCGATGTCCGCCGCGCCGGCGATCTCCACGATGATCCGGTTTTGGTTGTCTACCTGAACCACCGGCTCAGAAACGCCCAGGGCGTCGATGCGGTTCTCGATGACCGCCCGGGCCGCCTGAATCGTCTCCGGCGTCACCGGGCCGAGCTCCGAGTCGACTCCCTGAAGCACAATGTGCGCGCCGCCCTGCAGGTCGAGGCCCAGCTTCATGTGATGCAGAATCCGCGCCGACCCCGTCTCCGGGTGCGGCGACAGGAAGAAGCCAATCACGCCTGCGACCAACACCACGATCAAGGCCAGAACCAGGCCGTTCCAGCCGCCCTTCATGGCCTGTCCTCCTCACAAGTGGAATCGCTGCTTCGCAAAGGAAAAGGAGGCCGTGCCTCCCCATTCCCTCGCCTCCACACTCCCTTTGGAATACGCCAGCAATCCAACTGTTCCTGCTTGAAACGGGCCTACAGCAGCCGATTGTCGTTCATCACCAGCTGGAACTGGCAGCCCAGGTAGTCCGCCGCCCGCCGGCACATGATCATGCGGGTGAGGAAGATCTCGAAGTACTCCATGATCGCAATGATAGAGGTGTCAACGGTCAGGCTCAGCCGGATCACCTTCTCGTCCCGGCAGGCGTGGAGCTCGCTGTGGGTCACCGAGTAGTTGACCCGGTCGTGGATATCGAACGTCGCCACGTCCCGGTTGTAGACACGGGTGCGGTGCACGTCGGACTTGTCGGCCAGGATCAGCGCGGCGGAGACATCGTGCACCGGGTTGCCGATCTCCTCCTCGTGGTTGCCGATGGCCGACATGATGATGGCGATCTCGTCCGGTTCCATCCCCATCCGAGTGAGGATCTGGTGGGCCAGCAGGGCGCTGGTCTGCCCGTGGCCCTGCCGGCCGCCCCAGCTCCCGCAGCAGGCCCATCGCCCGGTCGGCCACCAGCCCCACGTGCCGGAGCCCGTGCTCGGTAAAGCCGATGGCCGACAGCATCTCGTTGGCCTTCACGATATAGGCGCGCACCTCTGGATCCTGCTTCACCTGTTCGAAGGTTACCCGAGCCAAGCTGGTTCCTCCCGTTTCACTCGTACTCCCGGGCCGCCGCCAGCGTCTGTTTGCCCCCGTCTCACTCGTACTCCCGGGCCGCCGCCAGCGGCCCGTTCTCCCCGATCCGCCCCGGGGGCCAGAACAGGGCGACCGCGCGCCCCTCCACCCGCTGCACCGGGAGCGGCCCGATAAGCCGCGAATCCAGCGACGCGCCGCGGTTGTCGCCCATCACCCACACGTATCCTTCCGGCACGGTCAGCGGGCCCGCGCTGTAGGTGCCAGGGCTGTCGGGGTGGGTGTAGGGCTCGTCCAGCAGCCGGCCGTTCACCCACACCGCGTCCCCCTGCACCTCCACCTCCTCCCCCGCCACGGCGATCACCCGCTTCACCAGGTGGCGCCCGGGGTGGGCGGGATCGGCCACCACCACCACCTCGCCGGGGACAGGCTGCCGGAACCGGTAGACCAGCTTGTTCACCAGCAGCCGGTCGCCGTGGGCCAGGGTCGGCAGCATCGACTCGCCGTCGACCCGGTAGATCTGCACCCCGAACGTGCGCACCAGCAGCGCGAGCACCAATGCCAGCGCCACGGTCTCCAGAATCTCCCGCACCAGCCCCTTGCCGGCCCGCCGCGGGCCCTCCTGCGGAGGCGCCATCACGCTCGCTCCTTCTCCTTCCACGCTTCAATAAACTGCAGCACCCGCGCCCGCACCTCTTCAATGGTGAGGTCGTCGGTGGGCAGGTACAGGTCGCATTCCTCCCGCGCGTAGCGCAGCCGGTTCCGCTGCTCCTCCAGCCGCTCCGGCCCGTAGGTGATCTCGGGCCGCCGGCGGCGGGTCGTCTCCCACCTGGCGTCCAGCATCACCAGGATGTTGGCGTCCGGGCGGGTGTGCCGCCAGAGCCGCCGCACATACGAGTGCTCCTGCGGCACGCTGTACGCCTTCACGCCGGCCTCGTTCAGGCCGGCTGCCAGCGTAGTCTTCCCTGATGCGCATACACCCACAATCGCCACGACCGGTTCTCGCAATCGCACTCCTCCCCGATCGGGTTCACCACTCCATCGTCACGCTCATGCGGCGGAGGCGGTCCTCGCCGCCCTCCGTCACCCCTACGGCGAGCACGGCCATGTCGTCCGCGGGCCGCTGCTCGTCCAGCCGCATCGCCTCGGCCAGGACCCAGTCGGCCAGGGCCTGCATCTCCTCCGGGTCGGCCCCCTGCAGCATGGCCTCCAGCTGCTCGACCGGCCACTGCCGCCCGTGCCGCCGGCCGGCGGAGAAGACGCCGTCCGTCACCGCCAGGGCCACCATCCCCGCCTCCAGCGGGATCTCGGCAATCACCGGCCGCAGGGTCTCCCGGATGCCGATGGGCTCCACCGGCTCGTCCAGCCGCAGGACGCCGCCGTCGGCCCGCCGCACCAGCACCGGCACATGGGTGTTCCGGGTGACCACCAGGGTGCGGGTCCGGGTGTCCACCGAGAGCAGCACCAGTTCGGTGGACACCTTGCCATCGCGCACCGCGTACAGGTAATCGTGCACGCCACGGGCCACCGCGCCGTCGCGCACGCCGTCCGCCACCAGCTGCATCGCCTTGGCCACCACCAACTGGCTCAGCCGCTTCGCCGACCGACCGTGCATCTGCCCGTCGGCCAGGATGGCGGTCACACCCCCGCGGGGCCGCTCCACCAGTTCTACAGAATCCCCACTTTCAATCAGTCCAAACTTCGGCACCTTGGCGACCGCCATCGTCACCTGCACGGCCCATGCCTCCTACGCCTCGTCCCGGTCCGAATCGCCTTCTGCCGCCTTCGCCAGCTCCTGCTGCAGCGCCCGCTCGATGTCGCCCGCCCGGGGGCCGAAGACCACCTGGATCGACGCACCGGCGCGCACCACACCCGCTGCGCCCAGGGCGCGCAGGGCTGCATCGTCCACCGCGTCGGGGGTCTGGACCTCCAGCCGCAGGCGGGTCATACAGGCCGTGAGGCTGCGCACGTTGGCCGGGCCGCCCAGCGCCTCCAGGATGGCCGCGGCCTCGCTGTCGGCGCTCGCAACCCCGGCGCCCGCAGCCGATCCGGACCCGGCAGCGCCAGGTCCCGCCGCACGATGCCCCGCCGCAGCCCCGGCCCTGGCCCCGGCGCCTGCTCCGGCGCCTGCGCCGGCGCCTGCTCCGGCGCCCGCCACGCCGACGGCCACCTCACCGGCCTGCCCGAGGACCGGCGGCCGCCGCCAGCGGATGATCAGCCGGAAGGTGACGTAGTAGAGCAGGGTCCAGACCGCCCCCAGGGGGAGCAGCAGCCAGCCGTTCTGCTGCCGGTGCCAGTTGATCAGCGCCATGGGCAGGGCGTAGCCGCCCAGGTGGATGTCCAGCACGTACCCCAGCAGCGAGGCCACCGCCGAGAAGAGCACGTGCAGCAGGAACAGCAGGGGTGAGGCGAAGATGAACGCAAACTCCACGGGTTCGGTGATGCCGAGCACCATCGCCGTGAGCACGCCGGTCAGCATCATGCCGCTCACCCGCCGGCGCTGCTCGGGCCGGGCCTCGTGCACCATCGCCAGCGCCGCGCCCAGGGGGCCGAAGGCCAGCGTCAGGAAGAAGCCCGAGAGCAGCCGGCCCGCATTGGGATCGCCGTGCAGGAAGCGGATGTACTCGCCCACCACCACCTGGCCGGTGGCCGGGTCGGTCCACGCGCCCATCTGGTAGTCCACCAGCTGCATCAGGATGTGGTGCAGGCCGGTGGGGATGAGGGCCCGGATGGTGCCGCCGTAAACGAAGGCGCCGACGCCGCCGGCGGCGTAGATCCACTCGCCCAGCGCGACGATGCCCCGGTGGAAGCCCGGCCACATGAGGCCGAGGAGCCACCCCAGCACCACCCCGGCCAGGGCCGCGAAGATCGGCCCCATCCGCCTGCCCGAGAAGAGCGCCAGGAACTCGGGCAGCCTGACCCGCTCCGCCGCGTAACCGTACAGCCAGGTGGAGACGGCGCCGATCGCCACGCCGCCCAGCACCCCGAAGTTCACGGAGGGGTCGCCGGCCACACCCGCGGCCACCGCCATCATCGTCAGGTAGCCCGCAGCGGCGGAGAGCACGGCCATTCCCTCGCCCTGGGCAAACCCGACGGCGATGCCCATGGCGAAGAAGAGCGGCAGCCAGGTGCGCAGGAGCTCCAGCCCGGCCGCCTCCAGCGGCCCCAGTCCCAGCACCGTGCCCAGGGCCACCAGCACCGCCGGGAAGGGCAGGAAGGTCAGGGGAATCATCAGGCTCGCCGAGGCCCGCTGGAAAAAAGCAGCCTTGTTTCGCACCACACTTACCCCCTTTTGCGCGCCTTACAGGTCGCCGAAGTGCATCAGCCTGAGCCCCCGCTCCCTCACCCTGTCCCTGGCGGCGGGCGAGGTGAGCGCGGCCAGCTCCACCTCCCGCTGGCCCTGGAGCGAGCTCAGGCCCCGCAGCTGGTCGTCGACCTCGCCGGGGTGCGCGACCAGCTCCGTCACCCCGTCGCCGGCCCGGTCCAGCCGGGCCAGCAGGCCGGGAAGGTCGAAGTCGCCTGCCAGGGTGCGGTCGGGTGCGGCCAGGCCGCTCTGCCGGATCATGGCCGTGGTGCGGCGCAGGGCCGCGCCCAGGATGGGACCGGCCGGGCTCCACGGAGCAAAGGTCCCCGGGGGGAAGAAGCCGGGCGGCAGCACCCGCACCGCCCGCACCCCGTACCGGCGGGCCACGTTCAGCATCGCGCGGCAAAGGGGCGGCCAGGCCTGCAGGTACCGGTGCGTGTCCAGATGCGTCGGCGCCCGGCCCAACAGCGCGACGAACCGCTCCACCTGCGCCGACCACTCGGCTTCCGCCTCCGCGGGCCGCAGCCGGCGCAGGAGGCGCAGCAGGTTGCGCCCGAAGCGGCCGTCCGGCCCCACCAGGCTGGGCACATCAGACGGCGGCAGCACCGGCGCGCCGGTGGTCAGGTTCAGGTGGAGCCCCACCCCCAGGTTGGGGGCGTCCCCAAGCAGGGCGGCCATCTCGGCGGCCCAGGGAAAGTTGACCATGAACGTGGTGGAGGTGAGGATGCCCTCCCGGTGGGCCCGCAGGATGCCCCGGCTCACGCCCGGGCTGAGGCCGAAGTCGTCCGCGTTGATGATGAGTCCCCGCATGGCCGCCTCACGCGAACTGCGGCAGGTACTCGCGGTGCGCGGCCAGCAGTTCGTCGACCACCTTTCCAGCCAGGGGCTCCGGCGCCCCCAGGGGGTTGAGTTCTGCTGCCTGCACCGCCAGGCTCCGGTCGCCCTCCAGGGCGGCGCGCACGTTCAGCGTCTCAGACGCCTTGATGCGGGCGATGAGCTCGGCCTCCTTGTGGGGCAGGGCGGGCTGGGGAATGGGCTTCCAGCCGCTGCCGTCCACGATGGCGGGGAACTGGGCCGCCTCGTCCGGCGGGAGGTGGCGCACGGCGCCGCCGCCGCGCTGCTGGATGACGAACCGGGTCGGCCGGTTCGCCGCCATGGCGGCGATCACCTGCGAGGCCAGGTCGGAGTGCGCCGGGTGGCCCCGGTGCTCCCGCAGCACGGGGTGCTCCTGCCCGGCCACCTCCGCGTAATGCCGGTAGAGCCGCTCCAGCCGCTCCATCAGGACCTCGGCGCGGGTCTGTTTCGCCCGCCGCAGCTGCGCGAGGATCCGATCCTTATAGTAGTAATACCGCAGGTAGGGATCGGGCACCATGCCGTGCTCCCGGAAGAGCCGCACCGTGCCCGTCTCTTCGCCCAGCGGCAGCAGCGCCGCCACGGGCCCCAGCACTGCGGCCCAGCGGCGCAGCCGCGGGGTCACGTCGGCGTCGTCCAGCAGCACCCGCGTCACCCAGCCGGCGTGGTTGATGCCGGCGTAGTCCAGGCCAACGCGGTGGACGTCCACCCGCAGCAGCCGGCCGATGGTCCACTGCACGCCGGTGGGCATGTCGCAGAGGCCGATGAACCGGGCATCCGGAAAGCGCCGAATCACCGCCTCGGTCACCATGCCGGCGGGGTTGGCGTAGTTGATGATCCACGCCTCGGGCGCGAGCTTCTGCACCTCCTCCACGATCTCCAGCATCAGCGGGATGGTGCGCCAGGCAAAGGCGAAGCCGCCGAGGCCCAGGGTCTCCTGGCCGATGAGCCCGTGCTTCAGCGGAATCCGCTCGTCCAGCGCGCGGTGCCGAAGGCCGCCGACCCGGGGCTGGGTGAGGATGAACCGGGCGCCGCTGATGGCCTCCGCGCGGTCCTGCGTGGCGGTGACGCGCAGGTCGGCCTTCGCCGCGCGCACCAGCCCGCGGGCGAGCCGCTCGATCAGCCGCAGGTTCTCGGCGTCGATGTCGTGCAGGCAGAGTTCGCCGCCGGCGTACAGGTTGTGGTTCTGCAGGAGTCCCAGAACGATGTCTGGCGTGTACGCACTCGCACCGCCAATGATGGTCAGTTTCATCCGGTCACCTTCCCCTCGTCTGAAGAGTCACGTGCCAACCCTTTCCTGATACTTCGCCTGTGCGCCACCAACTCCCTGTTTCCGGAGGCAAAAGATCAGGGAGGCCCAGTCTCCCCGCAGAGCCTCCCTGACTGCCCTCCTCCAGCCAACCCGCCGGCCGTCTCTCGGGCGCCATTACTGGCCGCTGCCGCCCGAGCCGCCTCCCTTCCCGTTGTCCTTGCCGCCGCTTCCGCCCTTCTGTTCGCCACCGCCACTCTCCTCGCCGGAGCCGCCGCCGGACTTCTCCTCGTCCCCCTTCTCGTCCTCGTCGTCCTTATCCTTCTTCCCTTCCTCCTTCTCGCCATCCTCACCCCCGCCACTTCCCTGCTCTTTCTGCTGCTGCTCCTGCTCGGGCTGCTGCTGCGGGGCGCAGCCAGCCGCCGTCACGAGGCCGAAGACCAGGGCGAGGGCCAGCATCTGCCGCAGCAGCCGCTGCCACGTACGCACGTGCGAATCCCTCCCTCAAATTCATGAACCCGCAGGTTAACGACCATAGCTTGCCCGGGGCCCGCCGCGGGCACGCGCCCGCCCGGGTATAGCGGGGAGGCGTGCGCGGGCACCTTAGACCTGGAAACGGGAGGGGTGCGCGTGAACTTCTGGGACTTGCTGAAACGCTGGCTGAATCCGGGCGCCGCCCTGCCAGACGACGTCTTCACCCTGGCAGGCCAGGACCAGCCGCCGGCCAGCGCAGAGCAGACCGCAGAGATGACGGCCGACGCCCGCATCCACACCTCCGCCCTGATCACGCGCCTCGACCGGCTGGCGCAGGCAGTCCCGCAAGGCAAGGAAGCGCTGGAGAAGGTGGGCGACCTCTCCACGAACCTGGACGAGAACGTGAGCCACCTGAAAGAGCTCTTCCGGCAGCCCCGGAACAAGGACTTCATCGCCCGCGAGATCACCATCGCCACCGAGCCGCCGATCCGGGCGGTGCTCCTCTTCATGGAGGGCATCTCGGACAAGCAGGTCATCAACGGGAACATCATGGAGCCCCTCATGCTGCTCAGCCACGAGCTGCGCCTCCGCCCGGAGCAGGGCCCCTACGCCGTGGACCTGGTGGAGCAGCGGCTGCTCACCGGCAACCAGGTGAGCCGGCACTACGACATGGCCTCCATCGCCGAGGCGCTGCTGGCCGGCGACACCGTGCTGCTGATGGACGGGGTCGCCGTGGGGCTGGCGGTGGAGACGAAAGATCCGCCCGCGCGCAGCGTCAGCGAACCCAAGGCCGAGCAGGTCATCTGGGGTCCGCACGACGCCTTCACCGAGGCGTGGCGGGTCAACGTGGCCCTGGTGCGCCGCCGCCTGAAGGATCCGCGGCTGGTCACCGAGATCCTCACCGTCGGCAGCGTGAGCCGGACCTACGTGGGTATGCTGTACATCGACACCATCGCCCCGCCGCTGCTGGTGGCCGAGGTGAGGCGGCGGGTCGAGGCGATCAAGGTCGACGTGGTGAGCGGCTCGGGCACGCTGCAGCAGTACATCGACGACAGGCCCCGCTCGCTCCTGCCGACCACCATGATCACCGAGCGGCCCGACCGGGCCGCCGCCTACCTCTCGGAGGGGCACGTGGTGCTCTTCGTCGACACCGCCCCCCACGCCATCATCTGCCCGACCACCTTCTGGTCGCTCATGCAGACGGCGGAAGACTACTACCTCCGCTGGCCGTTCGGCTCCATCCTCCGCTACATCCGGCTCGGAGCCCTCATCATCTCGCTGGTGCTGCCCGCCTTCTACATCGGCGCGGTGAACTACCACCCCGAGATGATCCCGACCGAGCTGATGCTCTTCCTCGCCCAGAGCCGCGAGCCGGTGCCGATGCCGGCTGTGGTGGAGCTGCTGGCGATGGACGTGGTCTTCGAGCTCATCCGGGAGGCCGGCGCCCGCATCCCCGGGGTCATCGGTCCCACGGTAGGCCTCGTCGCCTCCCTCGTGCTGGGGCAGGCCGCAGTGGAGGCCCGCATCGTGAGCCCGATCATGATCCTGGTGGTGGCCGTGACCGGGCTGGCCTCCTTCGCCCTGCCCAACTACCTGATGGGCTGGGGGATCCGCACCTTCCGCTTCCTGCTGCTGCTGGCCACCACCGTGCTGGGCTTCCTGGGGCTGGCGGCCGGCCTCTACGCCCTGGTGCTCTACGCCGCCAGCCTGCGCTCCTTCGGCGTCTCCTACCTCGCCCCCGTGGTCGCGTACAAGGGCCGGGCGACGGACGTGGTGTACACGCCCCCGCTCTACCAGCAGGAGGAGCGGCCCGGCTACCTGCATCCCCTGAACCGGCGGCGGCAGCGGGAGATTGTGCGCACCTGGGACCCCAACTCCCCGCAGACCGACTCGCCCGAGGGAGGCTGAACCATGCAACAGGTTGAGGGCCATATCGGCGCCCGCGAGGGCGGCGTGCTCCTGTTCACCATCCTGGGGAGCATGCTCTTCCTCCAGTATCCGCAGTACCTGGTGCGGGTGGGAGGGCCCGCGGCCTGGCAGGTCTGCATACTGATCACCCTCTTCGGCATGATCGCGGTCCTGCCGATGGTGGCCCTGGCCCGGCGCTTTCCCGGCCAGAAGCTGGCGGATATCAGCCAGCAGGCGGCCGGCCCCTTTCTCGGTCCCCTGCTGACCCTCGCCGTCTCCGCCTGGCTCCTGGCCGCGGCCACGGTCACCCTGCGCAACTTCACCGAGACGTTCATCATCACGATCCTGCCCCATACCCCGCCCAGCGTCCTCATCGCGGCGGGGATGATCCTCGCCGTTTTCTCCTCTTACCAGGGGCCCGAGGCGATCGCCCGCACAGCGTACCTGCTGCTGCCCCTGATTGCGGCGGGCGTGCTGCTGGTGCTGCTGTTCAGCCTGCCCCGGATGGATGTGACCCTGCTCTTTCCACTGTGGGGCTTCGGGGTCGACCGGACCCTGGTGGGCAGCCTCTACTTCACCAGCATGGCGGCGGACGCCATCGCGCTCCTGGCCATCGGCAACGTCTTCCGGGACGCTCGCGACCTGCAGCACAGCAGCCTGCACGGCATCCTGCTGTTCGGCATCTCGGCCACGCTCACGGTCACGGTGCTGGTGGCCACGGCCGGCCCGCCCTTCGCCCGGGAGGATCCCTTCCCCCTTTTCTACCTCGCGCGCCTCATCTACCTCGGCCGCTTCCTGCAGCGAGCGGAGGCGCTCATCGTGATGTTCTGGATCTTCGCGGCGGCCATCCGGCTGTCGGCCCTGTTTCACGCGGGGGTATCCTCCCTGGCGGGAGCCCTGCGCCTGCCGGAGTACCGTCCGCTCGTGCTGCCCATGGCCATCATCATCGCGGCGCTCTCCCTGCTGCCGAAGGATTACGTGGCGGCGCTCCACCTGGATCGGGAGTGGATCCGGCCGATGGGGTTCGGCGCCCTGGCCGTTCCGCTCCTCCTCTGGATGCTGGCGGCGCTGCGCGGCAGGGGGGCGGCAGACCATGCCTCGTAAACTGCTGGCCCTCATCGTGCTGCTGCCCCTGCTGGCCGGCTGCTGGAACAAGATGGAGATCGAGGAGGGGGCCTACGTCCTGGCCGTGGGCATCGACGAGGGGTGGTCCAGCCCCTATGCCATCACGGTGGTCATCGCCAAGCCCCGGGCCCTGGCGGGGAAGGAGGGCGGCGGGGGAGACGAGCCCCCCGTGCTGATCACCACGGTGGAGGCCCCGAGCCTCGCGGCGACCACGACGATTCTGCACGGGTACGTCGGCCGACAGGTGCAGTTTCACCACACGCAGGCCATCTTCGTGCACGAGCGGCTGGCACGGGAGCAGGGACTGCCGTTCTTCGACGAGCTGGCGCGCTTCCGCCAGCTGCGGGAGACGGCCTTCCTGGTCGTCACCCGGGACCGGGCCGCACAATTTCTGCGAGCGTTGAAGCCGGAACTGGACAACAACCCGGCCAAGTTCATCGAGCAGCTCACCTACCACTCCCGCACCAGCGGCACGCTTCCGGCCGCGAGCCAGCTCAGTTCCGTGATGGCCCTGCTGAACGCGCGCTACCAGGAGCCGATCGCCTACTACGCCGCCCTCACCGGCGAGGCAGACGGGGCCGACGCCCGGGCCCCCGAACGGGAAGCGCACGTTGTGGCCGGCGAGCTCCCGCGGCGGGGCGGCCCGCCGGTTGAGATGATGGGCGCCGCCGTCTTCCGGGGCAGCCGGATGGTCGGTGTGCTGAGCGGCGAGGAGGTGCGGGCGCTGCTGGGCCTGCAGAACCGCTTCCAGGGGGCGTACATCGCCTTTGACG
Source organism: Bacillota bacterium (assembly GCA_023623185.1). Lineage (GTDB taxonomy): Bacteria > Bacillota > Sulfobacillia > Symbiobacteriales > Symbiobacteriaceae > Symbiobacterium. The sequence goes on from JAMNXV010000115.1 coordinate 41,233, forward strand.
ACCCCGGCGAGCCCGACCAGTTCATCACGCTGCGCATCAGCCGGGGCCGGCCTTCCCGCATCGTGGTGGAGCGGCTGGGCGAAAAGCCCGCCATCCGGGCCTACCTCACGCTGGAGGCGGAGGTGGTGGCCATGCCCTCGGGCATCGACTACGCCCGGCCCGGCAAGCAGGCGGATCTGGAGCGGGCCATCGAAAAGCACTTCCAGGAGACTGTGACCCGGCTGATCGAGAAGACGCAGCGGTGGGGAAGCGACGTGGCCGGCTTCGGCCGCCACGCGGTGGCCGCCTTCCCCACGGTACAGGCCTGGGAGGCGTACGACTGGCAGAACAAGTATGCCGAAGCCGAAATCACCGCCACCGTGGACGTCAGCCTGCGGCGGTACGGACTCACCCTCGCCCCGACCCACGCCTCTGAGGAGGGGATGCGCAGGTGATCACCGTCCTGATCCTGCTGGGCGCCCTGCTGGTGGCTGTCTCCACCTTCAACTACGCCCGCTGGGCCTGGCAGCGGGGCCTGCGCCTCGGCGCCGTGGGGCTGGCCTTGATCGCCGTGGCCACGGTTGCAGTGCCCGGCTGGGTCATCTGGTACCTGTCATGAAGAAGGGCCAGGCGGTTTCGCCTGGCCCCGTTCATCACTGTATGTCCTTGGCCGGGTCGCGGAACCCTTCGCCGAGCACCTCGTGGACCTCGGCGACCACCACAAACGCCTTGGGATCCTCCGCGTAGACGATCTGCTTGACCTGCGTCAGCTCGGTCCGCTGGGCTACGGTGTACAGGATGGACCGGGGTTCGCCGGTGAAGGCCCCGGTGCCGTTCACGATCGTCACGCCCCGCTCGACCTCCGTCATGATGCGGCGGGCGATCGGGTCGGGGCGGTTGGTGATGATGGTGACGCCGCGGGCGGAATAGAGCCCCACCTGCACGATGTCGACCACCTTGGACGAGATGAACAAGGTGATGACGGCCCACATCGCCGCCTCGGGCGAGAAGGCGATCGCCGCCATGGCGAGGACGACGGCATCCACCGCCAGGACCATGGACCCGACGGAAAAACCCAGCCGCTGCTGCAGCACCAGGGCCAGCACCTCGGTTCCCCCCGTGGTGCCGCCCGACCGCAGCACCAGGCCGAGGCCTACGCCCATGGTCAGGCCGCCGTAGACGATGGCCAGCACCACCTGATCGGTGATGGGCGGGATGTTGGCCGTGACCGCGAGGAAGAACGAGTACGCGGCCACGCCGATCAGCGATCGCCTGAGAAGCCGCCAGCCCTTCACCCTCAGCCCAAGCGCCAGGATGGGGATGTTCACGACCACCTGGGTCACCCACATGGGCACCCCGAGGAGGTGGTAGAGGATGATGCCGATTCCGGTCACGCCGCCCTCGGCCAGCTTCAGGGGCACGAGAAAGACGTTGGCCGAGAGAGACATGAGCAGCGCGCCGGCCAACAGTTGCAAGATCCAGAGCACAGTGGGGCCTCCTCAGGCAGGCAGGCGGTACGAGCAGTTAGTCATCGGTAGTCTGCCCGTTCCTGGTCCTCCTCCTTCTGCCCGTCCATTTTCGCGTATTACGTCCGGTTTCTGCGTCTCGTTTCTGCGTGCGTTGCTATTCCTCGTCCTGCGTCTCGTGCTACGTCACGTGCTGCGTATCGTAGCTGCGTCTCGTGTGGTTCCTACTTCTCGTCCTTGCTCTCTTCCTTGTCCTTGTCTTCGGCCTCGTTTTCGTCCTTCTCATCGTCCTGCTTGACCGCCTTGCGGAACTCCTTGATCGAGTCACCCACTCCGCGCGCCAGCTGCGGCAGCTTGGCGCCGCCAAAGAGCAGGAGGATGACCAATACGATAAGCAGGATCTCCATCGTGCCGAGGCGCCCGAACATTCGCAATTCCTCCCTGCTGCGTGATTTACTGCGTACTCAGCGATGCTTCGGGGCACGGAGCCATTTCTCCTGCAGCGCCCGTCAGCCGTTCTTCACCCGTTCCGGATAGTCCGTGATAATGCCGTCGACGCCGGCGTTGCGCATCATCGCGATGGCCAGGGGTTCATTGGCGGTCCAGCAGTTCACCTTCAGCCCGGCCGCATGCGCCGCCTCCACGTACTCGGGGGTCACCCACGGCCAGGCGGGGTGAATCGCCTCGCAGCCGATCTCCCTGGCCATGCGGACGGGGTCCACCAGGTTGCTCGAGGTGAGCATGCCCAGCGGCAGTTCCGGACAGATCTCCTTCAGCTTGACCAGGGCACGGTGGTCGAAGGAGGAGACTTGCGTGCGCTCCAGCGCCCCCTCCGCCTTCAGCAGATCCACCAGCTCCTGCTCGATCCCCGGGTAGTGGACCGAGCCGGCCTTCAGCTCGAGGTAGAGCCGGACGCCAGGCGGCGTGGCCCGCACCAGCTCCTGCAGGGTGGGCACCCGCTCGCCGGCAAAGCGCGGGTCCTTCCACGAACCGGCGTCGAGGGCCCGAATCTGCTCCAGGGTCATCATCATGATCAGGCCTGAACCATCGGTCGTGCGATCAACCGCCGGGTCGTGGATGACGACCAGGTGCCCGTCGGCCGTGCGGTGCACGTCGAACTCGATCCCATCGACGCCCAGCTCGAAGGCCCTCTGGAACGAAACCATCGTGTTCTCCGGGTGGGTGCCCGCTGCACCCCGATGACCGATCACCTGCGGCATGCGATCTCTCCTCTGCTCGTGACATTAGAGGAAAACAGTTGAAAGGTCTCGAAATGTGCAACCCAATTCCAGCCGGGGGAGAAGGGAGCACCTCGCATGGACCTCAAACTACTGCACACCTTTGTGACGGCAGCGGAGCTGGAGAACTTCCACCAGACCGCCGAGCGGCTCTACCTCGCCCAGCCCACGGTCACGACGCACATCCGCCAGCTGGAGCAGCTGCTGGGATTCCAGCTCTTCGACCGCGTCGGCAAGCGGGTCCGGCTCACGGCGGCCGGGCACCGGTTCCTTCCCCACGCCCGCAGGGTGCTGGCCACGTACGAGCAGGCCGTCAACGACATGACCGCATGGTGGCAGGGTTATGATACCCGGCTGCAGCTTGTCACCTCGCCCCTGGTGGCCACCTCGGTTCTGCCGGGCCGGTTGAAGCAGTTCACCCAGGAGAACCCCCGGGTGGAGGTGATCATCACCACCGAGGTCTCCTCCGCCGTCGGGCAGGTCGTGGCCTCCGGCGCCGCGCACGTGGGGCTGGCCCGGGCGCCCTCCGTCCACCCTGACACGATTTCGACAGTGCTGTACACGGATCCTGTCGTGCTGGTCGCCGCTCCGGAAAATGCTTCCGGCGCCAGCTGGGTCGACCTGGTGGGCCGCCACCTGCTGCTGACCGGCAACCACCCGATCTACTGGGACGCCCTGCTCATGGCGGTCAGCAAGCGGCAGCCCCACCTCCGCACCCTGGCCGTGGACCGGGTCGACATCACCAAGCGGATGCTGGAGGAGGGGCTGGGGGTCTCGTTCCTGCCGCACTCCTCCGTGGTGCGGGAGCTGGCCGAAGGGCGGCTGGTCACCGTGCCGGTGGACATGGAGCTGCCCACGGCCGCCACTTACCTGATCCTGCCCCAGCACCGGGAGCTGCCCGAGGCTGCCCGGCGGTTCGTGGAGCTGCTGCAGCGGTCGTTCCCCGACGGGGTCGTGCCAGGGCTGCAAGGGCGGTGACGGGAAGCTGCCCGATCTCCCCGGGGGCGTGGAGTTCGCCGAATCGCCCGTGGCAGCCGTGGCCAGGGAATTCCTGGAAGAGACGGGGGCAGCGGCCGCGGTCAGAGAGCTGGTCGGCTCGTTCAGCCTCGTTTCTGTCCTTCCTGCGGACACCGGCTCGCACCTGGTGTTACGGCCGGTTGTAGAATCCTCCACGGGGGCCGCATGAAAATTCCCCCGCCCCACCGAATGTGAGACACCAATTCCCTGGCAAGGAGGCGGTGTCTACATCATGGTTGGAGCGAGGGAAATGTTCTATCTCAGGGAGCTGT
>JAMNXV010000202.1 GCA_023623185.1 Bacillota bacterium
GGGCCGGTTGCTGGGTGGTTGAGGATTGAAGGAGTGGGCTGCGGGGTGGGAAGTGCGGCGGATTTCGGCTTTAGCTGTGAGCGAAGTGGAAAACGGCCGGGGTTGGTGGGCGCCGGGACCAGCTGCCGGGTGGCTGAGGGCTGAAGGGATTGGCTGCGGGGCGGGAAGTGCGGCGGATTTCGACTTTAGCTGTGAGCAAAGTGGAAAACGGCCGGGGTTGGTGGGCGCCGGGACCAGCTGGCGGGTGGTTGAAGGTTGAAGCAGTCGGCCGAGGGGCTGGAATCACGGCGGATTTCGACTTCACCTGGGAGCGAAGTGGAAAACGGCCGGGGTTGGTGGGCGCCGGGGCCACTTCACGAGACGTTGTAGGTTGAAGGAATAGGGTGCTGGTAATTGAGGGCTGATGGAGTCGGCTGCCGTACCGGCGCACTCGGACCACTTGCGGATACGACGCCGTAGCGGCTGAAGGGGAATCACAGCGGGAAAGACACCGCCCGCCCCGGGTGGGGCGGGCGGGCCTGTACCAAACGGTTTTCAGTTCTCCTCTTCCTCCAGCTCCCGGGGCAGGTTGTAGCCCCGCTCGCCGAAGGGCTGCAGCTTCTCCAGCCACTTCTGCTTCAGCTTCTTCAGCGCCCTGTCCCGGTCGAAGTAGCCGGTCTCGGGCTCCTCCAGGGTTTCAAGCGGTTCGAACACGAAGGCGTCGGGGCCGAACTCGTTCCAGGCCTGCTGCAGCTCGCGGCTGACGTGCGAGCCGTTCTCCAGCTGGAACCGCTGGCCGTTCAGGGACCGGAAGTTGGGCGTGACCCCCACCCAGACCATGCCGTTCTTCACGTTGCGCACCTGGAAGACGCCGCCCTCGGTCTTCATCTCCCGGGCGAGCCGCTTCAGTTCTTTCCTGCGATCCACGGGGTTCACCCTCTCTTCGCTCCCGTCGCTGCGCCAGTACTCGCTGCCGTCGGGCAGCCGGCTCAGGTGGCCGAAGTCGACCAGGCAGCGACGGAGCAGTACATAGTCCTCTGCGATGGGCTCCAGGATAGCGTTGACCTCCCGCTCGCTGTAGCGGCGGCCGGGGACGAACCGCTCTGCGACCGCGGCGGCGATGATGCGCCGGTGCTTCTCCGGCGTGGCGCCGCTGAACCCCTGCAGCGGTCCCTCCAGCCCGTGGGGGAAGTACCGCGCCAGGATCCGCTCCCGCTCGTCCGCCGGGCGTGGTCCGCGCCTGCGCCGCCGTACGGGCCCGCCGGATCCGTCCGCCTCGGCGCGCCGGCGCTCGTGCAGCAGCTCCATGATCGCCAGGAAGAGCCGGGCCTGGCGCTCCTTCTCCTTCAGGATGAAGCGATGGTTCCGCACAGTGGAGGTGGAGCCGGCGCCGATCGCCTGCCGGATTTCCTCGTCGCTCTTGCCCTCATAGAACAGGGCCAGCAGCCGCCGCTGCAGGTCGGTCAACCCGTGGGCAGACTTGTCCAGCCTGACCAGATGGGCGAAGACGGAGCCGTGCGCCTCGGCGATGTGGTGCCGGATGTAGCGCCCGGCGTCGTACAGCCGGTCGCCGACCGGGTAGATGACGCCCTTCTCGATCTGCTCCCCGCAGCAGAGGCAGGTGTAATACTCGGCGCTTTCGGCGTAGCCCTGCTTGATCTCCGCCAGCGACGCATCGGTGAAGTGATTCGCTCGTGACAATGGACTTCAACTCATTTCGTCTAGAGATACATAGGCAGTCTATCACTTCGTCCATACGACAGTCAAGCGCAGGCGCTCGCAGCCCGCTGCGCGGGGCTTGGGAATGGAAGGGAAGGAGCGCTGCTCCGGCAGGGCGAACATTCCGGCACGAAGGAGGGAGGGCCCGTGGTTCTGCGAGTATCAAAGATGGCTGCACGCCGCTACCTGCTGTATGTGCAGGGACTCCTGGAGGCGCCGGGCATCCGGCCGTGGAGAAGCGAGCTCAGGGGGCGCGCCGGCGTGATCCGGGCCCTGGAGCGGCTGGAGGCGGTGCAGCTGGACCCCATCGCCGTGGTCGAGCGGAACCACCACCTCGTCCTGCGCAACCGGGTGGCGGGCTACCGCCCTGAGCACCTGGACGGCCTCTTCGCCGCCGGGGAGGTGTTCGAGTACCTGGCCAACGCCCGCTGCGTGCTGCCCATGCGAGACCTGCCCGCATTCTGGCCGATCATGCTCGCCGCGCGCGAGCTGCCGGCCAGAGAGGCCCTGGCCGGCAGTATGGTCGACGTGCTGCGGCGCCTGCGCGAGGCGGGGCCGCTCCAGCCCCGGGATCTGGGCAACGACGGCCCGCGCCTGATGGGCATCGGTTACAACCCGCCGGACAAGCCATCCAAGGCCTCGGGGCGTGCCCTGGACCTGCTCTGGCTGGGCGGCGAGGTCTTCGTCGCACGGCGGGAGGGCAACGAGAAGTGGTACGACCTGGGGGAGCGGTTTCTGCCCCGGCGCGTCGCGGCCGGCCTGCCGGAGGGACCGGAGACGTTGCGCTCGCCGCTGCTGCGGGATGAGCAGGAGAGGGTGCGGGCCGCGGAGCAGGAGAGACTGCCGGCCGCGGAGCAGGGGCGCCTGCCGGCCGCGGAGCAGGGGCGCCTCTCGGCCGAGGAGCGGGAGAGCCTGCCGACTGAGGGGCGGGAGAGCAAGCCGGCTGAGGGGCAGGCGAGCTTGCCGGCTGAGGGGCAGGCGAGCAAGCCGGCCGAGGAGCAGGCGGGCCTGCGCCCGCCTGAATCGGTCGATGAGCCTGGATCCGGCCCGACCCGGGACGGCGGGGCCGCGCAGGTGCTCACCGAGGTGGACGTCTCGCGCCCGTGGTCCGCGCCGCAGGTAACCGAGGGCGAGGCCGGGTGGCAGGGCTTCCTGCTGGACAAGTACATGCGGGCCTACCGGCTCGCCGACCTGGGCGACTTCCGGTTCGGCTGGCAGACCTACACCGCCGCCAGGCGGCGGGAGCTCGCGGAAGAGAAGGTGGCCGCGGGCGAGTGGGTGGAGGTGGCCATCGAGGGGGTGCGGCGGCGGTACTACGCCCTGGCCGCGGACCGGCCGCTGCTGGAGGCGGCGGAGGGATGGGAGCCGCGGCCCGCCGTCCGGTTCATCGCTCCGCTGGACAACCTGCTGTGGCGCCGCCCCCGCCTGCAGGACCTGTTCGACTTCGACTACACCTGGGAGGTGTACACCCCTGCGGCGAAGCGGCGGTACGGCTACTACGCCATGCCCATCCTGCACGGTGACCGCCTGATCGGCCGCATGGACCCCAGGCTGGACCGGCAGCGCGGCGTGCTGCTGGTGAACCGCCTGCAGCTGGAGCCCGAGGCGGCGGGCGACGTCCGGGTGCGCCGGCGGGTGGAACGGGCGCTCCACGAGTTCGCCCGCTGGCACGGGGCCGGGGAGGTGCGGATCCTGCAGCTGGATCCTGCCCCATGAGCTCCACCAGGTGGCCCGGCGCGATCCCCGGCAGTGGCCTGTCCATTCGGTTGTTTGGCTGGCAAGTCCGGCCGGACCGGTGACAGTACGCTGTCACCGCCCCGGGCTATGCTGGGGGCGGAGGGAGGTCGATCCGATGACCCACGCACTTACACTCTGCACCCAACTGGACCGCACCTGCATCAGCCCCTCGGGGGGTGAGCTGTACCTTCTGGTCACGCTCGCGGCGCCGGAGATGAAGGCCCCGGGCGGCCGCCCACCGCTCAACCTGGCCGCCGTGGTGGACCGGTCAGGCTCCATGGCCGGGGCCGAGCTGTTCTTCACCAAGCAGGCCCTGCGCTTTCTGGTGGATCAGATGGCCGAGGCCGATCGTCTGGCCATCGTCACGTACGACCACGAGGTGCGGGTGCCCTTTGCCAGCCAACCGGTGGTGCACAAGGATGCCGTGAAGCTCATGGTGGACGGCATCACCGCCGGCGGTACCACCAACCTCAGTGGCGGCCTGGCGACGGGCATGCAGCAGATCCGCCCGCACGCCGGCGCGGACCGGGTGAGCCGCGTGCTGCTGATGACCGACGGCCTGGCCAACGCCGGCGTCACCGATCCCGACGTGCTGGTGGGCTGGGCCAGGGCCTGGCGGGAACAGGGGCTCGGCCTCAGCACCATGGGCGTCGGGCCCGGCTTCAACGAAGACCTGCTGGTCGCCCTGGCGGAGGCCGGGGGCGGAAACTTCCACTTCATCGAAGACCCCGACCAGATCCCGAAGATCTTTGAGGAAGAGCTTCAGGGGCTGCTCCAGGTGGCGGCGCAGGGGCTGCAGCTGACCATCGAGGCGGAGCCGGGCGTCGCGGTGAGCGGGATGCTGGGCTACCGGCCGGAGGGGACCCCGCACCGGGCGGTGGTGACGCTGCCCGACCTGTATGCAGCCGAGGTGAAGCACGTGCTGGTGCGCCTGGCGGTGGCGGCGCCGCCTGCAAACGGGAAGCTGGCCCGGGTGGTGCTCCACTACCTGCCGGCCGTGGCGGGCGGCCAGCCGGGCACCATCGAGGCCGAGGTGTCCCTGGCGGTCACCGACGACCCGGCGCGCCTCAGCGAGCCGCCCAACGAGGCGGTCATGCGCCAGGTGCGGCTCAGCGAGGCCAGCGCTGCCTGGGATGAGGCCGTGGATCTGGCCGACCGGGGCGACCTGCGGGGGGCGGCCATCCGTCTCTTCCGGGCGGCTGAGGAGCTGGAGGCGCAGTCCGCCGCGGGCGACAGCGGCGCGCGCGAGCAGGCGGCGGCGCTGCGGGCGCAGGCGGAGGCCATCACGTCGGCGCCGTACGACGCCACAACCCGCAAGCGCATGCGCCGGGAGGGCTTCCGCAGCCGCCGGGGGCGGTAGCCCGGCGCAGCAGCGCCCGGGCCGAGGGGGCGAGCCGATGCGGGCCGGGGGCCGGGGCTGGGGCGCGAGGCGTTGCAGGCAGGGGCCGAGGGGGCGAGACGCTGCAGGCAGGGGCCGAGGGGGCGAGACGCTGCAGGCAGGGGCCGAGGGGGCGAGACGCTGCAGGCAGGGGCCGGGGGCGCGAGGCGTTGCAGGCAGGGCCGAGGGGGCGAGACGTTGCAAGCCGGGCGGCGAAGGCGCGGCGCAGGGCCTGCGCCGATGGCAGGCGGCAGGCCCTGCGGTAAGTCATACAGCGCGGCTGCTTACCAGAAGCGCTTTCCCCAGGGGGACTTGCCGAACTTACTAAACTTATCGAACTTCTGGAACGGGAACTTGCCGAAGCGCGGGAAACGCCTGCGGCGGCGGCGGCGCTGCCACGGGCTGCCCCAGCTTCCGCCCCAGTCGTCCCAGTCGTCGTCCCACCAGTCGTCGTCGCGGCCCCAGCCGAAAGGCATCGTCATGGGTGATCCCTCCACCACAGCATATGCGGCTGTTGCTCCAGGGTTACATAACGCCGCAGAACGCCGGGTAAAGGCAGGATATTCCGCTCGATCTGGGGAAGGCATCCGCTGACGGAACTTCGATGCCTCACGGGTGGAGGGATGCCCCATGACCGCCGGATCCGCACGCGCACTGGAGCGCCGCTTCCAACTGCTGACGCTGCTGATGGGGGGCGGCAGGCCGCGGGCCGATGACCTGGCCCGGCGCTTCGGGGTGACGCGCCGGTCGGTCTACCGCGACCTGGCCTTCCTGGAGCAGATGGGGGTGCCCGTCGTGCGAGACGGCGGCCGCTACGCGGTGCTCGACACCTTCAAGGTGCGGCCGGTTCAGTTCGAGCCCGATGAGGTGCTGGCCCTGATGGCCGCGCTGGACTTTGGCCTGCGGAAGCGGCCCTTGGCAGGCACGGCCGCCCACAGCGCCCGGGAGAAGCTGCTCGCCGTGCTCCCCGCCAAGCAGCAGGAGATGGCCAGCGGCCTGAACCAGACCCTGGTGGTGGACCCCATCCAGGCGTACTCCCTGCCTCCATCTCCGGATGTGGAGGCCGCCTGCCGCGCGGCGGTGGAGGGGCCGCATCCCCTGCGCATCCTCTACCAGGCGCTCCATGCCGAGCAGCCCGTTCCGCGGGTCGTCCGCCCTTACGGCATGGCCTACCGGGGCACGGCGCTCTACCTCATCGGCTTCTGCGAGCTGCGCGAGGAGATCCGCATCTTCCGCGCAAACCGCATCCTGGAGGCGCAGGTGCTGAGCAGCACCTTCGAGCGGCCGGCGGACTTTGACCTGGAGCAGTACCTCAGCGACGTGTGGGGCATTGAGTTCGGGCCGCTCATGCACGTGCGGGTCAGGTTCGACCGGTCGGTGGCCAGGCTGGTGCGGGAGACCGTCTGGCACCCCTCGCAGCGGGTGGAGGAGGAGGAAGGCGGGTCGGTGATCCTGCGCATGGAGGCGCGGGGGACGGGCGAGCTCGCGCGCTGGCTGGCCGGCTTCGGCGGCAGCGCGGAGGTGCTGGAGCCGCCCGAACTGCGGGCGGCCGTCATCGAACTGGGCAAGGGCATCGTGGGGAGGTATGCAGCGACGTAGGCTTCGGGCTGTTGTGAGGCGAGGTGGTGTTCCGATGCGCATGCGGCGTAACCTTCTTCTGCTGCCGGTGCTCGTCCTCTCTCTCCTCCTGACCCCGCCGGGCGGACCGGCGGCGCTGGCGGCCCCGGATGTCGGTCAGCAGACGGCCGGCACGGACGCGGAATCGTCCATGACGGGCCTCCTGGTCGATCTGAATGAATCGCTGAAGTCGGAGAATGAGAGTCTCAGGACCCTGAACGCGGTGCTTCAGGCCGAGAACGAAGCCCTGAAGCAGGAGAACGAGGTGCTGCGCAGCCAGCTGGATGCGGCCCTGCGCCGGCTGCAGGAGCTGGAGGACTCGGCGGGCCAGGTTCCGACGGTGGAGGGGCTCGCGGCGGAGCTGCGCACACGTGTCTTCCGTGTGGACGTGTTTGACTACGGCGGCCGGCTGATCAGCACGGGCAGCGCGGTGGCGGTGACGGAGGACGAGGTCGTCACCAACTATCACGTGGTGAACGAGGCCTGGTCCGCGGAGCTGGTCACCGAGTCGGGCGGCCGCATCCCGGTCGTGGGCATGACGGCGTTCAATGAGGCGTGGGATCTGGCGGTGCTGCAGGTGAGCGGCCGGCTGGAGCCGGTGACGATCCGCACCAGCCCCGCCCGCATCGGCGAGGACGTGGTGGCCATCGGCAGCCCCATCGGCCTGACCAACACGGTCTCGACGGGGATCGTCAGCGCCCGCCGCACCATGGACGGGTTCGACGTGATCCAGGTGAGCGCGCCGATCTCCCAGGGCAGCAGCGGCGGCGGGCTATTCGACCGGCAGGGCCAGCTCATCGGGATCACCTTCGCCTACCTGAAGGACGGGCAGAACCTGAACTTCGCCATTCCCATGCAGTACGTGCGGCAGGTGCTGGCGCAGGCGGGGCCGCCCCGGGATCTGCCCGGCGCGAACCGCATCACCCCCGAGAACCTGGTTGCGGTGCTGTATCAATCCCACCCCGGGTTCTACCTGGGCGAATATGAAGTGGCTGTTGATTACCTGCTGGTTCCCGATTCGACGGCGGTTTACGGGGAAGCCCCGGACATCCTGTGGATCGTGATGGACGACGAGGCGTATTACAACTACCTCACGGCCATGGTGCTGGGCGGCGACGTGGGGCGCTACCGCGCCGTGGTGCAGGCGTTCGTGCGCGATGTGGCTTTCCTGGTCGGCAAGGCCTATCCCGACCTGGACGCGACGGTGTTCCTGACGTACTTCGGCGAGTTCTCGAACTACCCGCATGGCTTCAAGCACGTGGACTATAATCCGGAATCCGACTCGTGGCTGGTCGTCCACCCGGTGTTAATGTACTGGCAGTGGCTGGGCGAATGGAACTGCACGTGGATCGACTGAGCGCGGACAGAGCGGGAAGAACGGGGGCCGGGTCCGGCGGCGGTGTATCGCCGCAGGACCTGGCCCCCGGCGCGCAGCAGGAGCATGAGGCCAGACCTGGCCCCTGCCGCGCAGAAGCGCCGCCGCCGGGCGGGGCCCCGGGCCGGCTCCCAGGCTGTGCCCTCACGGGGCGTCGGGGTGCCGCCGGACCGAGCCCTTCATGTCGCCACGAGGTGTGATAGGAACGACTTCATTGAAGATTACGAGAGAACATACTTTTCAAAGAGGACCTGCGGGCTCCCACGTCCAATTTCATTGCCTTAACCCCGGGCGCACGGCCCGGTACACACAGAGGGAGGGATTCGGTTCATGGGGGTTCGCACCAAGCGGTTCCGGTGGGCGGTCGGTCTGGCTCTGGCGGCCCTGGTGGCGCTTTCCGCCTGCAGCGGCGGCGGCTCCACATCCCAGGGACCTGACGGCGGCCCGCAGACCGGGGACTCGGGCGCCCCGCAAGCCCCGCAGCAGAACGGTACTCAGGCAACGTCGCCGGAGCCGCCGGCCGCGCAGGAGAAGGTGCTGGTCTGGGGCCGCGGCGGCGACTCGATCTCGCTGGACCCGATTCAGGTGACCGACGGTGAGTCGCTGAAGGTCACGCACCAGATCTACGAGGGCCTCCTGGACTACGAACCGGGCGGCACCGGGGTCGTTCCGGTGCTGGCGACCGAGTGGGAGCCCAGCGAGGACGGCCTGGAGTGGACCTTCCGGCTCCGCCAGGGCGTGAAGTTCCACGACGGCACCGAATTCAACGCCGAGGCCGTGAAGATCAACTTCGACCGGTGGCGCAACACCTCTGACCCGCTGCACGTCGGCGGCGATTTCCCGTACTACAGCTACATGTTCGGCGGGTTCGACGAGGATTCGGTCATCCAGGACGTGGTAGTCGTCGACCCGTACACGGTCAAGTTCGTGCTGAAGCAGGTGCAGGCGTCGTTCCTGCAGGACATCGCCATGGTGCCGTTTGGCATCGCCAGCCCGAAGGCCCTCCAGGAGAACCCCCAGGGGCTGAACGACCATCCGGTGGGCACCGGCCCCTTCAAGTTCGTCTCCTGGACCAAGGAAGACCGCATCGTGCTGGAGGCCAACCCCGACTACTGGGGCGGCCGGCCGGCGATTGACCGGCTGATCTACCGCTCGATTCCCGACAACAACGCCCGTCTCGTCGCCCTGCAGGCCGGCGAACTCGACGTGATGGACGGCGTGGAGCCCGCCTTCCTGCCGACCATTCAGGCGACGGGCCAGTTCGACATCATCGAGCGGCCGCCGATGAACATCGGCTACCTGGCCTTCAACACCCAGAAGCCGCCGTTCGACAACGTGCTCATCCGCCGGGCGATCAACCACGCCGTCAACAAGGAAGAGCTGAACACCGCCTTCTACGGCGGCATGGGCATCCCGGCCGTCTCGCCGCTGCCGCCTTCGGTCTGGGGCCACAACCCCAACGTGCCCAAGTACGAGTACGACCCGGAGAAGGCGAAGGAGCTGCTGGCCCAGGCCGGCTACGGGCCTGACAACCCGCTGCGCACCGAACTCTGGGCCATGCCGGTGCCGAGGCCCTACATGCCGCAGCCGGAGCGCATCGGGGTCGCCCTGCAGAACTACCTGCGGGAAGTGGGCATCGAGGCCGAGATCGTGACCTACGAGTGGGGCACCTACCTGGAGAAGACCGGCATGGGCGAGCACACCATGGCCCTGCTGGGCTGGACCGGCGACAACGGCGACCCCGACAACTTCCTCTACGTGCTGCTGGACAAGGACAACGCCGTCACGCCTGACGCGGGCAACATCGCCTTCTACATGAGCGACGAGGTGCACGACCTCCTGATCCGCGCCCGCCAGACCACCGACCAGGCGGAGCGCACCCGGCTGTACGAGCAGGCGCAGGTGAAGATCATGGAGGACGCGCCGTGGGTGCCGCTCATGCACACCCGCGTGCCGATCGCCGTCCGCAAGGGCATCACCGGGTACGTGCCCAACCCGACCGGCTCCGAGTCGCTGGGCAAGGTCACCATGCCGTAGCGGGACCGATGCGGGGGGCGGCGCCGGCCGCCCCCCGTTCGGGCGCCCCAAACGCCCATCGGGGAGGGATTTCTCATCGTCGGTTATCTCGCCAAGCGGATCGGCCTCGCCATTCCCACCGCCCTGGGCGTGCTGGTGGTCATCTTCCTCCTGATGCGCGCCATCCCCGGCGACCCGGCCCGGCTCATGCTGGGCGAGCGGGCCTCGCCGGAGCAGGTGGAGGCCCTGCGGGAGCAGATGGGGCTGAACGATCCGCTTCACGTACAGTTTGCCGCCTTCCTGGGCGACGTGCTGCGGGGCGACCTGGGCACGTCGCTGCAGAGCCGCCAGCCGGTGACGGCCGAGCTCATGGCCCGCTACCCGGCCACGGTGGAGCTGGCCATCTTCGCCATGCTCCTGGCCTCGGCGCTGGGCATCCTGGCCGGGGTGGTCTCCGCCGTCTGGCGAAATTCGCTGCTGGATTACGGCGTGATGGCCGGGGCCCTGGTGGGAGTCTCCATGCCCATCTTCTGGCTGGGCCTCATCCTCATGATGTTCTTCTCCGTGCGGCTGCAGTGGCTGCCGGCCGGCGGGCGGCTCGACGCCCGGATGATGTGGGACGGCGCCACGCAGTTCGTGGTGCTGGAGAGCCTCCTCCGGGGCCAGTGGACAACCTTCGTCACCGGCCTGCGCCACCTCATCCTCCCGGGGATCGCCCTGGCCACGATCCCGCTTTCGATCATCGCCCGCATCACCCGCTCCTCCATGCTGGAGGTGCTGAACCTGGACTACATCCGCACCGCCCGGGCCAAGGGGCTCCCCAACTGGCGGGTCAACTTCCGGCACGCCCTGAAGAACGCCCTGCTGCCGGTGGTCACCATCATCGGCCTGCAGGTGGGGCTGCTGCTGGGCGGCGCCGTGCTGACGGAGACCATCTTCTCCTGGCCGGGCATCGGCCGCTACATCGTGGTGGCCATTGGCGCCCGGGACTACCCGGTGGTGCAGGGGGGCATCCTGCTGATCACCCTGGGGATGATCCTGGTCAACCTGCTGGTCGACCTGATCTACACGCTGATCGACCCGCGCATCCGCTACCAGTGAGGGGGGCGAACAGATGGCGACGGTCACACCAAAGGCCCCGGCGCCCGGGGGCCCGCCGAACCCGGCCGCGGGCGCCACGCCGCCCCCTGCCGGCGACCCCGGGGCGGCCTACCGGGGACCGGGCGTCCTCCGCCGGCTGCTCCGCCACCGGGCGGCGGTCCTCGGCGGCACGATCGTGCTGATCATCGTGCTCACGGCGCTGCTCGCGGACGTCATCGCCCCGTACGACCCGATCCGGGGTCGGCTGGCCGACATGCTCCAGCCGCCTTCGCCGGAGCACTGGATGGGCACCGACGAGCAGGGGCGCGACATCCTGAGCCGCATCATCCACGGCAGCCGCATCTCGCTGCAGGTGGGGCTGGTGGCGGTGGGCATCTCGCTGACGACGGGCACCCTCATCGGCGCCGTGTCCGCCTACTTCGGCGGCTGGTTTGACCTGCTGGTCATGCGCATCATCGACATCCTGCTGGCCTTCCCGTCGATCCTGCTGGCCATCGCCATCACGGCGATCCTGGGGCCGAGCCTCACCAACGCGATGATCGCCGTGGGCATCGTCGGCATGCCGGTCTATGCCCGCCTGGTGCGGGCCTCGGTGCTCTCGCTGCGGGAGCAGGACTTCGTGCAGGCCGCCCGGGCGGCCGGCGGCGGGCACGGGCGCATCCTCTGGCGGCACATCCTGCCCAACGCCCTGGCGCCGCTTATCGTGCAGTCCACGCTCTCCATCGGCACGGCGATGCTGGACGCCGCGGGCCTTTCGTTCCTGGGGCTGGGCGCGCAGCCGCCGGCGCCGGAGTGGGGAGCCATGCTCTCGGGGGCGCAGGTCTACATCCAGCTCGCCCCGTGGGTGGTCACCTTCCCGGGGCTGGCGATCATGGTGGCGGTGCTGGGCTTCAACCTGCTGGGCGACGGGCTGCGGGACGTGCTGGACCCGCGGCTGAGGCGGTAGGCGCGGCGCACAGCACGGGGGCGTGGTCCGATCGCGTAAAGGGAGACGGCAGGCCGGTGCATGATCATGCACTGGCCTGCACCTGCTTCACCCCTGCCGACGGGAATGCGGCGCACGGCGCTTCGCGCACAGAAAGGAATTCCTTCGCCTCCCGGCCAATTTGTGGAGCAGATGGTTTGGCGCGGCCCCGGGGCGGGCCGCGAAGCGATCGCGAAAGGAGGCTGCGTACAGTGCTGCGCATCCTGCACCTCGCCGACCTGCACCTGGGCTGGCAGCCGTCCTTCATGCCCCGGGAGCAGGCGGAGGAGCGCCGCCGCCGGCGGGACGGCCTGCTCAGCCGGGCCGTGGACCTGGCCCTGGACCCCGCCCGGCAGATCGGCCTCGTGCTGATCGTCGGCGACCTGTTCGAGACCCACTGCCCCGAAGAGTCGCTGGTGGCCGCGGCCATGGCCCAGCTGCGCCGGCTGGAGCAGGCCGGCGTCCCGGTGGTGACGGTGCCCGGCAACCACGACGAGATCACCTATCCCAACTCGGTCTACCAGACGCACCGGGACGACTGGCCGGGCATCCTGGTCACCAATCCGCACCCGGCCCACGTGGCGAGCCTGGAGGCGCAGGGCGAGACGGTGCACCTCTACAGCCTGGCCTACACCGGCGGCATCACCCAGACCCAGCCGGCCATCAGCCAGTT
>JAMNXV010000017.1 GCA_023623185.1 Bacillota bacterium
TTCCTGGTCCACCCCGACTTCCGGTTCGACGACGGCCTCTTCTCCGGCTGGGATCCCGAGACCGGCAAATACGACCAGTCCACCTGGGCCTTCCAGACGGGCCCTGACGGCAAGCCCCTTCAGGACCCGACGCTGGAGCACCCGCAGTGCGTCTTCCAGCACATCAAGCGGATCTATTCCGAGTACACCCCGGAGAAGGTCTCGGAGATCAGCGGCATTCCGGTGGAGGACTTCATCAAGTTCGCCGAGATCGTCTGCTCCACCGGCGTCCCGGGCAAGTCGGCCGTGTTCGTCTACGCCATGGGCTGGACCCAGCACACCAAGGGCGTGCAGAACATCCGGACCAACACCATCCTGCAGATGCTGCTGGGCAACATCGGCGTGGCCGGCGGCGGCATCGCGGCCCTGCGTGGCCATGCCAACGTGCAGGGCGCCACCGACCTGGCGGTGCTCTACCACGACCTGCCCGGCTACCTCGGCCAGCCCACTGAAGGCCACCGGACGCTGCAGGAGTTCCTGGACAAGACCACGGCGAAGAACAGCTACTGGGAGAACAAGCCCAAGTTCATGGTCTCGCTGCTGAAGGCCTGGTGGGGCCAGCACGCGACGGCCGCCAACGACTACTGCTACGACTACCTGCCGAAGATGGCCGCCGGCGAGACCTACAGCCACTACGACATCTTCCAGTCCATCCTCGACGGCCGGGTGAAGGGGCTCATCGTCGTGGGCCAGAACCCGGCAGTGGGCTCGGCCAACGCCCGCAAGGTGCAGGCCGCCCTGGCCAAGCTGGACTGGCTGGTGGTCTCGGACCTCTTCCTCAATGAGACCTCGGAGTTCTGGAAGCTGGAGGGCATGAACCCGGCCGAGATCCAGACCGAGGTGATCATGCTCCCCGCCGCCGGCCCGCTGGAGAAGGAAGGCTCCTTCACCAACACCCACCGGCTGATCCAGTGGAAGCACAAGATGATCGAGCCGATGGGCGACGCCCACTCCGACGGCTGGTACATGGTGCAGATCGGCAAGCGGCTGAAGAAGCTCTACGAGGGCTCCACCGAGGTGAAGGACCTGCCCATCCGGCACCTGGTCTGGGACTACGACGACCCCAACAACCCGGACGAGTTCGACCACATCAAGGTGCTGAAGGAGATCAACGGCTACGACGTGACCACCGGCGCGCCGGTCTCCGGCTTCGGGGCCCTGAAGGACGACGGCACCACGGCCTGCGGCTGCTGGATTTACTCGGGCATCTACCCCGAGGAGGGCGTCAACAAGGCCGACGCCCGGCTGCGGGCGGCGCCCAACCGGCCCGACGGCTGGACCGAGGCGAAGGAGGACGGCTCGGCCGACTACCTGCACCTGGGCTGGGCCTTCGCCTGGCCTGCCAACCGGCGGGTCATCTACAACCGGGCCTCCGCGGACCCCGAAGGCCGGCCCTGGTCGAAGGTGCCGCTGGTCTGGTGGGACGAGGCCGAGCAGAAGTGGGTCGGCGTGGACGTGCCCGACATGCTGCCCGTCGCGCCCGGTGCGGTGCACGCCCTGAACGTCCCCGGCGACACGCCGTTCATCATGAAGCCCTGGGGCGCCGGCGCCATCTGGGGGCCGCTGCCTGACGGCCCGATCCCGGTCCACTACGAGCCCAGGGAGTCGCCCGCGCCGAACCTGCTCTATCGCAAACAGGGCACCATCCCCACGATGAAGATCTACGACTCCGAGTTCGACGTCTGGGGCGACCCCGAGCGGTTCCCGTACGTCGCGACCACCTACCGGCTCACCGAGCACCTCACTTCCGGCGTCATGACCCGCACCCTGCCCTACCTGGCCGAGGCCTTCCCCCGCCACTTCTGCGAGATCCCCCGGGAGCTGGCACAGCGGGAGGGCATCCGGAACGGCGACTGGGTCGAGGTCGAGAGCGCCCGCGGCAAGGTGCGGGTGCAGGCCATGGTCACCAACCGGCTGCGGCCGCTGCGCATCGGCGGCCGGGAGACCTTCCTGATCGGCCTGCCGATTCACTGGGGCCCCAACTCGGGCCACGTGCAGGGCGACATCACCAACACCCTGACGCCCCAGGCGGTGGACGTCAACGTCCAGATCCAGGAGTCGAAGGTGTTCCTCGCCAACTTGCGCAAGGTTGCGGTAGGGGGGTAAAGCCACATGGGTCGCGCAGCAACATGGGACACCTGGCGGCCTGATCCGTCCGATGCCCGGCAGCACGTCGCCATGCTGGTCGACACCTCCGAGTGCATCGGCTGCAAGGGCTGCGAGGTCGCCTGCAAGCAGTGGAACCAGAACGAGGTCCGCATCAACCAGGATCCGGGCACGTACCAGAGCCACCCGGCCCTGGACGCGGAGACCTGGACGGTGATCCGGTTCTTCGAGACCGAAGAAGAGAACGGCATGTCCAAGTGGCTCATGCAGAAGCACAGCTGCATGCACTGCACAGAGGCTGGCTGCGTCACCGCCTGCCCCACCGACGCCCTCCAGTACGGCGACTACGGCGTGGTGACGCTGAACCAGGACGCGTGCATCGGCTGCGGCTACTGCGAGCCGGCCTGCCCGTTCGACGCCATCTTCGTCGACCGCACAGCCTGGGGCCAGCGGGCGCAGAAGGCAGGCAAGTGCACCTTCTGCTACGACCGCATCGCCCACGGCATGCAGCCGGCCTGCGTGGCCACCTGCCCCACCGACTGCATCAAGTACGGCGACCGCGAAGCCCTCATCGCGTGGGGCCGGGAGCGGGTGGCCCAGCTTCAGGCCATGGGCTACAAGAACGCCAACCTCTATGGCGTAGACGAGATGCGCGGACTCCACCACCTCTATGTGCTGCTGGAGCCGCCCGAGGCCTACGGCCTGCCGGTGGAGCCCGAACTGTCGCCTGTGCTGCGGCTGTGGAAGTACGGCCTGCAGCCCATCGGCAAGGCAGTGCTGGGCGTCGGCCTCTTCGGCCTCGTGGTCAACTGGCTCGCCGCCCGGCGGGTCTTCAAGGGCGGCCTGTCGCCGCAGGAAGCGGCCGAATCCATGCACGACTAGAGGGGGGGATTTCACGTGGCGCGCAGAGGCGGAAGCATCAAGAAGTTCTCCAGGGTCCAGGTGCTCTTCCACTGGCTCTACAGCGGCTCGTGGATCATCCTCGCCCTCACGGGCATCGCCTTCCTGTGGCGCGGGGACCCCACGGAGCCGGCCGCGGGCCTGGGCCCGCTCCTGCAGGGCAGCGTCGGGCAGACGCTCCGGCTCGTCCACCGGGTCGCCGCCATCGGGCTCATGACCTCGCCCCTGGTGTGGCTCCTGGGCGACCCGAAATCCGTGTGGCCTGACCTGAAGGAACTCTTCAGCTTCGGCAAGAATGACCTGAAGTACATGCTGATCGCCCCGCTCTACTACACCACCGGCAGGGGCCAGCTGCCGCCGCAGGGCAAGTTCAACGGGGGCCACAAGGTCAACTTCTACGTGGTCTTCACCACCTACTTCACCTTCATCGGCTCCGGCCTGGTGATGTGGTTCGGCCGGGGCGCGGTGAGCGACCAGGCGTTCCACACGGCCCAGCTCATCCACTCGCTCAGCTTCTGGCTGGGGTCGGGCCTGTTCCTGCTCCACCTGTACCTGACCGCCATCCACCCGTTCACCCGCCGCTCGCTCTCGGCCATGGTCGACGGCTGGATGGAACTCCAGTACGCCAGGCTGGATCACAGCGAGTGGGTCGAGCGGGAGGTGCGCAGCGGCACCGCCCAGATTCGGGACGCCGAGCGGCCGGCCGCGGCGCGCTGACCGCGGCTCGCAGGCCAGGCCAGCAAAACAGTGGCCCACGCCGCCCCCAGCGCGCTGGGGGCGGTTTCACCTTCACCGCGGGGCTCTTGCCCGATCAGGAGGGAGTAGATGATGCAGTCGCTGGAGTTCCTGCGCGCCTGGCGCGAGCGGGCGCGCAGCTGGGAGGGACAGCTGCCCGAACCTGAGCGCCTTCCGCCTGCAGCCGAGGCCGAGGCCGCCCTCAATCGAGGCGAGCCGCTGATCAACCTGGTAGAGCCGCCCATCGACCCCGACCGCTTCGCCGCCATGCTGACGGAACTGGCCGCCCTCTATGCCGAGGGCCGGGACGAGGCCCGCCCCCTGGCCGAGGGGCTGGCCGCGGCCTCACCCGCCCAGCGCCGCGAGCTGGCGGAGGCCCTGCTGAGCGGCGGCGACGCAGCGGCCTGGGCGGACCGCCTGGGCGTCGAGGAGGACATGCTGCTGGCCCTGGGCGGCCTGGCCCTGCAGCCCTTCATGGCCCGCTTCGCCCGGGCGCTGCGCTCCATCGCCCCCCTGCGGGGGTGGCGGCGCATCCAGTGCCCGGTGTGCGGCGCCGCGCCCGACCTTTGCCGCATCGACCCCGACAACATCCGCCACCTGCACTGCCCGCAGTGCGACACGCAGTGGGAGCACCACCGGCTCACCTGCGCCGTCTGCGGCACCGACGACGTGCGCCAGGTCAGCATCCTCACCCTGGCCGAGCTGGAGCCGTGGCGGGTGGAGGTCTGCGACCGCTGCGGCGGCTACATCAAGACCCTGGACCAGCGGCACGGCGGCCACCTGGCCATGCCCCAGATCGACCTCTATCTCGAAGATGCCCGCACCCTGCAGCTGGACCTGCTGGCCGAGCAGGAGGGGTACAGGCGGGGAGGGCGCGCCCAGTGACGCACCTCCTCACCGAACCGTCCCAGCAGGGGCGCGAGGGCCTGGACGCCTACCGGGCGCGCGGCGGCTACGCCGGGCTTCTTGAGGCGCGGGCGCGGGGCGGCGCCTGGATCCTGGAGCAGGTGGCGGAGGCAGGCCTCAGGGGCCGGGGCGGCACCGGCGACGGCCGCCCCATCGGCCAGAAATGGCAGCGGATCGCGGCAGCCCAGGTACGCGAGCGGTTCGTGGTGGCCAACGGCGCCGAGTCACAGGCCGTCAGCCAGAAGGACCGGCACCTGCTCAGCCGCTTCCCCCACCGGGTGCTGGAGGGGCTGCTGATCGCCGCCGCGGCCCTGGGCGCCCGGCAGGCTTGGCTGTATGTGCGAGGAGACTCGCCGGAGGCCCTGGCCGGGGCACGGGAAGCAGTGGCAGAGGCGGAAGCTGCCGGCCTGCTGGCCGGGGTGACGGTGACGGTGCAGCCCTCGGCGCCCACGGCGGTGTCGGGGGAGGAGACCGCCATTCTGGATGCCCTGGAAGGGCTGGAGGGCTACCCCCAGCCGAAGCCGCCCAGGCCCGAGGAGATCGGCCTGAGGGGTCGGCCGACCCTGGTGCAGAACGTGGAGAGCCTGGCGGCCGTGGCCGCGCTGTTCCGGCTGGGGCCGGCCCGCATCCGGTCCGCGGGCACCCGCACCTGCCCGGGCACCGCCCTCTTCACCGTCACCGGCGCCGTGGAGCGTCCGGGCGTGTACGAGGTGCCCTTCGGCACGCCGCTGGCGGAGTTGCTGACTCGGGCCGGAGCGCCGGAGAGGGATGAGATCCTGGCCGTGCTGCCCGGCGGGCTGGGCTCCGGGCCGCTCAGGCCCGACGAGCTGGACGTGCCCCTCACCTACGAGGACCTGGTGGCCCTGGGCACCACCATGGGCACCTCCGCGGTGATCGTCTTCCGCAAGGCTGACGCGTCGCTGCCCGCCCTGGTGCGGGAGAACGTGGCCCTGCTGGGCCAGGGCTCCTGCGGCCAGTGCCGGGGCTGCAAGGAGGGCCATCGGGAACTCTCGCGCGCCCTGGAGGCGGGCGATCTGGCCGAGGCCCGTCGGCGGGCCGAGGTTCTGCTCTACGGGCGGGGCAACTGCGCGCTGCCCTCCGGGACGGCCCGCTTCGCGCTGCGGGCCCTGCACGAGTTCCCTGCCGCCGACTGGCAGTAGTGCCAACGCACCGGGGTCTACGCGCCGGCATACCGCGCGGCAAGCAGATGGGTCCGCGGATTCCTGCGGTTCCACAGTACGGAAGTCCCGGCGGTCTATGGCGCAAGCAGACAGATAGAATTGAGCCGTAATGTGACTACCTCCGCAACGGGCCCGGGGTGTAAGCTGAAGGTGGATCACCAGCAACCCGGGTGCCGGAGAGTGGAGGGAGGACCATGCTCAGGCAGACACACCGCGAGTACCTGAGGGCGTTCCGGAGAAGCACATGGCTCACACGGCTCAACCTGCTCTACCTGGCGGTGGTGCCTGCCTTCCTGGTGGGCTCCCTGATCTACCTGGTCTGGGTTTACCTGACGGTCTAGGGTGTAGGGCCTGTCCTGCAGGGCTGGCCGGAAACAGGGGTTGGAAGACCCCGGGGCTGACTCTCTGCCCCGGGGTCTTTCTGTGCGTCTCTAGTACTGGCCCTGGCCCTGCCCGGCCATGCCGGACTGGTTCTGGTTCTGGTTCTGGTTCCGATTCCGGTTGCGGGCCGCCTGGTTCGGGCCGCCCGCCTGGTTCTGCATGCCGTCCATCGCCGCCGCCCCGCCGAGGCCGCCCGCCACGGCTCCGGCCACGGTGCCCAGGGGGCCCGCTGCGGAGCCCAGCGCCGCGCCGGCGATGGCGCCCGTGACGCCGGCGGCGCCCTCAGCCATCGTGGGTCCGCCGCCCGCTCCCGGCGCAGTCGCTCCGGCCCCTGCGCCTGCACCTGCCTGCGCGCGCGAATTAGCCTTCCGATCTTCTGCCATGACTGTGCCCCTTTCGCTACTTGGTTCGGGCTTACTATGCGTCGGGACCAGCCCGCTTATGCGCCGAACCAAAAGCGCGTCCCCGCCACCGCCTACCGCAGCTTCCGCTCCAGGTACGAGCAGAGCGCCGCGGCGAACTCTTCGGGGCGTTCCTTCTGCGGCCAGTGCTTGCACCCCTCCATCAGATACAGCTCACAATCGGGAATCCGTTTGCTCGCCGCGATAGCCCCCTGCACGGGCACGGCGGGATCCCCGGTGCCGTGAACGAGGAGGGTGGGCGCCTGGATAGACTCCAGCTGACCAAACAGGTCAGTCCGCACGCCGGTGGGTGTGATCTCGCTCCGCTGAAAAGAGACGAAGGGCCAGCCTGCGCCAGGCTCGGCCATGGCCTTCTGCACCTTGGTCACCAGGTCGTCGGTCACCTTGGCGGGATCCCCGAAGAGGCTGTAGCTCAACGTCCACTTGATGAATGACGGGTACCTAGCCGTCCAGGCATACATGTTCTCGTTGAGTTTCGTCCGGGTATACCAATAGGTGAGGCGGTGCCAGGGCAGGCGGTCGAACAGGCCCCACGCACAGACGGGTACCAGCGCCTTGATGAGATCCGGGTGCTTCAGGGCCATGTTGAAACATATTCCACCCCCCAGCGAGAGGCCGACCAGGACAACAGGTTCGCGCGCGAACGCGCCGATAACCCCCCTGGCAACGCTGGTGTAGAACGCCAGCGAGTACTCGCCGGCATACCGATCGCTCGCGCCGTACCCGGGCAGGTCCGGCGCGATCACCCGGTATCGGTGTGCGAGCAGGGGAATGACCTCGGCCCACGAGAGCAGCGCCGAATCCACGCCGGCGCCGTGCAGCAGGATGATCGTCTCGGGACCGCTGCCGGCGCAGTAACAGGTGATCCCCAGGCCATCGACGGTGATCCGCCTTGTCTCAAACCCGTGTGCCATGCGTTACCGCCTCCTACTGTCTCCCGGCGCCGGCTGCCGCGGGCACCGAAACCGTTCTTCCTGCAAACAGTTCGTTCTGCGCACAATCCGATCCTGCTGCGCATCTCAGGGCGCTCCATCCCTACCGCACCACGCACGTCCCCGGCGGCGTCTTAATACCAAACAGCCCGTGTAACTGGGGAGGGGTGTGTGTGCCGGTCATTTCGCCGGAACGGTTCGCGACAGGGCTCACGTGGGGGGAGTACCTGGCCGGGGCGACGGAGCACAAGGAGCGTCGCCAGGAGGTCTACGAGGCCGTCACCTTCACGGCGGAGCAGCGCGCGGCCCTCGAGCGGCTGCGCCCGCTGGAGCTGAAGGTGCTGGTGCTCGAGGAGTACTGGTGCGGCGACGCCGCCCGGACGGGCCCGCTGCTGGCCCGGTTTGCGGAGGAGGCGGGCATGGAGGCGCGCTGGTTCTTCCGCGACCAGAACCTGGACATCATGGACCAGTACCTGGAGAACGGAACGTCCCGCGCCATCCCCTGTTTCGTCTTCATGGACCGCGATCTGGAGTACCTCACGCACTGGGGGAGCCGCCCCCGTGCCGTAAAGGAGGCGGTGCGGCACCTGCTCCCGCTGCCGCCCCAGGGGGACCCGGCCCGCCCGGCGGCCTTCGAGCGCTTCGTGGCGGCGCTCTCCGCGGCCTACGACCAGGTGATGCCGCACGGGGTGGTTGACGAGTTGCTCGAATACGTGAACGGGGCCCTGAAGTAGGGCCGTGCCGCACGCCGGCGACGGGCCGGCGCACACGGACGCAGGGACCAGGCGACTGCCGCCTGGTCCCTGCGCGCTTGCCTATGAACGTCTCTCGAGCACTTCGGGATTGACGGGCGTCGGCGGCGTGCCGCCAATGACGCCGGCCACCAGGTTCTCGGCTGCCAGCGTCGCCATGCGCACGCGGGTGGCGATGCTGGCGCTGCCGGCGTGCGGACAGGCCACGACGTTGTCCAGGCTCAGGAGCGGGTGGTCGACGGGGACCGGGTCCGTCTCGAAGACGTCCAGCCCGGCGGCCCAGATCTGCCCCGTCTTCAGGGCGTCGTACAGCGCCGCCTCGTCCACGACGCCGCCCCGTGCGGTGTTGACCAGCACAGCGGTGGGCTTCATCAGGCCCAGCTCCCGCCTGCCGATCATCCCGCGGGTCTCAGGGGTCAGGTTGACGTGCAGGGAAACGAAGTCCGACTCCCGGAGCAGGTCGTCCAGGGCGCGGTACTCCGCCCCCAGCTCCGCCTCGGCGGGGATCGGCTTCACATCATAATACAGCACCTTCATGTTGAAGCCCCGGGCGCGCCGGGCCACCGCCTGCCCGATGCGGCCGAAACCCACCACGCCCAGCGTGGCGCCGAACACATCCTGACCGGTCATGAACATCGGGGACCAAATCTTCCACCCGCCGGCCCGCACCAGCCTGTCGCCCTCGGGTATGCGGCGGGCGGCGGCCAGCATCAGGCCCCAGGCGAGGTCGGCCGAGGTCTCGGTGAGCACGCCCGGCGTGTTGGTCACCAGCACGCCGCGCGCCGTGCAGTCGGCCACGTTGATGTTGTCGGTATTCACATTCTGCGGCGATCAGTTTCACGGCTTCGTCGGGAATGCGGCGCGTGATGTACACCCTGGGCTTCACAGGCCTCGCCCCTTTCTGTACATGAGGGCCAAACGGACCTTTCCGCCACGGCCCCTGCTCCTGAATCCGTTGCTGCATGAAGGTACGCCAGTGCCAAAATTTGCTCTGAGACTACTATAACATTTCAGCCCGCCGCGGGAACATGGCGGGTGGCGGGCCGCGATCACGCGATTCTTTGGAGCAGGGATTTTGCGACTTTTGTAAAACTAAGACCTTAGAGCTCTTCTCACCCGACGCGACACAGCGAGGAGGGTGACCATGCAGCAGGGCAGACGCGGCTTTTCCTGGGAAATGATCGGAGACCTGGCACTGGGACGCCCCAACTTGGGACCCACCACCCGGCTGGAGATCTATCGGCTCATGCAGTTCAGTCTGCGCCATGTGCTGGAGGAGCAGTTGGGCACGGAGATGGCCGACCGGCTGTTCCGGGAGGCCGGAAAGACCGCAGGCCAGGCGTTTGCCGACCGGCTGCTGGGGCCGCTGACGTCGCTCTCAGACTACGTGCGCAGGCTGCAGACCACCTTCCGTGAGTACGGCATCGGAATCGTGCGCATTGAGGAGGCCGACCTGTCGAAGGGCCGGTTCGTGTTCACCGTTGAAGAAGACATGGACTGCTCGGGCCTGCCCGAGATGGACATGGAGATCTGCAAGTTCGACGAGGGTTTCCTCGCCGGCATCCTCGAACGTTCCACGGGCCGCCCGTACCGGGTGACCGAGGTGGACTGCTGGTGCACGGGGGAGCGGATCTGCCGGTTCGTCGCTGAGGTGGTGACGGAGCCATGACCGACACCCCCTCGCTGGATCAGGCTGTGGAAGCGCTGCACAGGGTGCTTTCCGATCCCCAGGCCAGCCCGCTGCCGCCGCCCGAGCTGCGGGGCCACCCGGGGTTCACCACCCTCTACCAGGAGCTGAGCGCCCTGCGCACCCACCTGACGCACATCTGCCACGGCGACCTGAGCCACACCATACACGAGCGGGGGCCGCTCTCGAGCTGCCTGAAGTCGCTGCAGGCGAGGCTCCGCCACCTGACCTGGCAGGTGCAGATGATTGCGGCCGGCGACTTCACGCAGCGCGTGGAGTTCCTCGGGGAGTTTTCCACGGCGTTCAACCAGATGACCGAGGCCCTCGCCCGGGCGAAGACCGACCTGGAGCGGAGCGAGGCGCGCTACCGCCTGCTCGCCGAGCACGCGGCGGACGTGATCGTCACGCTCGATCGCGAGGGGCGGTTTGTCTACGTCAGCCCCTCCGTCTTTAACCTGCTCGGTTACACGCCAGAGCAGCTGACCGGCCGCCCCCTCTCCGACATCACCGCACAGGAGGGATGTCCCCGCCCCGGCACGGTGGTCGAGCTGACCATCCGCCGTCAGGACGGTTCGACCCGGTGGGCGGAGGTCAGCACCGCCGCCCTGCCGGAGGACCCCGGCGACGGGGCGGTGCTGGTCTGCGTCTTCCGCGATATCTCGGAACGGAAGCGGCTCGAGACCGATTTGAAGCAGTTGGCCACCACCGACGGTCTGACCGGGGCCTACAACCGGCGCTTCTTCGTCGAGATCTGCCAGCAGGAGCTGCTGCAGGCCGGCCGCCGCTTCCGCCCCACCTCCCTGCTTCTCATGGACATCGACCACTTCAAGCGGGTCAACGACCGCTTCGGCCACGCCGCCGGCGACCAGGTGCTGCGCCGGGTCGTAGAGACCGGCCGCAGCACGCTGCGGTCCGAGGACGTGATCGGCCGCATCGGCGGCGACGAGTTTGCCGTGCTCTTGCCCTCCACCACCCTGGAGCAGGCCGCGAAGGTGGCGGAGCGGCTCCGCTCGACCTACGAGCAGCTGGCAGTTCCGACGCGCAGCGGCACCGTCACGTTCACGGTGAGCTGCGGCGTGGCCGAGTGGAAACCGCACTTTCAGACGGTGGAGGAGCTGCTCCAGCGGGCCGACTGTGCCCTGTACATGGCGAAGAACGCCGGCCGCAACTGTGTCCGTACGGAGGAGGCATGTCCCGGCCGGTCATAGCAGGATCCAGAGGCGCGAGGCCGAAACTGTACTCTGCTAAAGTGTAAACGGGAGGCAGTAAATGTGGTCGGTCTCGGCACCCTGGCAAATGTAGGCGCAGTTCTTCTGGGAGGGGCCCTGGGGAGCCTGGTGATCCCGCAGGTGCCCGAGGCGATGCGCACGAGCACCATGAAGGCCCTGGGCCTCGCCGTGGTGCTCATCGGCTTGAAGATGGCCTGGGAGACCCAGAGCATCCTGCTCGTGGTGGTCTCGCTGGCGCTGGGGACGATGCTGGGGGAGTGGCTGCAGATCGAGGACCGGCTGCAGGCATGGGCGAAGCGGCTGGAGCGCTGGCCCATCACCCAGCGGGGCGGCTTCGCGAAGGGCTTCGTGCAGGCCTCGCTGCTGTTCTGCACGGGCGCTATGGCCATCACCGGCGCCCTGGAGGACGGCCTGCGCGGCGACCCTTCCATCCTCTACGCCAAGTCCATCCTGGACGGCGTGGCCTCCATCATGTTCGGCTCGGTGATGGGCGTCGGCGTCATGTTCGCGGCGATTCCCGTGCTCGTCTACCAGGGGCTGCTCACCTTGGGCGCCTCGGCCATCAGCGGGTTTCTCACGGAGGGGATGATCCGGGAGATCAGCGCCACCGGCGGCCTCATGGTGGCGGCGATCGGCTTCAACCTCATGGGCGCGGCAGAGATCCGCATCGGCAACCTGCTGCCGGGGCTGGTCATCGTGGCTGTGCTCGCGGGGGTGTTCCTGTAGCGCGGGCTGCTGCAAAGCCGGGTGCGGCGTGTCCGCACCCGGCTTTAGGTGTGTCTGCGCCTCTGTGCTGCACTGCGCGCCCTCCACCTCAACCCTTCTCACATCACCTGGCAGATGATCACAGCGCCGCCCAACTGCGGCCATTTGCGACTTCTCCCCCACGCCAGGTCGAAATCCGCCGTACTTCTCCCATGCTCACTCCGTGAGCGGCAGAGGAAGGCAAGCAAGGAACAAGCGGATCATGAGAGGCGTCGTCGGCGTCCTGGGTGCTGACAGCGCCGTTCCCGAGCATGAACGAGCGCCAGCACGCCCACAGCTGATGGGCCAGCCCTGAGATCATCCAGGAAATCCTTGATGGCAAACTGAAAGACCACCTTCCCAAGAAAGGTGGTCACCTTCTTCAGAAAAGGAGGTCGCCACGCCCACCCGAGAAAGGCAGGCGTGGCGGTGTCCCTTGTGGCTGTATGTCTTGGAGCTGGCGACAGGAATCGAACCTGCAACCGCCTGATTACAAATCAG
>JAMNXV010000125.1 GCA_023623185.1 Bacillota bacterium
TTTTGGGTGGCGATACCGGAGGGGATCACCCGTTCCCATACCGAACACGGAAGTTAAGCCCTCCAGGGCCGAAGGTACTCCGCAAGGGGGAGAATAGGTCGCTGCCCGAACTAGTTTAAAGACCACCGCACTCAGTGCGGTGGTCTTTTGCTGTACCCGGGCACGTGCTGCCTCAGGGCGTCTCCCGGTCATCCAGATCCGCCAGCGCCCGGTCGACTTCCGCCAGCAGGGACTCCGCCACCAAGGATTCGCTG
This sequence comes from Bacillota bacterium, assembly GCA_023623185.1. Lineage (GTDB taxonomy): Bacteria > Bacillota > Sulfobacillia > Symbiobacteriales > Symbiobacteriaceae > Symbiobacterium. The sequence goes on from JAMNXV010000125.1 coordinate 255, forward strand.
GTGCGCAGCCGCTCCCGCACCTGCTCCAGCGCAATCCGGTAGGCCGTCTTGAAGGCCTGCTCCGCCGGTACTGCGATGTCGGGCTCGACGCCCGTACCCTCCCAGTTGGTGCCCGTAATGGGGTTGATGGGCCGGCCCAGGGGAACGAACACCTCCAGCCCATGGGGAAGTGCATAAGCGTCGCCGGGATGCGCGCCGCCGGCCGTGGTCTCGCCGACGATCGTGGCCCTCTTCAGGTGCTTCAGGTTGTAGGCGAACTCCTCCCCGCCCGAGAAGGTCTTGCTGCTCGTCAGGACATACACGGGATGATCGCTGAGCCGTTCTCCCGGCACGTAGGGAAGGGTCCAGCTCTGGGTGGTGGTGTCGTCAGGCCGATAATAGAAACTTTCCAGGTGTACGGGCTCAGCGAACAGGTAGGTGGTGAGGAGCTGCACCATGGCGGGGCTGCCGCCCGGGCAGCGCCTCAGATCGATGAGCAGGGCGCTGGTGTTGGCCAGCAGCCGCATGGCGGCGACAGCGGTTTCGCCGGCCACGCTGGGATCGTGAAGCACGCGAAGGTCGAGGTAGCCGATGTTCCCGCTCAGCCGCTCGACCCGATAGAAGCCGTGGTTCTGCAGCGCAGCCCACTCGCGGTGCCGCTCCGGGTCGGTGAGTTGGTGGCCGCTGCCGGGCTGGCTGATGCGGAGCCGCAGGTGCTTGTCCCCGCACACGGCCTGCATGTGTGCTGTGACGGTCTTGCAGAAGTCCCTCAGGTCGTCCAGCTCCGCGTAGTCTCCCCGGGAGATGTGCTGCCGCACCCGTTCTACAATCAGGGCCGCTGTCTCGGGGTACACGTACCCGTCGGCGATCCGGGAAAGCATCTCCTCGAGAATCTCCAGCCGGCTCGCATAAGGAAGTGATTTCGCCACGGTCATCTCTCCCCATCTCTCAATTCGCCTCTACCCCATCTACCTTACGGTACGGCGGAACGGCCGGCAATGGCCAAAGCAAAGCTGCGCAGCTCGAGCGGCCTGCAGGGGCGGCCGGGGTCGCGGCGCCCCGCATGGCTTCGTCATCCGGCTCATAAGCATGTCTCACGGCCCGAATGGGACGTGCCATACTCTACTGCCGGAGGTGCCCCATGCGAGGCAAGTTCTCATCCCTGGCCCTGGCGGCCGTTGCCGTGATGCTTACCCTTGCCCTGGTGATCTACCCGAAGGACTCCCTGGAGGCTGCCAAGGAAGGGATGAACCTGTTCTTCACCGTCGTCTTCCCCTCCCTGCTGCCCTTCTTCATCCTGAGCGAGATGCTGCTGGGCCTAGGGGTTGTTCACTTCATCGGGGTCCTCTTCACGCCGCTCATGCGGCCCCTGTTCAACGTGCCGGGCGAAGGCGCCTTCGTCCTGTCGATGGGCCTGGCCGCAGGATACCCCATGGACGCAGTGATCACCGCGCGGTTCCGCAAGAGCAACATGTGCACCCGCGTGGAGGGGGAGCGCATGCTGGCCTTCTCCAACACGGCGGATCCCCTGTTCATCTGGGGGGCCGTCGCCGTGGGCATGTTCGGCATGCCGGCCCTGGGCGGTACGATGGCCCTGGCGCACTATCTTGCCGCCTTCCTCGTGGGGCTCACCTTCCGATTCTACGGGATTCAGGAAACCGAGCGGACGCCCGAGCCGGATCGGAAAGGGAACATCCTCAGCAGGGCGATTGCCGCTCTGATCAAAGCGCGGCGGGAGGACGGCAGGCCGATGGGCCAGATGCTGGGGGATGCCATCAAGGACTCCATGAAGACCATGGCATTGATTTGCGGTTACATCATGCTGTTCGCGACGCTGGCCCGCATGATTGAGGTGACTGGCCTCTTTCCCTACATCGGCGCGCCCTTCCGGTGGCTGTTTGAACTGCTCGACATCGACACGGCCCTGGTGCGGGCCGCGGTCATCGGCCTCCTGGAGCTCGACCTGGGCACCCTGGCGGCCTCACGGGCCACGGGCGCCCCGCTGGTGCAGCAGGTCGCCATCGCCGGCGCGATCATCGCCTGGAGCGGGCTCTCGGTGCACGGCCAGGTGGCCAGCGTGCTGAGCGGCACCGACATCCGGATGGGTCCCTACGTGGCCGCGCGGCTCCTGCATGCGGTCCTGGCTTTCATCAGCACCCTCGTCCTGCTGCCGGCGGCCGGGCCGGCCCTGGGCGCGGCCCGGGTGCTGCCGGTCCTGGGGGGGCTGCCGACAGCGCTCTGGCAGATGCCTTTCTGGGAGCAGCTCATCCGGGGCGCCGGCTGGTCGCTGATCATTCCGCTCTGCCTGGCGCTGATCGGCGCCGGGGCCGCCCTGGTCACCGGCGGCGTCCGCTGGGTGTTCTTCCACGCCCGCCGGTAGGGGATTGCGGGCCGGGCCATGCTTGCGGGTTCGCATCCGTGTTACTATAATGGCAGCGTGGTGTATCGGGCCGGCCGGTGGCGTGAAAGGAGACTGTTACGGTGTCTGAGGCTCTGGTTGAAGCGATCATAGAGATTCCCGCAGGCAGCCAGAATAAGTACGAGGTCGACAAGGAGCGCGGTCTCCTGCGCCTGGACCGGGTGCTGTACTCGCCTGTACACTACCCGGCCGACTACGGCTTTGTCGACGAGACCCTCGAAGAGGATGGCGACCCGATCGACATTCTGGTTCTGGTCACCAACCCGACGGTGCCGGGGTGCATCATCGATACCCGCCTGATCGGCGTGCTCGTGATGTCAGACGACAAGGGAGTCGACAACAAGCTGCTCGGAGTGGCGGAGCGGGACCCCCGCTACGCGCAGGTGAAGGACCTGAGCGGGGTGCCGCCGCACAGGCTGCTGGAGATCGAGCATTTCTTCCGTACCTATAAGGACCTCGAAGGTAAGCAGACCGTCATCGAAGGCTGGTTCGGCCTGGATGTCGCCCTGGAGAAGCTGCGGGCCGCCAGGGAGCTGTACCGGTGGTCCAGGTCGGCGCGCGCGTGAGCGGGCAGGGGAATCGGTGCACCTGGCTGTCCACTGCGGCGGCGCGGGCTTCCGTGGGCGGGCCCGGCCGCCGCAGTCCGGCGCGCGGGGATCTTTTTGTCGCCTGCGTTCATGATGCTGTCGCTTTCCGTGCAGGATAGACGGTAATCGCGGGCGCAGAGGCTGTAGTTGATGCAAGGTGGTAATGAAGTGAGAGAACGAATCGCCGAATTCATCCGGGAGAAGGCGTACAAGCCCATGGGCTTCACCGAGCTCGCCGAGGCCCTGGGCATTCCGGAAAAGCAGCATGCGCGGCTGCGCAGGACCCTGGAGCAGATGGAGCGCGCAGGCGAGGTGGTGCGAACCCGCACCGAGCGATACGGGGCCCCCGAACGGATGAACCTGGTTGCCGGCCGCCTTCAGGGGCACCCCCGCGGATTTGCCTTCGTGGTGCCTGACCAACCCGGCGCCGAGGACGTGTTCATTGGCCGGGAGGCGCTGGGCGGCGCCTGGCACAACGACCGGGTGATCGCGCGGATTCACGGCCGGGTCCGCGCCGACGAGCGGCCGGAGGGCGAGGTGATCCGCATCCTGGAGCGCGCCAACGCGCGCGTGGTGGGCACCTTTGAGGCGACCCGGCACCTGGCCTACGTGGTGCCCGACGACAAGCGGCTGCCCGAGGATATCTACGTGCCCAAGGGCATGACCAACGGCGCGCGGAACGGCGAGAAGGTCGTGGTCCAGATCGTGCACTGGCCCGACGCCCGCCGGGGCGCCGAGGGGCGCGTGGTCGAGCGCCTGGGCATGAAGGGCGATGCCGGCGTCGACATCGTCAGCATCATCCGTAAGCACGGACTGCCCGAGGCCTTCCCGGACAAGGTCCTGCGGGAGGCCGAGCAGGTTCCCGACGCGGTGTCAGAGGAGCAGGTGCGCGCGGAGGGGCGCCGGGACCTTCGCTCCTGGATGATCGTCACGATTGACGGCGAGGATGCCAAGGACCTGGACGACGCCATCAGCGTGGTGCGGCTGGGCCCCAACCGCTGGCAGCTCGGGGTGCACATCGCCGACGTGTCCGCCTACGTTCCCGAGGGTTCCGCGCTGGACCGGGAGGCGTACAGGCGTGGCACGTCCGTCTACCTGGCGGACCGGGTCGTGCCGATGCTGCCGCCGCGCCTTTCAAATGGCATCTGCTCGCTCAACCCCGGGGTGGACCGGCTCACGCTCTCGTGCGTGATGGAGATCGACGCACGCGGTGAGGTCAGGTCCTACGAGATCTTTCCTGCTGTCATCCGCACGACGGCCCGGCTGACCTACACCGCGGTGAACCGCATTCTCGCGGGCGAACCGGGGGCGGCGGAGGGCCTGGAACCGCTGGTGCCCATGTGCCGGGAGATGGCGGAGCTGATGGCGGTGTTGCGGGAGCGGCGCATGCGGCGCGGCGCCCTGGATTTCGACCTGCCCGAGGCCAAGGTGCAGCTCAACGAGCAGGGCTGGCCCACCGACATCCTGCGGGTGGACCGGGGCATCTCCGAGCGGATCATCGAGGAGTTCATGCTCATTGCCAATGAGACGGTGGCGGAGCACTGCAGCGAACTGGGTCTGCCCCTGCTGTACCGCATTCACGAGCCGCCGGCTTCCGACCGGGTCGCGGGCCTGAGCGAGTTCCTCCACCTGTTCGGGTACAACCTGAGGCTGCCGCGGGACGGCTCGGTGGCGCCGAAGGATCTCCAGAAGGTGACGGCCTGGGCGAAGGACCGGCCGGAGGAGAACCTGATCGGCTCCGTGCTGCTGCGCACGATGAAGCAGGCCCGTTACAGCGAGGAGCGGCAGGGGCACTTCGGCCTTGCGGCGGAGTACTACTGCCACTTCACCGCGCCCATCCGCCGCTACCCCGACCTGGTGGTTCACCGGACGCTCCATGCTCACCTGAAGCATCCCAGGGGGCTGCCGGCCAGGCTGAGGAGCCGGTGGGAGCGGAAGCTGCCCGAGGCCGCTGAGCACTGCTCCGACCGTGAGCGGCTCGCGGCCGAGGCCGAACGGGAGACCATCGAGCTGAAGAAGGCCGAGTTCATGTCGGACAAGATCGGCGAGCGGTTCGAGGGCATCATCTCGGGCGTGACGCCGTGGGGCTTCTACGTGCAGTTGGCCAACACCGTCGAGGGGCTGGTGCACGTCTCGACGCTCACGGACGACTACTATCACTTCCACAGCGAGCTCTATGCCCTGATCGGCGAGCGCAGCAGAAGGCGTTTCCGGCTGGGCGACCGGGTCATGGTGAAGGTCCACGGGGTGGATGTGGACAACCGGCAGGTGGACTTCCTGCTCGATGAAGAGAGCGATGTGCAGACCGTGGTGGCCGTGCCGCGCAAGGGCAGGCAGCGGGCTGCGCGGAAGGCGGCGGCCGGGGGATCCGGCCAGCTGGGCAAGGCGAAGGCGGCGACCAAGAAGGGACGGCGCAAGGAGAAAAGCCGGGCGACGGGCTCCCGGGCGGTGGCGGATCTGGTGAACGAGCCCGCAGAGCCGCGGCGGGAGCCGGACGTGGTGCGCCTGCACGGGCAGAGCCGTGAGGGCGCCCGCTACGACATGTGGGGCCTGCCGGTGCCGGCCGGCCGGGGCCGGGAGCGGGACGGAACCGATCCGACGGTGAGCAACCCCTTCTCCCTGACCGCGCCTCCAGCGAGGGCTGAGGCGAAACCGTCCCGGACGGTGAAACGGGTGCGGCGCCGCCCGGGCATGCGTCCCTCTAAGTGAGCAAGCGCCGCTTTCCAGGCGGCCGGTCTGCGGACAGGCGGGCTGCTGCACACGGGCAGCCCGGCTGCCGGCCCGGCCGCCTGCGGCTGCGAGATGGCCTGCGACTTTACTTTACAGATTGCGGCCTTCGCGGTATAATTAATAGTCCTGGCGAGGTGAGAGCATGGCCCGGTCGAAGGCCGAGATTCAGCCCATTGCGGTGAACCGCAAGGCTCGCCACGACTACTTTATTGAGGAGACCTACGAGGCCGGAATTGCGCTGGTGGGCTCCGAGGTCAAGTCGTGCCGTTTGGGGCGGGTGAACTTGCGTGACGCCTACGCCCAGATCAAGGACGGCGAGGTCTTTCTGCTCAACTGTCACATCAGCCCTTTTGAGCAGGCGAATCGGTTCAACCACGAACCGCTGCGGCCGCGGAAGCTGCTGATGCACAAGGCAGAGATCCGGCGCCTGTACGGCAAAGTGCGCGAGAAGGGTTTCACTTTGGTGCCGCTGCGGTTATACTTTAATCAGAAGGGCAAGGTAAAGGTCGAACTGGCCCTGGCGAAGGGCAAGCGGGCCTACGACAAGCGTGAAGACATCGCGGCGCGCGATGCCAGGCGCGAGATGGCCCGGGCCCTGCGGGGCAGATACGACGACTGAGCCGGCCCGGGTTGGCACTCGCTGGGGCAGCCCAGCTGTGTAAAAGGGGGCGAACTAGGTTCGACGGGGGAGGATTCATCCAGGAAAGCGAGCCGAGGTTGCGGTCGGCCTCGTTAAACAGGCCGCAAAGGCATAAGTGCCAACGAAGACTTCGCTCTCGCTGCGTAAGCAGCACGCGGCTTAACGCCGCGATCGCTCCTCCGGACCGTGGGCTCCGTGCGCCGGGGTTGTAGCGTCAAAGCAACGGGCTGTTCCGTTCGGGGTGACCGCGGACCCGGACGGCGAGGATTCTGACTGCGGTTGGTCCGGACTGCAGCCCGCCGTCAGGCGGCAGACCGGGCGAGACCTAAAATGACGGCTGCGCTCGGAGACGTCCTGTTTGAAGCTCCTTCGGACGCGGGAGGCAGAGCCCGCCGCCTCCACCAGAATACGAAACGCCCTGCGGCTGCGGCCGCAGGGCGTTTAATACGTAAACGACAGCATGTCGACAAACTGTCGAAGCGGAATATTCGCGTCAAGTTATTTGGATCATGCGAACCAAAACGAAAATGTAAACGTATTAGAGAGTAGGGGGAACCCAGGCAGGAGATTAGGACCAGTTCAGCCAATCACCACAGTATCCTTTTATGCCTCATATCTTTCGGGGACCATAGGACGGCGTGGTGTAAAGAACTGAGGCAATTCCCGTGGGGGTGACAGGGTATGCTCGCGAAGCCGTCGGTGAATTCGCAGGTGGCCGAGATCGATTACCTGCTGCGTGAGGTGGGTGGCCTGCTGCGGAAGTGGGGGCGTGATATCTTGGGGGGATTCGATATCACGAACCCGCAGTTCGAGGCCCTGCTGGTGCTGCGTGAACATGGGGAGTTGACGATGGGGGAGCTCTGTGCCAAGATGTTTCTCGCATGCAGCACGGCCACAGACCTGATTGACCGCATGGAGCGCAACGAACTGATCGAGCGGGTGCGGGATACCGCTGACCGCCGCGTGATCCGCCTGCGGGTGCTTGCGAAGGGGGATCAGATCATTGATCGGATCCTGGAGGCCCGGCAGGCCTATCTGACCAACGCGATGTCGGGCATGGGCGCGAGCGAAAAGGCCCGCCTGATCTGGTCGCTGCAGCAGCTGAGTTCCGTGCTGAGCCGCGAGGCGTAGGCCCGATCGGTCGGCCGCGCAGGCGCCGCTCCTCCGGGGCGGCGCCTGCGCCGCGTCGTCTCCGGAACTTCCGGCATCGCCCGCCCGTCCAACCCGTACGTTAGGAGTAGCAGCAACACACGCATACAGGCAGTGTCCCGAAGGAGAGCACGCCACATGAAACAACTGAGCCCAGATGCGGTGCGCCCCATCGGACTGTTCGATTCCGGGGAGGGCGGTCTCACCGTCGCCCGGGCGGTTGCCGATCTCCTGCCCCGCGAGCATCTGGTGTACGCCTGTGACACCGCGCACTTTCCCTACGGCCCCCGACCGCTCGCAGAGGTGCGGGCGTTTTTCCTGCGGTTCATGGAATTCTTTGCGGAGCAGAACTGCAAACTGGTCATAGTGGCCTGCAACACGGCCACCGCCGCGGCGATGGACCTGCTGACCGCCGATGCATTCGCCATCCCCGCGCTGGGGGTCGTTCAGCCGGGCGCCGTTACGGCGGCGAAGGTCTCGGCCACCGGCCGGATCGGTGTGGCCGCCACCCAGGGCACGTGCGACTCGGGCATCTACCCGCGGACGATCCGCCAGCTTCGCCCCGACGCGGTGGTGGTGCAGCAGGCCTGCCCCATTCTCGTCATCCGTGCGGAAGAGGGCGTCATCTCCGGACCCGAGGTGAGGAGCGAGGTGGAGCGCTGCCTCGCGCCCATCCTGGCCGAGAGGGTCGACACCCTGGTGCTGGGATGCACCCACTTTCCCCACATGGCGACGGTGATCCAGGAGGTCGTGGGGCCGGCGGTCCGGCTCGTGGACCCCGGGAAGGCCACGGCGGCGCAGGTGGCCGACCTGCTCCGGGCGCGCGGCCTGCTGAATCCCGGGCCGGCGCCGGGGCGGCGGCGCGCCTTCACGACGGGCGACCCCGGGCGGTTCCTGGAGGTGGCCGGCCGGCTGTGGCCGGGGGGCATCGACGCGGCCGTACACATCAGACTCTGATCGCGGCAGGAGTGAAGCAGCCAGATGCGGCAGGACGGAAGGATGCCTCATGAGATGCGCCCCGTGCGCATCACGCGCGAGTACAACATGCACGCCGAGGGTTCGGTCTTGATCGAGGTCGGCCGCACCCGCGTGATCTGCACGGCCACCGTGGAGGAGCGGGTGCCGCTGTTTCTGAGGGGAAGAGGAGAAGGCTGGATTACCGCCGAATATGGCATGTTGCCCCGCGCCACGGGGCAGCGCACGATGCGGGAGGCGGCCCGGGGCAGGCAGGGCGGCCGCACGATGGAGATCCAGCGGCTGATCGGGCGGGCCCTGCGGTCTGTGATCGATCTGGGGGCCCTGGGTGAACGAACGCTGATCATCGACTGCGATGTCATCCAGGCCGACGGCGGCACGCGCACCGCGTCCATCACCGGCGCTTTCGTCGCCATGGTGGACGCCCTGGAGGGGTTGCGCGCGGCGGGGCTCATCGATCGGCTGCCGGTGAGCGACTACCTGGCGGCAACGAGCGTGGGCGTCGTCGACGGTGTGCCCCTGCTGGATCTCGCCTATGAGGAGGACTCGCGCGCCGAGGTGGACCTGAACCTGGTGATGACCGGGTCGGGCGGCGTGGTGGAGATCCAGGGGACTGGTGAGGCACGGCCCTTCAGCCGGCAGCAGCTGGACGAGCTGCTGGCGCTGGCCGAGAGCGGGGTGCGGCAGCTCGTGGCGATTCAGCGGGAGCAGCTCGGCCCCCTGGGAGTGGAGGTTGATGCACGTGGCGGGAAAGCGTCTGGTCTTGGCCAGCAAGAACGAGGGGAAGCTGCGGGAGTTCCGGTCGCTCCTGGCGGGAGCGGGCATTGAGATCATCGGGCTCGGGCCGGACGCCCCGGAGGTCCCGGAAACGGGACAGACCTTTGAGGAGAACGCGCTGATCAAGGCGCGGGCCGCGGCGGCCTTCACGGGGCTTCCTGCCCTCGCGGAGGACTCGGGCATCGCGGTGGACGCCCTGGGCGGGGAGCCAGGGGTGCACTCGGCCCGCTGGGTGCCGGGCACCGACGAGGACCGGCTTCATGCGCTGCTCGCCCGCATGGTGGGCGTTCCGGCCGAACGGCGGACCGCCCGGTACGTGTCGGTGATCGCGGTGGTGCTGCCCTCCGGCCGGGAGGAGCTCTTCCGGGGAGAACTGGAGGGGCGGCTGACGGAGGCGCCCCGGGGCACGGGGGGATTCGGCTACGACCCGATCTTTGAGGTGGAGGGCGGGCGGACGGTGGCGGAGATGACCCTGGAGGAGAAGAACGCCATCAGCCACCGTTCGCGGGCTCTGGCGAAGTGCATGGAGCGCCTTCCGGCCCTGCTGGAGGAGGCTTAGCATGCTGCGGGTCGGTGTTGTGAGCGACAGCCACCGCCGCTTCGGCAATGTGCCGGCCATGCGCGCGCAGTGCGGCCGGCTCGACTGGCTCCTGCACGCGGGCGACCACCTGGCCGACGCGGCCCGCATCGCGTCGGACCTGGGGGTGGACCGGTCCCGGGTGCGGGCCGTCGTGGGCAACTGCGACTTCCCCGCGACCGAGCCGGCCGAGTTGCTGCTGGAGCTGGGCGGGGTGAAACTGCTCATGGTGCACGGCCACCAGCACGGCGTGAAGGCGGGGCCGCAGCGGCTGCTGTACAGGGCCCAGGAGGTGGGCGCCCGGGCGGCAATTTTTGGCCACTCCCACATTCCGTTCCTGGAGGACGTGGGTGGTGTGCTGCTGCTCAACCCGGGCTCGCTCAGCCTGCCCCGCAGGCCGCAGGATCCGCCGTCGTGCGCCGTGTTGGAGATTGCGGATGGCACCGTGCGTGCGCATCATGTTTTTCTGGGCGAAGAGGCAGCATTTAGGTTTTGACAGCAGGCACTCGGATAGGATATACTCTCTTGTGCGGGTACGGCGGGGTGTGGCGCAGTCTGGTAGCGCGCCTGCTTTGGGAGCAGGATGTCGCAGGTTCAAATCCTGTCACCCCGACCAACGCAGCCACTGCGGCGAAGGGGCCGACACAGCATCTGCGGGTGTAGCTTAGTGGTAAAGCTCCAGCCTTCCAAGCTGGCGACGAGGGTTCGATTCCCTTCACCCGCTCCACAGAAAGTCCACTTCAGGGGCGAAAGCACTTCGTCCTTTTTTATCTGAATCGTGTCGGCCCCGACGCTGGTATCACGGGCGTCTTGTGCTGTGGTTAGCGCTGTGCTAAACTAACCTGTGCTGTACAGGCGCCTGTAGCTCAGTGGATAGAGCAACCGCCTTCTAAGCGGTTGGCCGCAGGTTCGAATCCTGCCAGGCGCACCAAGCTTTTCCCCTGTGCTCCTGATTGTTCATACGCTGACCGTAGCTCAGTTGGTTAGAGCGCCAGATTGTGGCTCTGGAGGTCGCCGGTTCGACTCCGGTCGGTCAGCCCACTTCTTGGGGCGTAGCCAAGTTGGTAAGGCACGGGACTTTGACTCCCGGATGCGTAGGTTCGAGTCCTGCCGCCCCAGCCACGGGCCAGGCTCCCGCTCGCGGCGGGGGTCTGGGTCTGACGGGCCATTAGCTCAGTGGCAGAGCATCCGCCTTTTAAGCGGGGTGTCGTTGGTTCGAATCCAACATGGCCCACCATAAGCAAAGCTCCCTCCACTTGTGGGGGGGCTTTCGTTGTGCTGTCATGTCGGCGTGCCAAAGGGCCACAGGGTCATCACCCTGTGGCCCTCATCCCTCCGGGTTGGTGCGAGAGAGGGGACTTGAACCCCTACGCCTCACGGCACAAGATCCTAAGTCTTGCGCGTCTGCCAGTTCCGCCACTCTCGCGCGTTCCGCAACTGATATGTTACCTCAGCGTTCGCGTCCGTGTAAAGGGCTACAAACAGGCACACCCCCGGCCCCAGCCGGAGGTGTACAGTTTCGGATCACTCAGGTGCGTTGCCGGGTACCGACCAGGTCCCCGATCATGAGTACGCCGGCCAGTCCCACGAGCGTGTAGACGATCCGCGATACCAGCGACATCTGGCCGCCAAACAGGAAGGCCACCAGATCAAACCCGAAAAGGCCGATCAGCCCCCAGTTGAGGGCACCGATGATCACAAGCAGTCTCGCGATGAACACCTTCACACCGCTCCCTTTCTCGGGAATAGGGTGTGCAGGTGACTCCGGGCTCTATTCACCTCCCGCCAAAATGCTGCCGGCCCCAGCCGGCCAGGGTGGCCGGTAACCGAGCGGGCGGGTGCACCTCACGCCGTCCGGCAACAAACCCGGCGGGAAGGCCGGGTGCGCAGCGATCGGCGGTGCAGCCGGGCCGTGCGCTCGACCCATCCTTCCAGAAAGCCTCAGGTAGACATGAAGCCTAGCATGCCGCACCCTCTAGGGGGGAAACAATACAGGGGAATTCGTACTGGCACTGCGCCTGACGGTGCGTATGATCGGCTATTCTGGTCACCATGCGGAGCAACATCTAACGGGGGTGCGACCTACGTCCATGGCTTCATCGTCAGCTGCACGGGGTGAAAAGTTCGTCGGGAATGACAAGGTACTGTTCGGCATCATATTTGGGGTGTTAGCGTTCTGGCTCTTTACGCAGACTGTCAACGGCCATCTACGTTTCCGCAGTTTTGGCCAACAAAATCCCGCAGTTGGACTGGAAATGCTTCGCCTTCACTCCCTCGTGCTGGTCTCAGGAAGCTCTGTAACCAGGTGCCCTTTA
>JAMNXV010000168.1 GCA_023623185.1 Bacillota bacterium
TGTGCTACTGGCGACCCGAGGGGCCGGCCTGCGTCGGCGTCTGCCCGGTCAACCACTCGATCCAGCTCGGGCTGATCGAGAGCGACCGCCTCTGCCTCGACATCCGGCGGTCCGACGAGGCCACCTACCGGCAGATCCTCTAGGGGAGGTGTATGGGATGAACGGATCGCGGGACTGCGTCCCGGCCGGGGTGACGCTGCGCGCCGCCCGGCCGGCTGCCGCACCCTCACTGCCGCTGCGCACCGCCCGGCCGGCTGTCGCTCCCTCCCTGCCGCTGCGCGCCGCGCTGCTGGCTGCCGCACTCTGCACGGCGCCCGTCCCCGCGCTCGCGGCCGAGCCCTGGGCGCCGCAGAGCGCCCTGTTCCAGCTGGGCTTCCGCTGGGCCTCGATCACCCTGCTGGCGACGGCCGCCGGCATCGCGCTGGGGCTGTTCGGCGGCGCCTTCTACCGCCGGCGCCGGCCCAGCATCCAGGCCGCGAGCGGCCAGGTGGAGCGCCACTCCGCGGGCCACCGGATCAGCCACTGGGTGAACGCCGCCGGCTTCCTGCTGGCGATTGGGACCGGCGCGCTGCTCACGTTCTCCTGGCTCCCCAGCCCCTTCCCGCTCACCCTGCTCTACACGCTGCACTACCTCGGCGCCGTGCTGATCCTTCTGGGGCTGGGCGGTACCGCCGTGCACGCCCTGACCACCGGCGTCTCCCGCCGCCATCGCCTCCTGCCCGACCGGGAGACCCTGCGCGGCGCCGGGCTGGAGCTCCTGGCCTACGCAGGGCTGGTGGGCGACCGGGGCATCCTGGGCTTTGCGGGGCTGCAGTGGCCCGCGGCGTGGCGGCGCGAGATCGAGCGGGCGGTGAACTACCAGGACCACCCGCCCGCGGGCAAGTACCTGGCGACGCAGCGCCTCCTCTCCTACCCCCTCTGGGCGCTCATCTCCCTGGCCGTGGTGGCCACCGGGCTCCTGAAGGCGATGCGCTACGCGTACCCCCTGCCGGCCGCCGTGGTGCGCTGGTCCACGATCATCCACGACTGGGCCTTCATCGCCGCCATCGTGATGCTCTTCGTGCACGTCGCGGCGGTAACGCTGGTGCGCACCAACTGGCCGTTCCTGCGCTCGATGTTCCTGGGCACGGTGAGCCTGGCCCACGTGCGGGCGGTCCACGGCCGCTGGTACGAGGAGCTCCTCCGGGAGTTGGAGTCGTCAGCGGAAGCCCCGGGCGCCGGTGCGCCGGGGACGGCCCACCCCGGCATGGGCGGAGAGGGGGCCTCGCGGTGACGGAGCGGCAGCGGCTGACAGCCCTGCGCGAGGCCGGTCTGGCGGCCATGGCCGGCCTCCGGGCCGTGCTGGCCGGGCCGGAGATCGTCGTGGAAGACGGGCCGCCGGAAGGGAGCGGGTTGCCGGACGTGGCCCGGCCGCCTGAGGTGGGTGGGCCAGAGGCGGCTGGGACGCAGGGCGGCGACACCCCCGGCGTGGGCTCGCCGCCAGGCCGGCGGGCCCTGACCGCGGCGCCGACCACCCACGGCGTCGGATCGCCGCTGGGCCGGCGGGCCCTGGCCGCAGCGGCGCACGCCCCCGGCCTGGCCCGGCGCCTGCCACCCGCACCGGGTCCGGAAGGCGGCTCCCTGCCCGGGACGACCGCCGCGGGCGGGGAACCCGGCCCGCCCCCGACGCTGGCCTTCTACCCCGCGCCGGAACTGGCCCGGCTGGCGGAGGCGCTGGGCCTCGGTGGGGAGCCGCTGGCGCCGGACGGCGATTTCGCAGCGGACGCGACCGCCCGGGAACTGGCCTGGCTGCCGCTGCTGGCCGGATGGACCGCTTACCAGACGCTGCCCGGCGGCCGCCTGCTGGCCGTCGCCGGCTACCGCAGGGCGGCCCTGGTGGCGTTCGGCGCTGCCTCGGGCCGGGAGCCGGTCTGGGCCCCGCTGGGCAGCGACGCTCTGGCGGCCGCGCTGGCGCCGGAGGAGCGCGGCCGCCTCTACCTGGAGGAGCCCGGCCGCCTGCGGGACGCCATCGCGGCGGGCCGCGTCCGGCGGGCGCTGCTCGGTGGCGACGACCTGGCGTGGGCGCTGGGGCAGCCCGGGGCCCGCGCCGTTCGTCCGCTCACCGGGCCCGGCCTCGATTGGATGCCGGTCTGGGGGCTCTTCAGCCGCGGCGCGCAAGTGGCGCTGCCTGCCCCGCCGCCCGCGCCCGGCCCCCACCTCGTCCTCGTGCCCGCGGCGATGGCCCCGGAGCTCACGGGCTGGCTGGCAGGGGCGGTGGTCACGTGACGGGCTGGGCAACAGCGGCGACCGGCCCCGGGCCCGTGGACGCCGTGGTGCTGGCCGCCGGGGAGTCCCGCCGGATGGGCCGGCCGAAGATGCTGCTCCCCTGGGGAGAGGGGACGGTGCTGGAGGCGGTGGTCCGGTCGCTGCTGGCGGCGCCGGTCAGGCGCGCGGCGGTGGTGCTGGGCCACCGCGCCGCCGAGCACCGGGCCGCACTCCGGTCGCTGGAGCGGGAAGGCCGGGTGCTCCTGGTGGAGAACCCCCGCTACCGGGAGGGGATGCTGACGTCCGCCCAGTGCGGCGTCGCGGCGCTCCTCAGGGCGGGCGCGGGCACGGATGTGCTTCCGGGCGGCGCCCCGGCATGCGGCGTGGCGGCGTGTGGCGCCCCTCCGTGCGGCGCCCCCCCGACCGTGCTCATCGCCCTGGGCGACCAGCCCCTGATCACGCCCGCCGTCGTCGCCCGGGTGGCGGCGGGCCACCGCGGCGGTCTCACGGTGCCGACGTTCGGCGGGCGGCGGGGCCACCCGCTCTGCGTCGACGGGCGGCTGCTGGGCGACCTGCTGGCGCTGCCGCCGGAAGAGGGGCTGCGGGGCCTCTTCCGGCGCCATCCCGGGGCGGTGACGCAGGTGGCGGTGGAAAGCGACGCGATCCTTCTGGACGTCGACACGCCCGCTGCGTACCGGGAGGCGCTGGAAGTACTGGGGCGGGAGCGCGCCGCGCATGCCTGATCCGAAACCCCTGAGCCCCAGGCGGCCTTACCCGAACCCTGCGGGTGCGGGAGGAAGAACCTCTGCCCGCATCCCTTCTCTGAACTCATCGGTCCGGAAGAGAGGAGCGTGCGGCGCGTGTCGTACCTGAATGCACTGGCCCGGGAGATCGCCGCAGAGCGGCCGGTGGCCGTCGCCAAGGTGGTCGAGGGCCCGTGGGCGGGCTGCGCCTTGGTGGCCGGACCCGGCGGGGCCTGTTACGCAGACCCCCGGCTGACGGAGGCGCCGGCCGGGCTGGCAGAGGCGATGGCCGACCTCGCCGCCGAGCTGCTCGACCGGGGCGAGTCGGGCTGCCACCGGGTTCGCCTGCCGGAGGGCAGCGTGAGGGTCTACGTGGAGTCGCACCTGCCGCCGCCGGTGCTGCTGGTGATAGGAGCGGGCCACGTGGGCCGGGAGGTGGCCCGGGCCGGCGTCCTGGCGGGCTTTCAGGTCTGGGTGCTGGACGACCGCCGGGAGTACGCCGACCCGGCCCACTTCCCCACCGCCCACCGGGTGATCTGCGGCCCGCTCACCGCCGAACTGGCGGCGCTGGCGCCGGGGGCGAGGCACCACGTAGTGCTGGTCACCCGGGGCCACGCGCAGGACGCCGCCTGCCTCGCGGCGCTGGCCGGGGCGCCTGTGCCCTACATCGGCATGATCGGCAGCCGGACCCGAGTCCGGACCGTTCTCGACGCCCTGCGCGCCGATGGCGCGGACGAGGACTGGCTAACCCGGGTGCGGGCGCCGATCGGGCTCGACATCGGGGCGCGGACCCCCGGCGAGATCGCCATCGCCATCGCGGCCGAGCTGATCGCGGTGCGCCGCGGTGGAACCGGCAGGCCGCTCTCCGCGCTGGACAGGCCCCTCATCCACCTGAGCCGGAGGTGACGCACGTGGAGGATCCCATCCTGCTCCTGCAGGCCGCCCTGGCGGCCGGGGAGCGCCTGGCCCTGGCCACTGTGGTGCACACCCGCGGCCACTGCCCCCGGGAGGTGGGGGCGAAGATGCTCATCTGGCGGGACGGCCGCATCGCCGGATCGATCGGCGGCGGCTGCGGCGAGAACCGCGTCCGGCTGGCCGCCCTCACCGCCCTGGACGAGGGCCGGCCCGCTCTGGAGGAGATCGACCTCCTGGACGATCCCTCCCTCCCCGACGGCGGCCGTCTGCGGCGGGGTGATGGAGGTGCTGATCGAGCCCTTCGGGCGCTGACGCGGTGAGAACCGGGTTTCCCCGGCGGGAACCCGGTTCAGCGCGAAGTCTGGCCTTTTTCACACCGATAACCTAACATATTGGGTGTAGTACTATTACGATTTCAAGGAAAGAAGGCCTACTTCGTGACCCGCATCCAGAGAGGAACCCGTGAGTACCGCCTCGTCACGCTCGCCCTCTTCCTCGGCGCCCTCTCGGTCTACGCCAGCCTGTACGTCCCCCAGCCGATTCTCCCCCTGCTCTCCGCGGACTTCGGCACCACCCCGGCGCAGGCCAGTCTTGCGCTCTCGGTGGCCACCATCAGCATGGGGATGTCTCAGGTGCTGGTGGGGCCGGTGGCCGACTCTCTGGGCCGCAAGCCGATCATGACCCTGGCCGTGCTGGCCGCGGGTGTGATCGGCCTTATCGCATCCCGCATGACCAGCTTCAACTCGTATCTACTCGTGCGCTTCCTGCACGGCCTGGTGATGGCCGGTCTGCCCGCCACGGCCATGGCTTACCTGGCCGAGGAGATCGACACCCGTCACCTGGGGGCCGCCATGGGCCTCTACATCTCAGGCAACTCGCTGGGCGGGCTCGGCGGCCGCATCATCTCCGGCACCGTCGCCGAGTTCTGGGGCTGGCGGGGGTCCACCGTCGTCATCGGCCTCGTGAGCCTTGTCTGCGCCCTCTGGTTTGCCCGCACCCTGCCCCCGTCGAAGCACTTCCGGGCGCAGCCGCTGCAGCTGAGACGGCTGGCCCGGTCGCTTCTGGGCGCCTTTCTCGACCCGCTGCTGCGCTCCCTCTACTTCGTCGGCTTCCTGACGATGGGCTCCTTCGTCGCACTGTACAACTACGTCAGCTACCACCTCATGGCGCCACCGTACAATCTGAGCCCCGCGCTGGTCAGCTGGATCTTCCTGCTGTACCTCGCGGGTACCATCAGCTCCGCGTTGATGGGCCGCCTCTCCGACCGGTACGGCCGGGCGCCGATGCTCGCCCTCGGCCTCGGCATCCAGCTCGCCGGGGTGACGATCTCGCTGGCCGGACTGCTGCCGGTGAAGATCGGCGGCATCGCCGTGTTCACCTTCGGCTTCTTCGGCGCGCACTCCATCGCCAGCAGCTGGGTGGGGCAGCGCGCCATGCGGGACAAGGGCGCCGCCTCGGCGCTCTACCTTTTCACCTTCTATATTGGCGCCAGCATCGCCGGCACGGTGGCCGGCCTCTTCTGGATGCGCTTCGGCTGGGCCGGCGTGGTGGGCTTCATCGCCCTCCTCCTCGTCGTCGCCCTGGGGCTGGCCGCACTCGCCCGCCGGCTGTCGGCGCGGGGTGAGGATGTCGCGGTCGCCGAGTAAACCAGACCGCACGCCCCGGAATGCGGCGCAGGCCGGCGGGCCACTGCTCTGGCGCTCAGTCGCCCGCATGCAACGCCCGGGCCCTGCCCCTGTTCGCTTCGCCCTTTGCGGCTCTGCACGGGATCGTAGGCGCGTGAAGCATTCGGCCCCAGGGAGCGAGCAGCGGCGGATGTCCACTTCGCCGGAGGGTGAAGTGGAAGTTGACCGCACCGACCTGGCTGCGCAGCCCCGGGACCGGTCGTACAAGCGTGAAGCTTTCGAACCCAGGGAGCGAGCTACGGCGGATTTCCACTTCGATGGCGGGCGAAGTGGAAACTGCCCGCACTTGCCTGGCTGCGCAGCTCCGGGCCCGGTGGTACAAGCGTAAAGCATTCGGCTCGGGAAGTTCAGGCATAAAGGAACCGTCGCACGGGTTGGCTGTGGG
The DNA here is from genome assembly GCA_023623185.1 of Bacillota bacterium. Classification (GTDB taxonomy): domain Bacteria; phylum Bacillota; class Sulfobacillia; order Symbiobacteriales; family Symbiobacteriaceae; genus Symbiobacterium. The sequence continues at coordinate 5,973 of JAMNXV010000168.1, forward strand.
GACACCGGGCAGCTCTGGTGTGAAAAAGCCTGACGCACGCCGGCGGCACAGAATGCGTCCGGGGCTCCGCTGCATGCGGAGCCCCGGACACCTTTATATGAACCTCTCCCGCAGCGGGCCGTCACGCACGGATCTCCCGCCGCATGAAGAGGATGTACGAGGCGGCGAAGCAGACCGCCGTCAGGGCCACCAGCCCCATGGCCTGGGGCCAGATCAGCGCGATCGACTGGCCCACGGGCAGCACGCCCTCCAGCGCGCCCAGCACCTGCTCCAGCGTCACCGGGCCCAGGCTGCGCACGATCGGGTTGAGCAGGGTCACCATCGCTTCGGTGTACAGGTACCCCGGCGAGACCCGGCTGAGCCAGAGCCCGAGCCCCACCGGGTCGTCGCCGGCCGCCACGCCGACGATCATGTCCCAGAACACGCTGAAGAACAGCCAGACCGCGATCGAGGCCAGGGCCGAGGTGGCTGCCTGCCGGAAGACGACCGAGAACAGGATGGCCAGGGACAGCCAGAAGGCCACATAGACCGTGGTCAGCACGCCGTAGGCCACCAGCCGCAGGGCCTCGTCGCCGGTGGGGGGCACGCCGATCATGATCAGGCCGAGGGCGCCGACCCCCAGCAGCAGCGCTGTGAGGGTGACCACGATGGCCAGCAGGCCGGCCAGGAACTTGCCGTTGATCACCGCGTCCCGGTGGATCGGCTGTGCCAGGACCCGGCTGAGGGTGCGCCGACTGTGCTCGCCGCAGATGGCGTCAAACCCCAGCGCGATGCCCAGCAGCGGAGCCAGGAACGAGACGAAGGCCGTCAGCGACGGCAGCCGGCTGCTGCCGCCGGTGAACAGCCGCAGGAAGACGAAGTCCGGCGTGGCCGCCGTGGCCTCCACCACGCTCCGGATCGTCTGCGCGGCGGTGTACAGCGAGGCGATGCCGGTGACCAGGAGCAGCAGCACCAGGATCACCATGCGCCAGCTGTTCACGTGGTCCGCGAACTCCTTGCGCACCACCGCGGCCAGGCCGCCCACCGGGGCCGCCTTCGCCTGCGCCTCTGCCGGCCGGGCCCGCAGCCGCTCCAGCCACACCTTAGGCTGCACCTTCGGAAGTACCGCCACCGGTCTCACCTCCGTCGGCGAAGTAGCGCCGGTAGATGTCGTCCAGGCTGCGCCCCGCCTGGCTCAGGTGCAGCACCGCCGCGCCGTGGGAGGCGGCCAGCCGGCTGACCTCTGCGCGCACGTCCCGCCGGCAGACCAGCTCCAGGCGGAGAGATTCACCCGAACGGCTCGCGGCAGCCCCGCGAGCGAAGTCCCCCGGCGCCGTCCCCGCCGGGCCGTCGCGCCGGTGCACCTCCACAAGGCCCTCCAGCCGCTCCAGGGCAGACAGGAGCTCCTCCGTACAGGGCGCCAGCTCCAGCTCCAGCCGCAGGGGCTCCCCGGCCAGGGCCTGCTCGGCCAGCTCGTCCACCGGGCCGCAGGCGATCATCTGGCCCTTCACGAAGATCCCCACCCGGTCGCAGACCGCCTGCACCTGGTGCAGCAGGTGGGAGGAGAGCAGCACCGTCATGCCCTCGTCGGCCAGCTGCCGGATCAGCCGCAGGAACGTGCGCGCCCCCTCGGGGTCGAGGCCCAGGGTCGGCTCGTCCATGATCACCACCCGGGGCCGCTTCAGCAGCACGTCGGCCACCCCGAGCCGCTGCCGCATTCCCCGGGAGTAGGCGCCCACCCGGGTGTCGGCGGCGTCGGCCAGCCCCACCCGGGTCAGCAGCCGGTCGATCTCGGGGGCCGCCTCCCGCCTGGGGATGCCGTTCAGCTCGGCGGTGTAAAACAGATTCTGCCGGCCGGTCAGCTCGTCGTAGAAGCCCACGTTGTCGGGCAGGTAGCCGGTGAGGCGCTTCACGGCGATGGGATCCCGCACCGGGTCGTGGCCCAGCACCCGAATCCAGCCGTCGGTGGGCTCGGTGAGGCCCAGGAGCATCAGGATGGTGGTCGTCTTGCCGGCCCCGTTGGGGCCCAGCAGGCCGAAGACCTCACCGGCCCGCACCTCCAGGTCGAGGCCGTAAACCGCCGTGAAGTCGCCGTAGCGCTTCACCAGACCGCACGTTTCGATGACGGTTTCCGCCACCGGCCTCACCTCCGGCCGAAGGTGCGGAAGACCCACCAGAGCCCCCCGCCCACCGCGGCCAGCACGCCCACGCCCGCCAGACCCCACAGGGTCGGCGTCTGCACCGCCACCCGGAACTCGGCGAAGTCGGTGGCCCGGCTGCCGTCGCTGCGGGCCCGGAGCGTGAGCAGGTAATCGCCCGCCAGCGCCTTGCTGTTGGGCGTGACCTCCACGGTCACCTGGCGGCTCTCACCCGGGGCCAGCTCTTCGATGATGTCCGGGGAGAACGTGGCCGTCCAGTTGGGCGGCAGGGTGGACGAGAAGTTCACGCCCGTAAGGGGCATGGTGCCCGTGTTCTTCACCTCGAGGGTCACGCCGTTCTTGCGCCCGGCCACCGCGTCGAAGGAGAGCCGGCCGTCCGGCGTGGTCACCTGCATGGCATACTTGCCCAGCACCTCCAGCGTCAGGTCCAGGCTGGCCTCGCCGGACGCGGAGCGGGCGTGGACGGGCACGGTGTAGGTGCCGGCCTCCAGTTCATCGGGGACGCTGATGGACACGTCGATCGTCTGGGTGCTGTTGGCCTCCACCGGAATCGTGCCCACCTGCTTCCCGCTGACCCGGAAAGTCACGTCCCAGCCCTCGGGCGGGGCCGCGGAGAGGGCGAACGTCTCCTCCACATCGCCGTCGTTGCGCAGCCGCACCTGGAAGCTGTAGGTCGTGCCCGCCTGGGCCTGGATGGACGGGAAGTCGGTCTTCAGACTCGCCCGGCCCGTGGCGCCGGCAGCCACCGTGATGGAAAGCGGCAGCTCGGCGACGTCACCGCCGCTGGAAGCCGACAGCACAACCCGGTAGGTCCCCTCGGCGGCCCGGTCAGGCACCTTGAGGTTCAGCGTGACGGTCTCGTCGCGACCCGGCGCCACGTACACCTGGTTCACCGGATAGCCCGATCCCCGGAACGCGGGCTGCTCCCACCCCTCCGGCAGCTCCAGGACCGAAAGATCCGCCACGCCGCCATCGCCGGACAGGTTGAGGGTCAGGCTCAGCGATTCGCCGGGCTTGACGACGATGCCGGGGTAGCGTGTCGAGAAGCTCAGTTCTGCCGCCTGCGCGGGCGCCGCCACCGCAAACAGGGCGATGACGGCCGCCGCCAGGGCAGTTCCCCAGCGTAGAGTGCGACACGACATCGATTCCTCACCTCACAACGATGTTTGGCATCGCTGCGCACCGGGGCGCGACGATGCCTTGCGGGGACCCGATGGCCCCACATCGATGGTGGCAGAGAAAGATGAAATGAGGCTTACAGGAACCTGAAAACAGGTTTAGAATCGACCGGAACTGGAAGAAGGGAACCATTTAGGTCGCGACGAAATTTGGGACGAGTCCAATTACTTATGACATGGTTAAAACTGGAGGCCATCACCGTGCAGCGCATCACTCCCCGTCTCCTCAGCATGCTTCTGGCCACGCTCGTTCTCTTCTCCAGTGGAACCATCGGCGGAGCCGCCGCTGGGCTCCGCGGCGACCCCGTTTCCGTCTCCGACCCCGCCCCTGCGTCTGCGTCTGCGTCTGCGTCTGTGTCTGTGTCTGCGTCTGCCCCTGTCCCTGCGTCAGCTCCTACCTCTGTCCCTGCCTCTGCCCCCGACCCTGACCTTGATCCTCTGCCCCCCGGACCCGAGGCCTTGCTCGCCCTGGAGCAGGTGAACCGGTACCGCGCCGCCGCCGGACTGACGGCGATCGCCTACGACCCGGCCCTGGGCGCGGCGGCCCAGGCCCACGCCGAGTACCTGGCCGCGAACCCCGACCAGTGGGCGCGCGACGTCCACGGCGAGGTCCCCGACGCCCCCGGCTTCACCGGCCGCAGGCCCGCCGACCGGGCGGCCCGCCACGGCTACCGGGGCGGCGCGGGGGAGATCATCCACTTCGCCGGCCCCGCCGAGAAGGCGGTGGACGGTTGGATGGAGACGCTCTATCACCGCCTGCCGCTGATCAGCCCCAACACTGCGGAGATGGGATACGGCACGGGGATGAGCCGTGACGGCCGGTATGTGAACGTCCTGAACTACGGCGTTGCTCCTGCGGACGGGCCGCAGGAGGTTGCCTGGCCCCACCCGGGGCAGACCGACGTGCCCACCGGCTGGGACGGGCGGGAGGTGCCGGATCCCTTCCGCCTGCACCCGGGTGCAAGCGGGCCGGTGGGGTACACCATCACGCTCACCTTCGGCGGGCAGGTCCGGTCGCTGCAGCTGACCGAGGCGACCCTGCGGGGCCCGGAGGGCGAGGCGGCGGCGCTGCTGTTCGATCCGGTCACCGACGACCGGCTCACCGACACGGTGGCCCTGATTCCGGCGGAGCCGCTTCTGCCGCACAGCCGCTACACGGTGCAGATGCGGGGTCTCGTGGACCGGGGCGCGGGCCCCGAGCCCTTCGACCGGTCGTGGTCCTTCACCACGGGGGCGGCGCGCCGTGCCGCCCGGGTGCAGAGCATCACCACCTGGATGGCCGGGATCCGGCTGGCCGGTGAGGGCCTCGGGCCGGACATGGCGGTCTTCGCCGGCGGCCTGCCCGTGGAGGGGCTGCAGGTGGCGGACGACGGCTCGGTCATCTTCCGGCTGCCCGTCTGCCGGAGCGATGCGTCCGAGCTGCTCCTGGTCAGCCCGGACGGCAGCGAGACGGTGGTGCCGCTCTTCGCCGGGTGCACCGGGCGGCCGGGTGCGGGCGAACCGTTCCGGCCCGTGCCCGTGCGGGTGGGGGGCATCGCCCTGGACCGGCCCGCCCTGGTCGGCCCCGGCGGCACGGTGCTCCTGCCCGAGGAGGCCCTGGCGGCCCTGGGGGCCGAGCAGGAGCCGCCGTCGGCCCTGGGCCGGACGTACTGGCGCCTGGGCGGGCGCACCGGCCACTACACACTCGGCCGGGTGATGGCCCGGGCTGCCGGCGAGCCGGTGCAGCTGGCGCTGCCGGTGCAGCAGCACGGCGGCGCGGTGTACGTGGACAAGTCCTTCGCGGAGCGGCTGGCCGGAGTGGAGAGCCGGCTCATCGACGGCACCCTCCACCTGGGCGGATCCTGATCGCAGGCGCGAAAAAGAGGCGGTACTGGAGGGTCATGCCCAGATGCGGCCGCAGGGCGGCATCGACCCGGGCCCGCTCGCGGACGGCCCCGGGCGCGGCGAAGGTGCGGCCGTGCCGCCACGTCAAACTGTAGTCGGTCAGGTCGCCGCTGCGGGCGTCAATGGCGATGGCGCCCCCCTCGCCATCCACCGGGCGGCCCTGCTCCATCCGCTCCCAGTAGAACCGGTACGTCGCGTCGCCGAAGTTGCCGGCGGTCAGCGGCACGTCCACGAAGCGGAGGGCGTCCCCCAGCTCCGCGGGCACCAGCTTCCTGTACCCGTCTTCGGCCAGGCCCAGGGCCTCGCCGCGCGTGTAGGTGAGGGCCTGGGGCCCAGGCCTGGTGGTCCAGATGCTGCAGCCGGTCACCCAGCCGGTGACCGTTCGGCTCGATCTGAATCTGCGTTGGCTGAGGCGCCACCTGCGGGACCGGGTCACTTGCCCCCGCCTCCGTCGGGATGGCCAGCAGGCTGACGGCGAGCAGGGTCGCCAGCAGGCCGTTCCGGTTCCGAAACGTGGCGATACCCCCTTCCAGAGGTTGGACGGGGGTATCGGCCGATTCGTTTCTCGATTCAGGCAGTGCGCGCTGCGCACCGGGGCGCTGCGCGCAGCCCGCATCTGCATCATCCCGGTCGGTCGATGACCGCTTCGATCGTCACGCGCTTGGCGGCGTTGGCCCTTCGGGTGTGAGCTGATCGGGCGCCACGCCCCACAGGGGCACGAGAATCCGTTCACGAGGCTTCTCGCACCTGTAGGACAGGCCCCCGTCCGACACCGCATTACACCGCTGCGCTAATCGTCCTCCTCGTCATCGTCGTGATCATCGTCGTCGTCGTCTTCGTCTTCGTCATCATCATCGTCTTCATCGTCATCATCATCATCGTCTTCATCGTCGTCCTCTTCATCGTCATCGAAGTCGTCCCCGAAGAGGTCGTCGTCGTCATCGTCGTCGTCGCTGTCGTCCTCGTCACCGAGGTCGTAGTCGTAGTCGAAGTCATCGTCGTCGTCCCCGAACAGGTCATCGTCATCGGGGTCGAATTCCGCGTCGAGCAGCTCGCTGTCCACCGCCGCCAGCTCCCACGGCCAGGGCTCCCACTCCAGCTCGCTGCCTTGCAGATCGGGCTCAGCCCGCTGCAGCTCCCACCAGCCCTCCTCGTTGCGGACGATCCGCCAGTGGCCGGCCGGGTCGTGCTCCTCCAGGAGGTTGACCATGTAGCGCGCCTGCACCAGGTGCTTGCCATCCTCGTCGTCGATGGGGTCGATGTTCGCGATCCTGAGGGACTGGACGGCCCTGAACGCCAGCGTCATGATGAGGGCCTCCTCGAGCGCCTCTTGTTCACTCAGGTCGTCGGCGTAGGCCAGGAACCTGAGGATCGCCCTGCCGGAGCGTGTGAGCCTGATACCTTTGCGAGCCTTCACGGCGTACCCCTCCTCGCCTGGTCTCATGGCTTGATTCGGCAACAGAATCGACGTTCCTCTTGGTCATTTTGCGCCATTCGGCCCGGTCCCGAAGACATGCTGCGGCCCGGAAGGCAGAAATTGCCTGCCTTCCGGGCCGTCGCTGCTCGGGGAGGCGACCTGCGGTGGGCAGCCCACAGCGCCACGGCGCCGTGCGTCACTTCATTACTATAGCGGTTAGCTAAATAGTCTCACTTAATGTTCACCGGTATAGCTCCCCAGACTCCATGCCAATTTGGGGGGAATTCGCTGGCAGACTAGAGAAGTATCATACTAATCATCTCACGACATGAAATATGCGCTTTACAGGGGGGACAGGATGAACGCGGAACGGCTCCGCAGCCTCATTGACGAAGCCGCGGAATACACCAAACGGGTTCAGGAAGCGGGCACCAACCTCCAGAAGCTGACGGAGGTGCTGAACTCCGGCCAGCAGCTCGTTAAAGAGGCGCGCCCAGAGTTGGCACGGTTGAAGACAGACTGGGAAAACGCAGTGAACACACTGCAGGACGGCCTGCGCCGGCTCGAGGAGATCGACCAGGTTCTCGCTCAGGGCGAGGTCGGCTCTCTGCAAGACCTGGAGGCCATCCTCAAAGTCTACGAGGTCCTGGCTTCCCTTACCCAGGGATTCCGGTCGCCAGTCCCCGGCAGTGCGTCGCCGCCTGCCAGTGAACCTGCACCCGACAGTGATCCTGCACCCGACAGCGGGCCTGCACCCGACGAAGAGCCTGCATCCGACAGCGGGCCTACGCCCAGCAGCAAGTACGCACCGAAAACCGAACAGGCCGAACAAGAAGCACAGGCGGAGACCACAGCAGGGACGCCCGCCATAGATACGCCCACCGAGGAGGGCCCTCGTCATCCTGCTGCGGACGGGCCTGCACCGATCCTTCATGTGCGGCGCGAACCTACCCGCGAGACCGTTGAGCAGATCATGGCCCAGGTGGCAAGCCGGGCGCCATGGGAGCGCGATCCCACGTTGCCGGCGGAGAGGGAGTCCGTGGTCCGCGCCATTCGCCTCCGCTTCCCCTCCAACCGACCCAGCCTCCGCAAGCAGAGACCCGCCGCACCGGGGAAGGACGCCCCATCCGATCCGGAACCTGAAGGCAAGCGGGAGCCTGCGTCTCAGCCTGAGCCTGAGCCTGAGCCCGATCCGGACCCCGAACCCGAACTCGAACCCGAACCCGAACCCGAGCCCGAACCCGAGCCCGAGCCGGAGCCGGAGCCGGAACCCGAACCCAAGCCCGAACCGGAGCCTGAGCCCGAGCCTGAGCCCGAGCCTCAACTCGATCTCAAGGCTGCGCCCAGGACGGCAGTGCAACTGGACGAGTTACTGGCCCAGACCCGCCACGCGTTGCTGCGCAACCCCGTCGACGCCGTCCGCACCTGGCCGGCAGTGCGCTGGATCGAACTGAACCATCCGGAAGCGGCGTCCTCTCTGCCGCCGTCGGCGCTGTTGGAGGTGCACTTCCTTCTCGGGCAGTTCCTGGTGGACGGCGTTCCCGCCCGGCGCGAGCGGCTTGCCACGCTGTTGCACGAGGTCGACGCCATGCCGTCACTCACGCAGCAGAGGGCGGCGATGGCCGTCCTCTCCGCCGGCGCTAGCGTGCTACTGGCCGGCACAGATACCGTGCCCTGGGCGGCCATCTCCGCGGTAGGCCACGGAGCCGGCGTGCCCAATCTGGTTCGCGAGTGGCACGAGCTCGTGGCCAACATCTACAATCGGCTCATCGCCCCCGGCGGGGGTCAGAGTCTGCTCGACATCTCCGTCGGACAAGACGCCAGCCACCGCCGTAAGATTCTGATCGACCAGGTGGTCTCCGTTTTCACACAGCTGCGGCAGCACCGCTTCCCCTTCGTCGTGGGAAACCGGTTCCTCCGCCTGGCGTTCCCGCCCAACCGAGCCGGGCGGCTGGACTTTATCCCCGAGCAGATGCAGGCGGAGCGGCCCGATATCGCCCGGCTGCGCGCTTGGTGCGAGGAATTCGACGTGCACGAGTTCATCGGCGACGTATTGCGGCAGGTGCGGGGGGCGGCCGGAGAACAGGCAGACCTGTACTCGTGGGGCTACCGCTACATCCAGGACCGGTTGAACGCCATCCTCCACGGCGTCAAGGCCTTCGTCGACGTTACCGAGGAGGCGGATCCGCACGGTGCCAAGGAGGCGGCTGACGCGGTGATCCAGGTCAAGAAACACCTGCACTTCTGGGAGGCGGTGTTTGAGCAGGAAAGCGATGACGAGTGGAGCGTGTGCCGCAACTGGGCCCGCGAGGTTCTCGGGTTGGTGGACGCCCAACTGCGGGAGGTGGTGGATCTGTGAGAGAGGGCGCACTTCTGAACGACTGGTACGAACGGTTTGGCATTCGTGATCAGGATCTGGCCACTGTCCCCGAGATCTTCCCCTACATGCTCGACTCCGAGGCTGATCCGCCTGCGGACGACGTGGTGGCCCACATCGTGCTCGCATCCGCCCTCACCGAGCAGGAGAGCGGCCTCACTCTACCTGAGGCCTTTCGCCTCTACCTGGAACAGGGCGAACTGGAGGCGGCTCGCCGGGTGTTGGAACTGATCCAGGGCCGCGATGAAGACAACGCCGGGGAAGCCCTGGATGGGCCGGCGCTCGCCGGCCTTCGTGAGGAGTTGGACCGGCAGCGGTCCATTCTGCAACTGACCTACCAGCGCCGGATGGCCGAGTGGCTCCAGTGGGATCCGCAGTTGGCACCCCTTGGCCTCCTCAGCCGGCTGGACCGCGAGCGCATCGAGAACCTGGTGGAAGAGGCCGAACGGCTGTACCAGCGTACACGCTTCGGGCCGGCCCTGGCCGTGCTGGATGAGTTGTTGAAACTGGTCGAGCCTTTGGTCGAGGAGGCCCGCGCGCAAATCACCGACCGGCTGCAAAACCTACAGCTGCGGATGAAACAACCCGAATGCCCGGCCCCGGCCGCAGGCGCATACTTCTGCAACCTGATCGAGGAGTACCTGCACAACAACGACCTCCGGCTGGCGCGCGAGTACCTCGACCGGGCCGAACTGGCCGTCGAGGGCCGCTACGAACCTGATCCCCTGGATGTGGACCTGGCCCCCTACCGGGATCCCGGCCCATTCCCCGCAGTGGACCTGAAGGCTGTGAACGATTGGATTCAGGGCAGGCAGCCCCAGGTAGTCAACCACTCCGAGTGGGATACTTTCCTGCAGAAATGGGCGCTCCCGAGCCTCCCCGAGGCAGCGCGCTCCGCTCGCGATGATGAGCTGGGCGCCGTGGTGGAGGCCATTCACGCTCTGCTGCAGACCCGCGACAGCAAGGTGGTCATCAAGTCCCGTAAGTCCATCAGCTCCCCGTGGCGTATCTTCTTCCGCAACTTCGTCGCCAGCCTCGGGGTGCCCGCCAACTACGTCACCGAGCCGATCCAGGCCCTGAAGGGGGCCAACGAGGAGCTGTTCGGTACAACCGAGTTGCGCCAGATCTCCTGCATGGGCAGCTTCCTCGACACGGAGTTTCTTCAGCAGCGCCTGCTGTTGGTAGCCTGCCGCGATCCCCTGAACCCGCAGCACCCGTTCCCCAGCCTGGCGCAGCATCTGCGCACCAACAACCTCACTGACCGTGTCGGCGTCGTGTTCACTCCGTACCGGGTGCCGCCCCTGCGCATCCGCGCCTTCCTGGCCACTGCCCCCCGCTGCGCGGTGCTGGACGAGGGCGCCATCCTCAAGATTCTCATGGCGCCGACGGCCGAGGCGCGCAAGAGCCGCTTCGTCGCCCACGTGGCCAGCCAGCTGGAGCCGCAGGTAGTCAACCCGTTCCGGCCCCATGGGCCCGTCCATTCCACCATGTTCTTCGGCCGCCAGTCCGAGCTGGACCAACTCTTGTCCCCGGCCGGCCCTGCCATCTTGTACGGCGGGCGGCGCCTGGGCAAGTCGTCCATCCTGGGCGCCCTGTCCCGGCGCTTCGAGGCCATTAAGAAGCAGGAGCGGGTGGCCGTCTACCTGCCGGTCACCAACGCAGGCACCAACCCCGGCACCATCCAGTTCATGCTCCAGGAGCTGTGGGATGCTTTGCTCAGACGGCTCCGGGACATGCAGCACCTGCGGCTGAACCCGGCGGTGCTCGACCCGGGCGATCTCACCCCCGCTGAGTTCCGCCAGCGGCTGGCCAGGGTGCTCGACGACAACCCGCGCCTGCACCTGCTTCTTCTGCTGGACGAGGCCGACGCCCTGGTGGAGGCGCTCACCTTCCCCGAGCGCTTTGGGCAAGGATCGCCGCGCGATCTGGAGGAGGCCAGGCTTGGCACGGAACTGCGAGACCTGGTGCAGCGCTACGGCGGCCGCCTGCAGGTGATCCTGGCCGGTTTCCAACAGATCTACCGGGCAGCCACCCACCCCAAGAGCCCCTTCTTCAACTTCCGCGGTGCAGAGCCGCTGCCCATCGGCACCCTTTCCACGCAGGATGCCTACAATCTTGTCGTGCGCTCACTCAGCCTACTGGGCCTTCAGTTCCCCAACCGCGTGCCCATTGACCTGATCTTGCTCTACACCAGCTGCCACCCCTCCCTGCTGCAGGCCTTCTGCGAACAACTCTTCTACAGGGCACGCAAAAAGCGGCGCAATCTCATCGACACCAACGACGTGGACGCAGTCTTCCGGGATCGGTCCTTCCGGAGGCAGATGTTCGATGTTATCCACATGAATGTGGAGGACGACCCCCGCAACAGCCGGGAGCGCCGCCTGATGCGTATGGTGCTGTATGCCTGGCTGCACCAGGAGGGCTCGCTGTCTGACCTCGGCCAGCGGCTGGTCGTTTACCCCGATGAGATCTACCAGCGCCTCTGCGCCATGCTGGGCGAGCAGGCCACCAAGTCGGTTCTCCGGGTGGCCGATGTCGCCGAGTACCTGAACGACCTGAAGGTGTTGGGCGTGCTGCAGCGCACCCGTGATGACGGCTACTTCCTGGTCAACCCACACTTCCCGGACCTCCTACGGCAGTTCCGCGACACCAACCTGCAGGAGGAAATCGAGCGAATCTGGCTGAACCTGCACGAGCCGGTGCAGCGCGTCCGCTCCCGGGTGGCCCGTCAGAAAGACCCGGGCGGCTGGACACTCGCCCCGATCACAGCCGAGGACGAGGACCGCATCGACGAGGCGGTGAAGCGCGGGGTCGTATGCATCCTGGGATCCAGCCGCATGGGGAAGACGCTGGTGCTGGACTGGCTGCAGCGGCGCATGTCGACGACGCAGGCCAACTCTGCGCGGGTCATCCGGCTGGAGTGGCAGGATCTCACCCTGCAGAAGGCCATGCGCAAGCTGGCGAGGAAGCTCGGGGTCTCGGCGAAACCCGAGGCCATTACCGAACGGCTGGTCACCCTTGCAGAGCAGGCCACCACAGAGGATCCGGTCTGGCTCATCCTGGAGGATGTGGATCAGGCCGCCTCGAGCGACGAGTGGCGTCGCTGGGAGCATGAGGGCGTTCTGGCACCCATTACCGACGCCCTGAACACGCTGGCGAACCGAGGCCAGGGCGGGCGCATCTGGGCGATGATGACCGGCTCCGTGGGGCTTGCACGCACCTGGCACTGCTGGCCGGAGTACATGGACACCCACGCCGTTCCTATCTACCTCCGCCGCTTCCAGCCCGAGAACCGCGACGAGCGGGAAGCTTGGGTTCAGGCCAACCTGGAGGACGTGGCCTTCTCGGAGTCGGCCCGGGAGATGCTGTGGCAGCGGACCATGGGTGATCCGCGACTGCTGGAAGGCTTCGTGGTGTGGGCGCGGCCGCTGATCAAGGAGAGGAAGAGCCTCACGGAGACTCACGTGCGCAACTACTTGGATCTGCTGAATCCGGACACGCCTGCGCTTTGGCCCGAACCGGTGCGAAAGGCGCTCGCGGAGATGCCGGTTCGGCTGCGGGCCGGTGTGGCTCTGGCCTACGCCTGGGAGGAGCACTGGAACCAGGATAGCGGCGCCGGCATCGTCCAGGGCGAACTGGAGCTGGCCTGGAACGACGAGGCGGAGCGGGCCCGGCTGCTGTCCTGGCTTTCCGATGAGCACCGCGCTGTTCTGGAGAGCCTGACGGCGGAGGAACTTGCCGTAGATCTGCGGGTTCTGGCGGCGCTCGACGAGTTGAAGGAGGAACCGGCACACAGGCCGGTGGCTGGCCCCAATATCGTGCTTGCCCGGGTGCGCCCCGGCGACCCCTGGGCGATGCTGGTCTGTGGATACCAGGAGGCACGGCGATGACAGGAACGGCGACCGCGGTGCCGATCCTGGCAGAGGTGGCCGATGCACTGGAGCGCTGGCCGGGAGTTCTGGTCCTTCTGCCCGCCGACGGGCCGCAGAACGAACTCCAGTACGCGATCGAGCACCACACCGTCGCCCGGTTCGGCGCCGAAGGGATCATGCCACTGGATGCGGCGGAAGCAGTGGCCTTGACCCCCGGGGAGCTTGTCGCCCGGTGTCTGGACAGGCAGGATCCCATAGAGGTGCCGCAAGATCTGAGAGACTTCAATGCGCCGATTGTCGTGATCGTCACCGGCGACGACTGCAACCCCGACCAGGCCCAGCGCTGGCTGCGGGCTTGGTCGGAGCACTTCCGGCGGTTCAAGGTCGAATTCGATCGGGGCCGCGGGCTGAGGGTCATCTGGATGGGATCGCTCACGCCCCGCCTCTTCCGCCGCACCTTCGCCCCGCCGGAGCACTGGACCACCATTACCTGGCGGGAGCCGGAGCCAGCCGATCTGCAGCGAATCATGCAGGACGAGCTGCGGGGCTGCCTGTCGCTCCTCACGCCGCTGCAACAGGAGTTCCTCACCGCCCGGCTCACGGATCTGGCCGGCGGCCGCAAAGCCGACCTGGAGCTTGCCCTGAAACTGGTGCATGACGTGAGGGGCGGGCGCAGCCCCGGCGAGTGGTTGGATCGCGTGGCGTGGAACCACGCTCCTGTGCCTGACCGGGTTTCGACCGCCCTCCGCCAGGTGGCGGATGTACCGGCAGTGGAGCGCCTGCTCAGCCTGGGAGGCGTCGTCGCCCGTTTCGTGCAGCAGGACTGGGAGCGCCGCTGGCCTGGCTGGGAGGAAGCTCTTTGGGCCTACGGGCTTTGGTCGACCTACGGCGCAGACCTGGTGGGCCTCTCCCCCCTGGCCCTCCATGTGGCACAGCGGGACCGGTTGCTTTCGGGCCGCCCGGCTGCGCCGCCATCCGAGACGACCCTGCGTCTGCTGGGGCGCTGCCTGTACTGGGAGCGACTGCTGAAGGATCGTCTGGTCCTGAGGCTCAGCCACCCGCGCTGGGGTGGCCGTATCCAGCAGGCCCTGCTTGAGCTGGACGACGAGATCGATGCCCCTGAGGCGCTGGTGCAGTCGTCGACCCTGGGACACTTTCTCAGGCTGCTCGCTCAGGTGCTGCCCGGTGGGCCGAACAAGTGGAACTTTACGGACCTCAGCCGGGTACGGAATCAGGCGGCCCACGGCCATCCCATCACCTGGGCAAATCACTGGGCGAAGTTAGAGGCCATCGAGCCGCTGCTGGTGCAGGCGTATGCTGCACTGGCGGAGTAGGAGGGCGGGCGCCAAAACGGCGCCCGCCCATAAGCCTGCCACCGATGCCGGAACCGCCAGGAACGGGTGAGCCGGGCCGTGGAGCGGATGGGGCGCTGCGCCGACTCTGGCTCTGATGTAGTGATTTACACCAGCCAGCAGAAAGAGGGGCCGGATTCCGCCTGGAATCCGGCCCCTCGGCCGTCCTCAACCCCGCATCTCACCGCCCAGGCGCCGCCAGGTGGCACGCCGCCCGATGGCCGGGCGCGATCTCCACCTCCGCCGGCGGCACCGCCGTACACCGCTCCTGCCGCACGGGGCAGCGGGGGGCGAAACGGCACCCCGGGGGCAGGTGGATCTGGTCCGGCGGCTCCAGGTCCACGGTGATCCGCTCACGCACCAGGTCCGGATCGGGCACCGGCACCGCGGAGAGGAGCAGCTGGGTGTAGGGATGGGCCGGCCGCGTCATGACCTGCTCGGTGGGCCCGTACTCCACCACCTTGCCCAAGTACATGACGGCCGTGGTGTCACACAGGTAGCGGATGGTGGAGAGGTCGTGCGAGATGTAGATCACGCTGAGCTCCATCTCGTCCCGGAGCCGCCTGAGCAGGTTGAGGATGCCGGCCCGGATGGAGACATCCAGCATGGAGACAGGCTCATCCGCCACCAGCACGCGGGGCTTCAGCACGATGGCCCGGGCGATCGCCACCCGCTGCCGCTCCCCGCCCGACAGCTCGTGGGGGTAGCGGTCGATGTACTTCGCCGCGGGGCGCAGCTCGGCCCGCTCCATCGCCTCGACCACCGCGGCCTGCCGGGCGGCCCGGTCACGGACCCCGTGGATCAGCAAGGGCTCGGCGACCGTCGCGCCCACCGTGTAGCGCGGGTTGAGCGTGCCGAAAGGATCCTGGAAGATCATCTGCACCTGGCGCCGGAACTGGCGCAGCGCCCCGCCCCGCAGGCGGGCGATGTCGACGCCGTCCAGGCGGAGGCTGCCCCCGGTGGGCGTCTGCAGGCGCACGATCAGCTCTCCGGTGGTGGACTTGCCCGAGCCCGACTCCCCGGCCAGCCCCAGGATCTCCCCCCGGTGCACGGTGAGGTCGATGCCGTCCACGGCGCGCACCACGCGCCGGCCCGATCGGCTCAGCCCCCGCCCCACGGGGAAGTGCTTGGTCAGGTTCGCGATCTCCAGCACCGGCGGCGCAGACGAACGGTGGCTCACGGCTCTCCCCCCTCCCAGGTGGCCCGCCGGGCAGACAGCTCCCGCATGTGCTCAACCGGTACCGGGTAGTGGCAGGCCGCCAGGTGGCCCGGCTCGAGCTCGCGCACCGGCGGATCGGCCCGGCGGCACTGCTCATCCGCAAAGGGACAGCGGGCCGCGAAGCGGCAGCCGGCGGGCGGGTTCCTCAGGTCGGGCGGGTAGCCGGGGATCGCGATCAGCTGCGCCGCCCGCTCCAGCACCGTTGGGGAGGCGGCCAGCAGCCCCATGGTGTAGGGGTGCGCCGGGCTCTTGAAGATCTGCCGGGTGGTCCCGATCTCCGCCAGCTTGCCGGCGTACATCACCATCGCGCGCTGGCAGAGGCCGGCGACCACCGCGATGTCGTGGGTGACGAACAGCATCGCCATCTTCCGCTGCGTCTGCAGCTCGGCCAGCTGCTGCAGGATCCGGTCCTGCACGACGACATCCAGCGCCGTGGTCGGCTCGTCGGCGATGACCAGGGACGGTTCCAGCGCCAGCGCCATGGCGATCATGCTCCGCTGGCGCATGCCGCCCGAGAGCTGGTGCGGGTAGTCGTGGAGCCGCTTCGCCTCCAGACCGACCATGCGGTACAGCTCCGCCGCCCGCTCCCAGGCCTCCCGGCGGCCCATGCCGCCCTTCACGGTCAGCACCTCAACGATCTGGTCCCCCACCCGGTACACCGGGTTCAGGGCGTTCATCGACGACTGGGTGATCACAGCGATCTCATTCCAGCGCAGCCGGGCCAGGGCTGCCGGCTCCATGCTGCCCACGTCCTGCCCCCGGTAGCGGATCGTACCCCCGCTGATCCGCCCGTTGTCCGGCAGCAGCCGGATCAGCGCCTTCATCAGGGTCGACTTGCCGCAACCGCTCTCCCCGATCACCCCGAGGGCCTCCCCCTCCCGCAGGTCGAAGGTGATCCCGTCCAGGGCCTGCATCTTCCCGTCCGGCAGGCGGTACTCCACCTGCAGCCCATCCACCGCCAGCAGGGGCATGCCTCACTCGCCTCCCTTCAGACGGGGGTTGATCACCGTCTCCAGACTGCGGGTGATGAAGAAGACGGCCAACACCAGCAGCACGATGGCGCAGCCGGGGAAGGCCACCCACCACGGG
The DNA here is from genome assembly GCA_023623185.1 of Bacillota bacterium. Lineage (GTDB taxonomy): Bacteria > Bacillota > Sulfobacillia > Symbiobacteriales > Symbiobacteriaceae > Symbiobacterium. The sequence goes on from JAMNXV010000168.1 coordinate 22,499, forward strand.
GCGAAGCGCACCGCGCCGGCCACGAAGGCGCCGTTGAGCAGCTTCCCCCAGGAAGGCACGGTGGGGTCGCCGAAGCCGATGAAGCTGACGCTGGCCTCGGAGACGATCGCCCAGGAGATCACGAACGACATCTCCAGGAGGGCGATGGGCAGCACGTTGGGCAGGATGTGCCGGTAGATGATGCGCAGGTCGGAGGCGCCGGCCACCCTGGCGGCCTTGACGAAGGGCCGCTGAGCCAGGCTGAGCACCTGCGAGCGCACGATGCGGGCCACCGAGCGCCAGGTGAGCACCGAGACCGCGATGATGATGTTGGTGACCGAGGGCTTCATGAGCGAGACGAGCACGATGACGAAAGGGATGAAGGGAATCCCGTAAAGTAGGTCCACCAACCGCATGAGCACCGTGTCGACGATGCCCCCGTAGTAGCCCGCGATCAGCCCGACGTTGGTGCCGATGAAGGTGACCAGCAGGGCGGCCAGAAGACCCACCTTCAGGGCGATCCGGCTGCCCAGGACCACGCCCGAGAAGATGTCGCGCCCCATGTTGGTGGTGCCGAACCAGAACTCCCGCGACGGCGGGTGCAGGCGGGCGATCTCGCCGTCCAGCCGCAGGATCGCCTCCGGATCGTACGGCGCGATGAGCGGCGCGAACAGGGCCAGCAGGATGAAGAAGCTGAGCAGGATCACGCCGGTCATGCCGAGGGGATCGCGCCGGAGATGTCTCCAGATCTGCTGTGGCACGGTCGCACCCCCTACTTGTACACGATCCGCGGGTCCAGGTAGCCGTAGAGCACGTCGGCCAGGATGTTCATCGCCATGATGAGCGCGGCGATCATCAGGAAGGCCGCCTGCGCCACCGGAAAGTCGTACCGGGTGGCGGCCAGCACGATCTCGCGCCCCAGGCCCGGCCACGAGAAGACGTACTCCACCAGCACCATGCCCCCCACCGAGCGCCCGATCGCCGTGGCCAGCGAGGTGACCACCGGCAGCAGGGCGTT
>JAMNXV010000203.1 GCA_023623185.1 Bacillota bacterium
GGCCAGGCCTGTGATCTTCGTCTGGCAGACTGGGTCTCGGGAGGTGAGCCTTATTTATGGAAGCGATTCGTGCAGAAGGGCTTGTGCGCCGCTTCGGCCGGGTCGAGGCGGTGAGGGGCATCGACCTCGCCGTCCGCCGGGGCGAGTGCCTGGGCCTGCTGGGCCACAACGGCGCCGGCAAGAGCACCACCGTCCGGCTGCTGCTGGGGCTCATCCGGCCCACCGCCGGCCGGGCCCTGGTCCTCGGGCAGCCGGCCGGGCACCCGGCGGTGCGCGCCCGGGTGGGATACTCGCCCGAGACCCCCCACTTCTACCCCTTCCTCACCGCCCGGGAGACCCTGGACTTCTTCCGCAAGCTGAGCGGCCTCGGGCCCGGACAGGCCGATCTGGACGGCATCCTGGACCTGGTGGGCCTCGGCGGGGCCGCCCGGCAGCGGGTGGGCGGCTTCAGCAAGGGCATGATCCAGCGGCTGGCGGTCGCACAGGCGCTGGTGGGCGATCCGGAGGTGCTCTTCCTGGACGAGCCCAGCTCGGGCCTGGATCCCGCCGGCCGGGTGGCCATGCGGAACCTCATCCGCCGCCTGAAGGAGGCGGGCAAGACCATCTTTCTCAACACCCACATCGTCAGCGACGTGGCACAGGTGGCCGACCGCGTGGCCTTCATGAAGGCCGGGCGGCTCGTCGCGGTGGAGCCGCCGGCGGGCGACCTGGAAGCCCGGTTCCTGGCCCTCATGGAAGGAGGCGAAGCGGATGGCCTCGGCGCTTGATGCGATGCGAGGGGCGCGCCCGGTGACGGTGGCGCTCAACGTGGTCCGGGAGAACCTGCGCACCCGGGGAACCTACGTCCTGACGGCGGTCGGCCTCCTGCTGATGTTCCTGCTGCTGGTCAGCAGCGGCGGCTCGGTGCGGGACGCCGCGGGGAACGAGCTGACGGCCCATGCCGCCGGCGCCATGCGCGTGGGCTTCGCCATGGCCGGCTTCCTCGGGGCCGTGGTGACGGTGGTGCTCAGCATGAGCGCCGTTCCCCGGGAGTTCGAGCGGGGCACCGCCGAACTGCTTCTGGTCCGCCCCGTGCCCCGGTGGCAGGTGGGCGCGGGCTTCCTCCTGGGGAATATTCTCAGCGGATGGCTCTTTCTCCTGGTACTGGCAGTGCCGCTCTTCCCGGCGCTGACGGTGCGCGGCGGCCAGGACCTGGTGCCTGCGCTGCTGCTGGCCCTGCCCGGGCTCCTGCTGAACATCGCCGCGGTTGCGGCGGTGACGACGCTGTGCTCGGTGTGGCTGCCCGGTCCGGCGGCCGGTTTCCTGGGGCTCCTGGCCTACGGTCTGGGCGTCTTCGGGCCGGAACTGTCCGCCCTGGTCGCGCTGTCCGACGCCTGGTGGGTCCCCTTCGCGCGCCTGGGCCTCACGCTGCTGCCCCCGGCGGGCGCGGTCACCGGGTCGGTGCTGCAGCTCTTCGCCCCCGGCGGCGCGGTGGATCCCCGGCCGCTGCTGGGCGGCCTGCTCTACCTGTGGGCAGCCGGCGGGCTGACGGCGGCGGCCTTCGGGTGGCGGGAGATCGCGCGCTGGGGCGCCCTCGCCTACCTGGCCGCGGGGCTGCTGTTGGCCGCCGCGCCGCTGGTGGCGCCGAGCCCGCTGGACTGGACGGATGAGGACGCGGCCCTGCTGGGGGCGGCCCTGCGCCGGGGGCAGGAGATCGCCGGGCTCTTCGACGGCTGGACCCCCGGGGAGACCCCGATCCTGCTCACGAAGGGGCCGGTGAACTACCTGGTCAACTTCGCGCAGGACGCCGAGCCGCCCCCCGGCAGGCCGGTGTCCGCCGGTTCGCTGCGGGTGATCAGGCTGGATCGGCCGGAGCTCCCGGTCGTCACCAACGGCGTCTGGAAGGTGGGCGAAACGCCTGTCGCCGTGGTGGCCGGATGGCGGCAGCTGGACCAGGTCATGGGCGGCATGGAGGCCGGCGCGGGACTGCTTGGCGGCGGCGAGGCCGCGCTGCTGAAGGGTCTCCTGCGCACCGGAGCGGAGGCCCGGCTCACCGAGGAGCAGTACCTGGCGGCCGTGGTGCATGAGCTGTTCCACGTCTACCAGATGCCCGTCGCGGAGGACTGGGTGGCCGGCTGGGGCGACGCCCACCAGCAGGAGCGGCTCTGGTACGAGGTCTACATGGACGCGGAGAACAACCGCCTGCAGCAGCGGGAGGCAGAGCACCTGCTGACGGCGGTCCAGGCCGCGGATGAGGCCGGCGCCCGTGCGGCCGCCGCGGCGTTCCTGGCGGTGCGGGACGCCCGGGCCGCGTACTGGCGGGACCGGCTCGGCGGCGAAGTCGCCGAGCCGCTGCTGGAGGTGGAGCGGCTTTACGAGTGGCTGGAAGGGCTCGCCCGGTACGTTCAGGCCCACGCGGAGGCAGATGGCATGGACGCCCTGCTGGACGAGCTGGCGGCGCCCGTCGGCGAGGGCGGGTCGCCCCGCCTGCGGGTCTACACTCTGGGCGCCGGCCAGGCCCTGGCCCTGGACCGCCTCAGCCCCGGCTGGCGGCAGGCGGCGATGGAGGGCGTCAGCCTGGAGGCCTTGCTGCGGGAGGCGGTGACGGCGCCGTAGCGCGCCGGCGCAGGCCGTGCGCGGCCATGCGAGAGCGCCACGCCGTGGTGGCGTGGCGCCCGCCGCTGGCTACTTGATGCCGCTGTGCATGAAGCTGCTGATGAACTGCCGCTGGAAGATCAGGAACAGCGCCAGGAGCGGCAGGATGACGATCACCGTGCCGGCCGTGACCAGGGCCGAGTCCGAGCCGCTCTCCACCGGGGCAGGATTCCCCGGCGTTCTCCCTGAAACCTGAGGCAGAACCCTGGCTGGAGGGATGCGGAATGAGCACCTGGCTGGACGGACGGATCGAGATCGTCACGGCCGACATCACCACCCTGCAGGTGGACGTCATTGTCAACGCCGCCAACCCGAGCCTGCTGGGCGGCGGCGGGGTGGACGGCGCGATTCACCGGGCCGCGGGCCCGGAGCTGCTGGAGGAGTGCCGCACCCTGGGCGGCGCCCGGCCCGGCGAGGTGAAGATGACCCGGGGCTACCGGCTGCCGGCCAAGGCCGTCGCCCACGCCGTCGGGCCCATCTGGCGCGGCGGCAATCAGGGCGAACCGGAGACCCTGGCCTCCTGTTACCGGCGCGCCCTGGAGCTGGCGGAGGAGGCCGGGTACCGCACCATCGCCTTCCCCTCCATCTCCACCGGCGCCTACGGGTACCCCATCGAGCAGGCGGCCCGGGTCGCGCAGACCACGGTGCGGGACTACCTACTCGCGAGGAACTCGCCGCTGAGGGTCACCTTCTGCTGCTTCAGCCCCGGCGACACCCGCGTCTATGAAGAGGTGGCCCGCGAAGTACTGGGCGCTTCGTAGACCTTCGGACCGGTTTTGCGGCGGAGACAGGGTTGTCGCTCCCCCTTCCCGAATAGGTCGAGTTGGCTCCATGACTTGACATTCTTAGGGGGACAATTGAATGCACAGGCGAGTCAGCTTCCTCGTGGTCCTGGCCCTGGTTCTCAGCGCGCTACTGGCCGGTTGCGGCAGCTCCACTTCCAGTCCGGAGCAGGTAGCCACTGACTATTTTGGCGCCCTCACCACCGGCGACTGGGCGACCGTCGCCAAACTCCAGTCCAGCAGGGGCGGCGCGTTTGAGCCGCCAACCGCCGACGAGGAGCGCATCGTGAAGGCGCTGACGGGCAGGATGGCGTTTGATCTCGGTGAGGCGGAGGTGCAGGGCGACGAGGCGACCATCGCCGTCGATGTGACCATGCCGGACATGGACCGGCTCGCCGTTGCCTTCATGGACGAGGTTCTGCCGCTGGCGTTTGAGGCCGCGTTCAGCGAGGACGTTTCGGAAGAGCAGCTGCAGCTCATGGTCGAGGAGAAGTTCGTGGAGATCCTGAACGACCCCGGCCTGGCCCTGAGCACCTACGAGGGCGTCGTCAGGCTGGTCAAGGAAGCGGGCGGCTGGAAGGTGCTGACCGTGGACGGGCTCGACATGAGCGGCGACGTCTTCGACGGCTTCTAGCAAGGCTGAATACAGCGAAACGGGGAGGGCGCCATTGCCCTCCCCGTTAACTTTACGCCTGCTCCTTCAGCGGCGGGATCGGCGGGATCACCTGCAGGTTGTCGAGGATCTCCCGGTTCAGCTTCCACTTCTTCGAGTACTTCTCAGGGTTGGTGATTTCCTCACCCTCGGTGTTGCGCCAGGAGAAGTAGCAGTCGTTGCAGATGTAGACGGTCCAAACGTTCCCCACAGGGGACTCGACCATAACCTCAACTTCCTTGCTGTCGCAGCGCGGGCAGATCATGCTTTGCACCTCCGATCTTACTTGGCGGTCCAGAGCTCGCGGAGAAGCTTCTCCCACTCAGCCGTCTTGGGCGGATCCTCAACCAGCTCGACGGTGCGCAGCTGCGGCTCGGGATCCACAGGCGTCGTGGCGTCGATGATCATCTTGGTGTGCATTCCGGGCGGGTAGGAGGACGGGTCAAGCGGCATGCCCGGGCAGTTCTCGATGAGGGTGACGTCCTTGTCGGGCTTGCACCGGGTGGTGATGGCCCACATGACCTGCTCCAGGTTGAACGGGTCGACGTACTCGTCCACGACGATGATCGCCTTGGTGTAAGGCATGCCGTGCGGCGTGGAGAGCAGCCGCATGGCGACGGCCTTGCCGAAGCCACCGAAGCGGCACTTGGTGCTGATGATGGCGCCGATGCCGTGGGTGTACATGGCGTTGACCGCCTGCACCTCGGGGAACGACTCCTTCAGCTGCTTGTACAGCGGCACGGAGGTGTTCAGGGCCATCAGGTAGTCGATCTCCGACCAGGGCATGCCCAGGTAGAGGTTCTCGAAGATGGGGTTCTCGCGGTGCGTGATCGTGTCGATCTTGATCTCGCACTGCGCCCGGACGCCCGAGTAGGAGCCGGGGAACTCGCCGAAGGGGCCCTCGCAGGTGCGCAGCCGCGGGATGATCTCGCCTTCCAGAACCACCTCAGCGCCGGCCGGCACGTCGAGGTTGGCGGTCTCAGCCTTGACCAGCTCCACGGGCTCGCCGCCGCGCAGCGCACCGGCGAAGTCGTACTCGGACTGGTCGTACATGATCGGGGTGCTGGCCATGAAGGTGATGATGGGGTCGACGCCCAGGGCGATGGCCACCCGCAGGGGCTTGTTCATCTCCTCCGCCTTGCGCAGGTGGATGGCGATGTCGTGGAACGCCAGGGCCTGAATGCCGATGCGGTCCTTGCCCTTCACCTGGATGCGGTAGGTGCCGACGTTCTGCTTGTTGTAGTCGTCGGGGAACTCGGGGTCCCGGGAGACGACGCTGGCCTTCGAGATGAAGAAGCCGCCGTCCCACGTGTTGATCCGGTACAGGGGCAGAACCTCGAACAGGTTGATGTTCTCGGTGATCTTGACTTCCTTACAGGGGCCGGTGGAGACGTGCTTCGCCGGCACGGGGTACATATCCCAGCGGCGGTTCAGCTCGTGGAACTGCTCCACGACGGGCGTGTCCTTGGGCATGCCCATCATGAGGGCGTGGTTGGCCCAGGAGCCGTGCACGTTGGTGACGACCTGGTTCTTGTAGCCGGCCACCTTCTCGAACAGAACGGCAGGCCCGTTCTTCAGATTGGCGGCGGCCCGGCCGGCAGCGCCGATGTGCGGCTCCGGCATGACCTCATCCTTCACGCGTACGAGCTGGCCTTCTTCTTCCAGCTTCTGGAGAAACTCACGGAGATCCTTGTACGCCAATCAAGACACCTCCAAACCTAATGGTTGGCTATTACAGCAAGCCGGTCAGCTTCCACCAGGGAATCTGGACCAGCAGGGTCACCACGAAGGTCGCAACGGTAAGCGGGATGCCGAGCTTGATGGTCTCGCCGTCGCCGTAAAAGCCCGCCGAGTCGCCCTGACCGACCAGCACGTTCATGTGGTGGAAGGGCAGGATGAAGTGCATCGAAACGGTGGTGTAGACCAGCAGCGAGGCCACCATGGGATCGATGCCGGCCGCCTGGGCGAAGAGGATCAGCGCCGGGGCGGCGATGCCGATGACGGCCAGGGCGCTGCCCAGGACCATGTGGATGACCATGGTCACGGCGGTGGCGATGAAGGCGAACATGAAGACGTTGCTGGGAATGGTGGAGGGCAGGACCACCGAGGCCACCCACTCGTTCATGCCGGTCACGTCGCCCACCTTGCCGATGGCCTGCGCGGCCGTCAGGAAGAACAGGGTGCCCACGGGAACGGCGCTCCAGGAGGAGGGCTTCAGGACATCGCCGACCTTCGGCAGCGCGAGGCCGATGGCCATCAGGGCGGCGACCCAGCCGGGGTGGACGCCGTGCATCGAGTCGGTCGCCCACAGCAGGACCGCCAGGGCCACCCAGAAGAGCGTCCGCTTCTCCACGCCGGTCATGCTGCCGAGGCTGTCGAGCTCCTTGCGGATTTCGTCCTTGTTCACATCAAACTTCTGGCTGGGCTTGAAGAGCCAGAGCTGCAGAAGGCAGGTCAGGACCGATGCGACGATGCCCGGCACCGCCATGTGCTTGGCCCACTCCAGCCAGGTGAGGGTGACGTCGCCGGCGGTGCCGCCGACCATGTTCAGCACGCTGTCGCCGGTCAGCAGGATCATCGACGTGGGCGCCGAGCCGGCGAAGACCGCCAGGCCGATGATGGCGGCGTCCTTCTTGGGCATGTCCGTGCTCTTGATCAGCACCGCCATGACCGACATGATCAGGAACGACCGCGGCCAGGGGTGCGGAATCAGGAAGCTGAGCAGGGCCCCCAGCACGTAGGCCGATACGACGATGCTGGTGAACGAATTCACGAACTTCAGGATGAACATATAGGAGATGCGCCTGCCGAGGCCAGACTCCTGAACAGCAGTCGCAATCAGGTAACCGCCGACCACCAGGTAGACCAGGGGCGTGGTCCAGAGCGAGAAGACGGTGCTGGGCGGGGCCACATCGAGGACCACCCAGAGGACCAGCATGAGGACCGACGTGTAGCCGGGCTGCAGAACGCCCATGGCCCACCAGACCACGCCGAACAGGCTGATCGCCAGCGCCCGCCGGCCTTCCACGCTCAGCCCGGGGATGGGACTGAACATGATCGCCAGCAGAACGACCAGGCCGAGCACCGCGCCAACCTCGCGCTTGTGCGCGCCCAGGCTGAAGCGTTTGGCCTCAACCGACTTGGCTGATGCCGTTGCCGAGCCCATGGTCTCTCCTCCTTTGTGTGAGTTAAAACGGATGGGAGCGTGCGCCGCGGCTGCGCTGACCGGTCTCAGCGTAACATTCCAAACGCATCGGACCTATTGGGCAAATGGGCGAAATGTACAAAGCCCGGCTTCAGACTCGGAAAAAGGGACTAGGTCATGCGGCGAATGGTCAGGGGGACTAGTCTTGGATTACCATAGAGAAGAACCCTGCGGCAGTGTGCCTGCCTCCCGGCTGCAGACCGGCAGACTTCGCCGCACGATCGGTTGTATTTGCTGAATAAGGAATGATGCCACATGAGTAGTCTCGGCAAGGCGCAGTACGCTGACCTCTTCGCCCAGCTGCAGACGATACAGGATGAACTCGCTGCACGCCTCGACATCTGCCTGGTTCTCGTCAACCCCCGCGGCCGGGAGGTCACACTGCCGTCGGGCATGCCGCTCGCCTGTAACCGCCGCGAGTGCACGACCAGGCACCCCGCCTGTCTGAAGTCCCTGCCCGACGCGGCGGAGCCGGAAGTCGCCCGGTGCCCGTTCAACCTCCACTGGACCGCGTTCCCCACGGCCCTGCAGTCCGACGAGGGCGACCTCTACCTGCACCTGGGCCGCACCGCCACACCCGAGGAGGTTGAAGCGCACCTGCCCCTTCTGCAGCAGCTCTACACGCTGCCCCTGGCCGTGCCGGTCGTGGCGCGCAGGGAGCCGGCGCGGGCCCAGACCGACGCCGACCCCATCCTCACCGCGCAGGAGCGGAAGGTGCTGGCCTGCATGGCCGCCGGCATGACCAACAAGGAGATCGCCCGCCGGCTCTGCATCAGCCTGAGCACCGTCAAGTCACACATCAGCAGCGTGTTCAAGAAGCTGGGGCTGAGCAACCGCACCGAGGCCAGCGTCTACGCGCTGAAGAACGGCATCAGCCTGGAGGGGGAAGATGCTTAGGCGCTGGCTCGCTCGGGAGGAGTCGTTCCATCACCTGTGGCTGCGGACGCACATTTTGCTCACCATCCTCTTCTTCGGCCTGTTCATCGTCTTTAACATCAGCATCATCTTCACCCGACTGGACCGGAACATCGAGTCGCTGCTGGAGCGGACCCAGACGATCTCGTGGCAGGCGATGAACGGCTACTTCGTCGCGGGCGAGGCCGCGCTCGACGCGCTCACCCGCGCCACCCACGATCTGGCCGGCCTTGCGGACGCCCTGGACCGCCGGCCCGAGGTGGACATCTGGTTTGTGACGGATGAAACGGGACGGGTCCTCCGGTCAAACCTGGCCGGAGGATCCGTCCCGCAGCAGTTCCTGATTGCAGCGGCGCGCGCCGCCGAGACCGGCGAGGCCGCCAGGGGCTACGAACTCATGGACCTGACGGCGCTGGCGGCGTACAGCCCTGCGCTGGCGGGCCGTGCGGTGGTGGAGAGCGCGGACCCCGGCACGGAATACGGCGCCCTGTTTCAGGTGCTGGCCGTGCCCTACCGCCATGCTGACGGTCAGGCAGACGGCGCGATCGTGGCCGCGCACCTGCTCAACAACGACTGCACCGTCGCCCGTCAGGTGGTGGGCGAGATCCCGGACTCCTTTTCCACCATCAGCGCCAGGGGCATCCGGGTCGCCGGCAACCTGGAGATCACCGAAGGCACGACCTACTCCGGCATCGGCCGGCGGCAGGCGGAAGCGCTGATTGCCACTGTAATGGCCGGCGAGCGGTACAGCGGGCGCGTCGTGCTCACCGACAACCTGGTGCACCTGGTGGTCTCCGACCCGATCCTGAACAGCCGGGGCGAGGTGATCGGGGCGCTGACCACCGGCCACCCATCCCAGGGGCTCGCGACGCTGAAGCGCGACTCCACGGTGTACATCCTGGCCTCCGCCATCCTCTCTCTGTCGGCTGCGGCCCTCGCCAGCTCCTATGTCTCGCAGCGGCTCTCGGCGCCCATCGTGCAGCTGGGCAACGTGGTTCGGCGGCTCTCCGAGACCGAGGAGATCCAGCCGGAGCACATCTACATGCTGACGGAGCTGCCCGCGCCGCGGACCGGTGAGATCCGGGCGCTGCAGACCTACTTCACCGATGCGACCATCGCCCTCTACCAGAAGAACCGGGAGATCATCGGCTACCTGAACCGGATCGAAAGCGACCGCAACCGGTTGCAGCAGCTCACCGAGCGCCTGCAGCACCTGAACGCGACGCTGGAGGCCCAGGTCGAGGAGAAGACCCTCGAGCTGCGGGTAGCGATGCTCGACCTGCTGGAATCCAACAAGCTGAAGGACAAGTTCCTGGCCAACACCAGCCACGAGCTGCGCACGCCGCTCAACTCCATCATCGGCTTTTCCGACACGCTGCTCAGCGGCCTCTACGGCGAGCTGACCGAGGCCCAGCGGACCCGGGTGCAGATCATCCACGACAGCGCCAGCTACCTGCTCAGGCTGATCAACGACCTCTTGGAAATGGCGGTGCTCACCCAGGGCAAGCTCCAGCTGGACCTCCAGGAGATGGATCTTCACGAGGTCCTGCCCGCCGTGGCGGCCATCGTCCGCCAGCAGTGCGAACAGAGCGGCATCCGGCTGTCGCTGGCGCTCGCCGAGGGCCCCCTCCCCATCACCGCGGATCCCACCCGCATCAAACAGGTACTGTACAACCTGCTCTCAAATAGTGTACGGTTTACCTCTGAGGGTGGAACGATCACCGTCACGACTTCGTCTGGCCCTGAAGAGGCCAAGATCACCATACAGGACACCGGGATCGGCATTCCTGAGGCAGAGCTGTATCACGTGTTCGACGAGTTCTACCAGGCAGAGAACCGCTCATCCACGGGGTGGGACGGCTTCGGCCTCGGACTGCCGCTGTCGAAAAAGCTCGTGGAAGCCCACGGCGGCCGAATTGAACTCGAAAGCCGCGTCGGGGAGGGCACGACCGTGATCATCTACCTGCCGCTTCAGCCAGGAGATTCGGGTCCGTTGGAGTAGAGGAGACACAGCCATGGAGGAGAACAAGTCAACTATTCTGGTTGTAGAGGACGACAAGAACAGCGCCATGTTGATCATGGACCTGCTCACGGCGCACGGCCACAAGGTCGTCACGGCGGAAAGCGGGAAGGCCGCGACGGCGCTCATCGAGGAGCGGCCGTTCGACCTGGTCATCCTGGACCTGCGCCTGCCCGAGCAGACCGGGTTCGTGGTGGCCGAGACCATCCGGCGCAACCCGGCGACGGCGCACACCCCCATCGTGGTGGTCAGCGCCTACACCGACCGCCAGAACCGGCTGCGGGCCTACCGCTCCGGCGTCAACGTCGTCCTCGGCAAGCCCATCGACACCACGGAACTGGTGCTGGTGGTGCAGAACATCCTGGCGACCAGCCGGACTAGTCCCTTGGGATGAAGCCCGCACATGCGGCACGGCCTTTCGCCCCATCGGCCAGTATTTTTCCGATGAGTGGCATGTTAGTCTGCTGACAGGCAGACCGAAAGGAGGCGGTGCCCATGTCGGCAACAACTCACTCGGTGAAGGTTGTGCGACAGATCACCACCTCCGGGGTCCTGGCGGCCCTGGCGGTGGTTCTCGCCCTTACCATCAGGTTCCCCCTGCTTCCCTCGGCTCCGTTCCTCATGTATGAGCCCACCGACGTTCCGCTGCTCCTCGGCGCCTTCCGGCTCTCGCCCCTGTGGGTCACCGGCATGTCGGCCGTGGTGGCCGTGGTCATGGGGCTGACCGGCACCGGCGGCATCATCGGCACGGTCAGCCGCTTCGTCGGCAGCGCCGCGCTGGCGCTCACGGCGTCGCTCGTGTACCAGCGGCTCGCCGGCCGCCGCCGGGGCAAGCTGGTCAGCGTGGTGTTGGGCATACTGGTCTACACGCTCGCCGAAATCGGGATGACCATCATCCTCGGTCCGCTCTTCTTCGGCGACGTGCGTGTGGCCCTGGGCTTCATCCTGCCGGTGGTGGTGCCGTTCAACCTGCTGAAGGGCACGCTCAACGGCGTGGCGGCCCTCATCGTGGACGCGGGCGTGAACGCGTGGGCCAGAAGAAGGAGTGCTTGACCGCATGGGCAATCAGGTGCAGTGGACCGGCCGCGTGGTCACCGGACTGGGCGTGGCCGGTCCCGCCACATCGCTGGACTGGTTCCGGGCGTCCGTCAAGCGGCTGTGGGGCTTCGAGCCCGCGCCGGGAACGCTGAACGTCATCGTGGAGGGCGACCGGCAGGCGGTGGACCGGCTCCTGCTCACCGCCAGCACGGTGCTGGTGCCCCCGACGCCGGACCTGTGCTGCGCGCTGCTGTTGCCGGCCCGCCTCGGCAGGGCGGGGCGCTCGGCGCAGGTGGTCATGTTCCGGCCGATGGTGCACGGGTACAATCCGGCGCAGCTGGAGTTCCTGGCGCCGGAGAGCCTGCGGGAGGCGTTGCAGCTGCAGGACGGCGACGAGATCACCATCACCGTGGAGGACGCGGCGCCGGCAGAGAAGTGGATCGCGCCGGAGGGCAGCGGCGCCGGCTGGCAGGCGGAGTCCAACATGCCCGGCCTGCAGACCGGCCAGGCCCGCATCGTCGTCGACCTGTCGGTGGGGCCACTGGAGTGCGAGGTCCTGTGGGCGATCACGGAGCAGGGCGTCGCGGTCTCCCTCTTCGGCGGGATTCCGCACGTCGGCACCACGGCCCTGGCCATTCCCCGGCCGAGCCTGAAGGACCCGGGCCGGATGAGCGCCACCGCCTCGGTGCTGAACGTGACGGGCCACAAGGACGACGAGCTGGCCCGCCGGCTGGCCGAGTCGCTGGCCGCCGGGCTGAACCGGGTCGTGGCGGTGACCGCTGGGGTGCACGCCGGGCCCGAGGGGGTCTACGACCTGCCGCCCGAGGACCTGAAGCGCATCGTCAGCATCGTGGGGCGGGTCGACGAGATCATCCGGATGGCGGCGGGGAAGGGATCGGTGTAGCAGATCGAGTAGGAGGGGGCGGCTAACCCCCGTCCTCTCACACCACCGGACATGCGGGTCCGCATCCGGCGGTTCGCCAGGATTGACGAGTCGCTTCATAGCATTCGGTCAGGCTT
>JAMNXV010000064.1 GCA_023623185.1 Bacillota bacterium
GGGAACCGCAAGTTTTACGCTTTGGACAGAAGACGGAAGCGCAAAAGTGGCGGTTCCGAGCTGGCGACGGCGGGTCCGGGCCGGAACGCAGCAGGCAGCAGGGCGAGCTGGCCGACGTCAAGCGCAGCCAAGGTAACATAAGAGGACTATCTAGTTAACATAACGATGCGGTGAGCCGGGGAACTACGGGATTCTGGTCGGTCCCCCGGGTTGGGAACCGCAAGTTTTACGCTTCGGCCAGAAGACGGAAGCGAAAAAGTACCGGTTCCCTATGCGCTGGAGTATCGGTGGAGTCAGGGACAGGTACAGGGGCCAGTGCAACGCCAGGAGCAGGGGAAGGGGAAGTCTGCAGGGTAGGGCGGGCAACCAGAAGCCCCCGCTGCACGTCGGCAGCGGGGGCTTGACCAAGCACGGCGCATCACCGCATCAGCGCATGCGCAAGGCGCTGTCTTGCCCAGGCGTATCGCAGCATGGCCGCAAGGGCGGCGGCCACCCCTTCGGGAGAGGCGAAGGTCATCATGCCGTTCTCCTCCAGCAAACGGCGGGCGGGCAGGACTTCCCGGCCGCCCAGGAAGACCGGGAAGAGCGGCTTGGCCAGGCTGTTGCGCCGGATGCCGGGGAGCAGGCGCAGGAGGTCCCGGGCCATGTCCTCCGCGCTGTTGAACGGGGTGGGGACGAAGAGCTGCACCACCGCGTCCACGCCGGGGTCCCGGAGCAGGGCCGCGACGGCCTGTGCGGTCTGGCGGGGGCCGACGCCGCCGCCCGAGTCCACGTAGCCGTCGGGGTCGCCGACCACCGCAAAGGGCGGCAGCAGCGACCGCAGAGCCGCGGCGGTCGACGGGCTGAGCTGGGCCGGCGCGATGTCGCGGCTCACCAGGGCGTCTAGCGTGTAGACCCCGGCGCCGCCTGAGTTGGTCAGCACGGCCACCCGGTTGCCCAGCGGCAGCGGCAGGCGGTCGAAGGTGGCGAGGGTCGTGACGAACTCGTCCACCCTGCTGACCGGCAGCATCCCGTATTGTCGGGCCACGTCATCATCCAGGGGCGAGTCGTCGTTCACGGCGCCGGTGTGCCGGAAGGCCGCCCTGGCCCCGGGAGCGGTTCGGCCGGACTTCAGCACCACCACCGGTTTGCGGATGGCCACCCGCCGGGCGGCCTCCAGCAGCGGCTGCGCGGCGGGCACCGCCTCCAGGTAGAGCCCGATGGTCCGGGTGGAGGGGTCGCGTCCCAGGCAGTCCACCAGCTCCGCCAGCGAGAGGTCGGCCATGTTGCCCACGGAGACGAACTTGTTGAGTCCGATGGGAAAGGGGAGTGCCTGGCACTCCCGCGTGATCCACGAGACGATGGAGCCGGACTGGGAAAGCAGTGAAACGCCGCTGGCATCGCGGCGGTTCCCGGTGAGGAAGGTGGTGTCCAGCCGATTGCGGGCGTCCAACACGCCCAGACAGTTGGGGCCCAGCAGGCGGACCCCGGCTTCCCGGCAGGCGGCCGCCAGCATCTCCTGCATCTCACGGCCCTCTTCCGTGTCGGCCTCGGCGAAGCCGCCGGCGAGGCTGACGACCACGGCCAGGTCGCCTCTCGCCCGCTTGCGGCGGACGATCGCCTCCGCCATCGCCGGGGTGGTGGCTGCTGGGACGGCGAGGATCAGCATCTCCACCAGGGTGGGCACCTGTTCGAGGTCGGGGTAGGCCGGAACGCCGAGAATGGACTGCGCCGCCGGATGGACCAGAGCGATCTGGCCGGGGTATCCCGCGGCCAGAAGGTTGTGCAGCACCTGGTGACCGGGCTTGGTCGGGTGCCGAGATGCGCCGGCGACGGCGATGCCGCGCGGACGGAACAGGGAATCGATCACAGTGCTGCCCTCCTTTCGCTGCTCCCGCACAGAGTCCTCGTGTAATCAGCGTACTGTTCTGGCTTTGGAAGGCATATCCCCCTGAAGGGCCATAATCGGTCAGAGAAGTTGGCCTGGCGGAAAGGTCATGTTACAATATTCACATGCCGATTTCGGGCGTCTAATGACGCTTAAACGCGATCGGGCGAGCGGATTGCGCCTCCCCTACTTTGGAGAGAGTAGACACAAGTGATGCCGGGGCCTACAATATGAGCAGGGATATTCGATAGGCGAAAGGAGGAGGCGAATGGCACTTCGTATCCTGCTGATTGAGGACGATCCCGACATTCAGCGTATGGTGCAGCTCTCCCTGAAGTTTCAAGGAGGGCACGAAGTGATGGTCGCCTCCGGGGGGCAGGAGGGGATCGCGAAGGCGGAGCAGGAGCGCCCGGACCTGATCCTGCTGGATGTGATGATGCCGGAGATGGACGGCTACGAGACCTGCCGACGGCTGAAGGCCAACCCCGCCACTGCCTCCATCCCAATCGTCTTCCTCAGCGCCCGGGCGCAGCAGTCGGAGATCCAGAAGGGACGGGATCTCGGCGCCATCGGCTACCTGGTGAAGCCGTTCGACCCGATGACCCTGTCCAGCCAGCTGGAGGAGATGCTCCGGTCCTAGTTCCGCCGTCGGCCAGCCGAAAGGGAGCGGTTCTGTTTGGATGTCACCCATATTCTGCGGGAAGTGTACTGGCACAGCCTGGACGGCATCGTCGTCGCCGATAAGGACACGGTGATCCTCGACGTCAACCCGGCGTACGAGGCGGTGACTGGTTACAGCCGCGACGAGCTGATCGGCCAGAAAACCAACATCGTGCGCTCGGGGCTCACCCCGCCTGAGGTCTTCCGCGACATGTGGACGCAGCTGGGCCGGCGGGGCAAGTGGGTCGGCGAAGTCATCAACCGGCACAAGAACGGCAACCTCTGGTACTCCTTCCTGTCCATCACCCGCATCGTGGACGAAGGGGGATCGGTGGTTGCCTACGTCGGCATTGCCCGGGACATCACGCAGCGGAAGGCCCTGGAGCAGCAGCTCCGGCAGAACCTCGTCGAGATCCAGTCCGCGCGTGAGCTCGCCCAGGCGCAGGCCACGCGGCTCAGGGCCTTGCTCGACTCGGTGGGCGAGGCCATCATCATGTTCGACACCCTGGGCATCTGCGTGGTCGCCAACCACCAGGTGGGCGGCATGCTGGGGCTGCCGGCCGAGCAGATCCTGGGCAAGTCGGTGCACGAGCTCCACGCGCTGGCCCTGCAGGCCCTGGGCGTCCGCGCCTTCGAGTGGCAGCCCGGCCCGGACGGCGGGCCGCCCATCGAGCTGGAGACCAACGTCATCGAGACCCGGGAGGAGCGCCCCCGCGTCTTCCACGAGTTCGCGGCGCCGGTGCCCGATCCCGGGGGCCGGGTCATCGGCCGCATCTACGTCTACCGCGACATCACCAAGGAGACCGAGCTGGACCGCATGAAGACGGAGTTCATCGCCACCGTCTCCCACGAGCTGCGGACGCCGATGACCTCCATCAAGGGATCGCTGGGGCTGGTGCTGGGCGGCGTGGCGGGCGAGCTGCCGGAGGAGGCCCGGGAGTTGCTCACGATCGCCCGTAACAACACCGACCGGCTCATCCGGCTGATCAACGACATCCTGGACATCTCCCGCATCGAGGCCGGCAAGATGGAGATCCGGCGGGTGCCGCTGAACGCCGCGGAGGCGGTGCGAAGGGCCGTGCAGGAGATGCAGGCCTTTGCCCGGCAGCGCAGCATCACCTTGAAGACGGACCTGCCGGACGGCCTGCCGCGGGTGATGGCCGACGGCGACCGGGTGCACCAGGTGCTGGACAACCTGCTCTCCAACGCGATCAAGTTCTCGCCGCAGGGGAGTGAGGTGCTCATCCGGGCGGTCCCGGCCGGCGACATGGTGCGCTTCGACGTCATCGACCACGGCCCGGGCATCCCGGCCGACCAGCAGACCGCGATCTTCGACCGCTTCTACCGGGTGGACAACGCCGCCGCGCGCAAGACGGGCGGCACCGGCCTCGGTCTAACCATCTGCCGGGCGATCGTGGAGGAGCACGGCGGCCAGATCTGGGTCGAGTCCACGGTGGGCGAGGGCTCCACCTTCTCCTTCACGCTGCCGGCGGAGCCCAGCGGGCCGTCTCAGTCAGTTCCGCTCCACGTCAGCAGCCGGACGGTGCTGGTGGTGGACGACGATCCGGACATCGTGCGGCTCATCATGCTCTCGCTGGAGCGGGAGGGGTTCCACGCCGTCGGAGCGACCTCGGGTGAGCAGGCCCTGGAGATCGCCCGCAGCCGGCACGTCGACGTGATCACGCTGGATCTGAGGATGCCCGGCGCCGACGGCACCCACGTGCTCCGGCAGCTGAAGCAGGATCCGGCCACCCGCGACATCCCTGTGGTGGTGGTGTCGGCGTATTCCGCCGGCAAGGAGATGGAGCTGGTGGCGACGGGGGTCTCGGGCATCGTCTCCAAGCCCATCGACGACAACGAACTCCTGAGCACGATCCGCAGCGTCCTGGGCACCTGGCGCGGGGAGCGGCCTCAGCCCTCGATCCTGGTGGTGGATGACGACCCGGACGTGCGGCGCATCATCACCGTCATGCTGGAGCAGGCCGGCTATGCCGTGCGCACGGCCCACGACGGGCAGGAGGCGTTCCGCATGATCATGGCCGAACGGCCCGATCTCCTGATCCTCGACCTAATGATGCCGAACCTGGACGGTTTCCAGCTGGTCCGGCTGCTCCGGCAGCGGCGCTGGACGCAGCAGATTCCGCTGCTGGTGCTCACCGCCCTGGACCTCACCGAGGGTGAGAAGACCCTGCTGCAGCTGGGCCCGACCTGCCACGTGACCAAGGGCCCGCTGATTCAGGAGGAGATCGTCGCGCGGGTGCGGGAGTTGCTGGACTCGCACTGATCCCGCACAACGCGAAAAACAGGCCGGCCCTGAAGCGCACCGTGCGCCTCAGGGCCGGCCTCGCGCGCTTACCGCGTCGCGGCGTCGATCTCTTCCAGCACCTGGTCCACCAGGTCGGCCAGGGCCGCGTCATCCCGGTCCTGCTCGCCGTCGATGACCATGAGCAGCGCATCCTCTGCACGGGCGGCCGCTGCGGAGAGCGCCTTGAAGCCGTAGAAGCCCCCCGAGCCCCGCAGCTTGTGCACCTCCTGCCGGAGCTGCTTCAGGTCGACGGGGCTGCCCTGGCGCAGGGCGGCCACCGCCTCCCGCAGGCGCCCGGACCGCTCAACGACTCCCTGGAGGTACTCCTCCCGCAATGCGGCGAAGTCAGCTGAATCGAACATCTGGGTCAGGACCGCTCCTTTCCACGTGACATTGCGCACACGGCGCGCCCCGTTCTTCATGTTATACTCTGTTCAAACGGGGGTGCAATCGCGCATGCAACTTCGACCTGGACCTCTACCGCTGCCCCGGGAGCACGGCGCGTGGGCCATGCTCCTCACTCCAGCTCTGGTCGCACTTGTGGCTCTCGGTCCGCATCCGCTGGGCCTCATCGCCCTCGTGGGCTGGCTCACGGCGTACGCCGCGCGCGGCTCCCTGGAGGTGCTGCTCGGCAGGGGCGCATCGGGCCGGGCCGGCATGGCCAGCGCGGCGCCTGAGGTCGCCCGTTTCTGGCTTCTGGCCCTGGCCGCCGTGGCCGCAGCTTTCCTGCTGCCGGTTGTGGTTCGCCGTCCCGCCGTGCTCTACCTGCTGGGCGGCGCGCTCCTCCTGGTTCTTGTGGTGTTCTGGCTGGCGCAGCAGGGCCGGACCCGTTCGTTGCTCTCCGGCTTCCTGTCCGTGACCGGCCTCATGGCCGGGGCGCCGCTTTACGAACTGGCGGCGGCGGGCACGATGACCCCGCGAGGATGGGCCCTCACCTACGCCTGCTTTGCCTTCTTCGCCGGCTCGATCTTCCGTGTGAAGACCATGTCCAGGGAGCGCCGGCATCGCGCCTTCCACCGGGTCTCGGTGGTGGTGCATCTGGTCTTCCTGGCCGCAGCCGTGGCTGCCGCCGCGCTGGGCTGGGCGCCTTCGCTGCTGCCTCTGGCCCTGGTGCCGCCGCTCATCTGGGCCATCGTCTGCGCCTGGCGGGCCCGCTACCAGGGGGCGGCCCGGCTCGACCGGGTCGGCTGGTCGGAAGTTTACCTGACCGTGCTGTTTGCCGCCCTGACGGTGCTGGCCATGCGGGTTCCCCTGTAGGGGGGCCGTTCCCCGGCAGGGGCTGTTCGCCCTGTGCAGTTGTGCCCGCCTGTGCGACCTATCCAGCCCATCCAGCCTGCCCAGCCTATCCGTTCTGTTCGCCGTCGGTGTTGGTGGCGGGGCGCCCCATTCGTTGCAAAAGCTAACGTGCCCAGAACCCGGCGGGCTGAGGGCAGCTGACTGTGGGTGAGGCGACGAATCACGCAGGTAGCAAGCCGTGGCTGAAGGCGCAGGACCACGCCAGCGGCTAGCCGCGCCGAAGGCGCAGGACCATGCCGGCAGCCAGCCGCGGGTGATGGCGCAGGACGGAGCCGGCGGCCAGCCGTGGCTGAAGGCACAGGACCACGCCGGCAGCCAGCCGCGATAAGGCGCAGAACCACGCCGACGGCCAGGTGTGGCTGAAGGCGCGTCAGAAGCAGGTGGCGGCAGCATATGTAGCCACGCTGGCTCCTGGCGTTTGAGAGTCTCCGCAGGTGACCTCGCGTCCTTCGTACTTAGAGGCGGCACAGTGTCGGCGTGTCAACGCCTGCCCACGGGTAACGCCAGCGGGGTCCCGGACATTCAGCGCTCAGGACGGGGCACGGCGTCTTAGGCAGGGTTGCGTAGCAGGGCGCGGCCATCCACCGGCGCGATGTTGTTGCCGTCCGGATACTCCACGACCCGCACGATATCCCGGAACCAGGCCAGGTAATGGTCCAGATATTTCGTGGCGACCCCCCGGAACTGCCGGAGCCACCACGCGGGCAGGTTCGGGAAGCGGATCGGATCGGCGTTCACCTCACCCTCAGCACCGGTCGCCGCCTGCAGTAAACCGGTCTCCCCCTGCTCTTCCCCGGCGGTGGATCCGCGGCCCCTGCTGACAGCCGCGAACCCATCGCGGTGTACATATCCCAATGTCTCACAGGCTTTCTGGTATTCGTGCCCGCCGAAGGCGAACACGCGGGAGCCGGGCCGGACCATCCGGGAGAGGCCCGTCCCCACCAGGTCCGGGGTACGCCTGCCCTGCCCCAGGATGCCCAGCTCGTATCCGCTTTCGGTCTCGGCCACCATGACGTTCACCGGCCGGCCGTCGATCAGCAACTGGAACCGGTTCCGGCCGGCGGGGGCCAGGCCTGGGCGGATTGGCCCTTCCGGTCCGATTCCCCTGCGCACGATATTCCAGTAGCCCCAGCTGCCCGGGCCGTTGGTGGTCCGGCTGCCCTTTTCGGAGTACTTCACATGGAAGGTTTCAACCCTGACGTCACCGCTCAGCTTTTCACGGGGCTGGGCGCTCAGCACCGCGAGGGCCCGGTGGCGCCAGTGGAAGGCCGTGGACAGGGCGATGCCCAGGCGGGATGCGACCCGGCGCAGCGGCAGGCTGCCTGCCAGCAGTTCGATCATCTCGCGCCACTGCTCCTGCTTGCGGATGCGATACGCCGGAGTGCCGGTGTTGGGGCTGAAGGTTCGCCGGCAGGCCTTACAGAGATACCGCTGCACCCGCCGCCCGGAGGCCATGCGGAAACTGCCGTGCCTGATCACAGAATCTCCCCCGCACGCGGGGCAACAATTAACGTGGGATAGACCGAGGGACTCAGGCGCCATAATGGCACCACCTCACATAAATGGCTGGTATTGCCATTTTACCCAAACACCGGTTCGTTGTCCAGTCCGAAGAGGTCACCCGTGAGGGTGATTTTTCACCTGACCCTGCCGGCAACCTCCGCCGCTCCCCCACAGGCCCACAGTCAACACGAACAGAGCCGATACCGGCGAACACGAATCGGTGTACGGCCTCACCAACAGCCAGCTCGAACAGAACGCATAACGTTCGGAAGGGAGGGCGCAGTCTCAGCCATCGCCCATATAGCCGTAACTTCCAGCCCTCCGCAACCGTCACAAAGGGCACAAAGGTAACAGCAATGTAGCGGGAAAGGGGAGGGGCAGCATGGATATCCATATGTTCATGCCCGACTTTCAAGCGATGCGGGACGAGCTGACCCGGCTGGGCTTTGCCGAACTGCGCACGGCCGAGGAGGTGCAGGAGCGGCTGCCGACTGCTGAGGGCGTTACGCTTCTGGCCATCAACTCGATGTGCGGGTGTGCCGGCGGCATCGCGCGGCCGGCGGCCGCGCTGGCCCTCCGGGAGGTGCGGCCTGATCACCTGATGACGGTCTTTGCCGGGCAGGATAAGGAGGCGACTGCCGCGGCGCGCGCCCTGTTCCCGGAGTACCCGCCCTCGTCGCCTTCCTTCGCCGTGCTCAGGGACGGCAAGGCCGTGGCGATGATCCCCCGCAGCCAGATCGAGGGCTCTGACCCGCAGACGGTGGCCCGGCGGATCGTGCAGGCGGTGAAGGAGGCCCAGGGGTAGCCGGATCGGCGGGAACGGAACCCGGGGGGAACGGAACCGGATTCAGCGGACGGCCCGTGGCGCGGCGCCGTCCGCTTGCGCGCTCGGGGCGGTGCGCACGGCGAGGCGCAGATGGGACGTGCCAAGCGATACGCCAGGCGGAGGCGCAACGAGGAGGAGGGGGCAACGTGGACGTTGAGCGGCCGGTATGGATCGAGCGGGTGCACAAGGGCGAATCGTTCGATCAGGCGGATCTGGCCGATGTCGTGATGAGGCGCTGCCGCTTTGTGGAGTGCTCGTTTCGCGGCGCCAGGCTGAACGACATCGATACCGCGGGCTGCCTGTTCGAGCGCTGCGACTTCACGGGGGCCAACCTCGCCGGGTCGACGCACGCGCGCACCAGCTTCGTCGGCAGCCGTTTCACCTATGCCCACCTGTTCGCCGCCCACTTCACCGACTGCAAGATGACCGGCGTTACCTTCGAGGAGGCGGCGACTGCCGGGTGGCGCATCACGGGAGGGGACTGGTCGTACGTCAACCTGCGGGAGCAGTCGCTGAAGGGCCAGGATCTGGGGGGGTGCGGCTGGCCGAGGCCGATCTGTACCGCTGCAACATGGAAAAGGCCGACCTCCGAAGCAGCGACCTGACCCGGGCGCAGCTGGGTCAGGCGCGGCTGTTCGGGGCCGACCTGCGGGGTGCGATCATGGAAGGCGTGGACTGGAAGGGGCTCGACGTGCGCGGAGCCATCATCGACGTGGGTCAGGCTGTCCTGCTCGCGCGCTCGCTGGGCGCGCGGGTGGAGTAGGCCGGATCAGGGCACGATCAGCACGGGGCAGGGAGCGCGGTGGAGCACCGCCTGGCTGACGCTGCCGAGGAAGAGCTCCTTCAGCGGCGAGAGGCCGCGCCGGCCCAGCACGATCAGGTCGTAGCCGCCTTCACGGGCCTCGGTCAGAATCGCCTCGCCGGGCACGCCGATGACGTGCGTCCCCCGGGCGCGTTCGGGCGGCAGGCCGAGCGCCGCCATCGTGACCGAAAGAGCCCGGTCTGCCTGGGCCTGCGCATAGGTGTCGGGCAGCATCGGATTGGGCATGGGTGCGCCGGCCGCGGCAGGGGTGGTCAGGTCGGGAAGCGGTGCCACGTGGAACACGGTGACCTCGATGGAGGGGTCGCGTTCGGCCATCTTCCGCAGGGTCTGGGCAGCGCGGACGCTGTGGGCGGAACCGTCAGTTGCGAGCAGCACCTTCGTCATTACCCGTCACCCCCTCGAATTCGGGTATCCAGATCCGGGTATCTATTAGTTATTTCGGTACTCGTGTGAAGAATTCCTTCGGGACCCGGCGTGCGGCAGCCGTAGTCACTGCCTGTCTGCCTCTGGTAGAATAGGGGAATGGAGGCGATAACGGTTGCTGTCTGATCAGGAACAGAGCCTTTACGTCGAGTTCGACGAACTCTTCGCACTGCGGGAGCGGCTGCGCCCCCTGGCCGACCAGGTGCGCGCCCAGCTGGTGGCCGCCGGCCTGCGGGAGCGTCTGGAGGCAGAAATCTTCGACCACGAACTGGAACTGCGCGGGGTGGACAAGTCCAACCTGCTGATCCGCCTGGACAGCTTCCGGCTGGAGATCGTCGGCGCCAGGCCCGAACTGCTGCTGCACAACCTGGCGGCCCTGATTCTCGCCCAGGCGGAGGTCTTCCGGCTGAACACCGTGGAGGTGGGCTTCACCGCTTGGCTGAAGGCCGGCGACGGGCGGCCCCTGAACCTGGTGGCGCAGGCCTTCTCCCCGGGCTGGGGCGTCGAGCCGGCTGAGATGCTGGACCGGCGCTTCGCCATGACCTGGGACTGGGCCACGGCGACCACCGGCTACTCGTTTCACGCCAGCGCCCTCGAGGACCGGGAGCTGATGCTGAGCTTCAAGGCCCGCGAGGGCTACATGACCCTGCCGGAGCTGCAGACCGGCCTCTGGATTCAGGAGCAGCGCCACCGGTTCGAGCAGGGGGCGCGCCTCCTGGTCAGCCTGCTCGGCTGGTCCCACTAGGCGGAGGTGACGGCAATGCGGCGACGCGCCAAGATTCTGCGGTTGGTGCTGACGGCGGCGCTGCTGTTGATGATCGGCCGCCTCGGCTGGTTCCAGGCGACGCAGGCCGAGGAGGTGCTGGCGCGGGAGGAGGCCCGGCGGCTGCAGGAGGCATCCCTCAGGCCCGTGCGCGGTCCCCTGCTGGACCGGAACGGACGCCCGCTGGCGGTCTCCATCCCCCAGCGGAACGTGGTCGCCTCGCCCTTCCACATGGAGGCCCGCAACTTCGCCCGGGTGGCCGCCAGCCTCGCGCCCCTGCTGGGGCAGGACGCGGCGGAGCTGGAACAGCTTCTGCACGAGAACCAGGACTCTCAGTACCTGGTGCTGGCCCGGAACGTGGACCTGGCGACGGCGGACCAGATCGCCGCGCTGGTGCTGCCGGGCATCTCGCTGCAGGAGACCAGCCAGCGGGTCTACCCCCAGGGGGACGCCGCCAACCAGATCATCGGCTACCTGAACAGCGAGGGAGAGGGCGCCTACGGGCTGGAGGCGCAGTACGAGGAGGCGCTGCGCGGGCGGGACGGTTTCGTGCGGGCGGAGCTGACCTACGACAACGCGCCAATCCTGGGCACGGTACGGAGCAGCATGCCCGCGGAGGACGGCCTCACGGTCGTTTCCACCATCGACATCTACCTGCAGCGCGCCTTCGAAGAGGCGCTGGATGAGGTGATCGAGCGGGAAGACGCCCGGCGGGCCATGGCCGTGGCGCTGGACGTGCACACCGGCGAGATCCTCGCCCTGGCCATGCGCCCCGGCGCGGACCTGGGCGACCGTTCCTCCTGGGTGAAGGAGGACGGCACGCTGGACGTGGAGCGGCTGACCAACTGGGCGGTGATGCCCCTGCCGCCGGGTTCCAGCTTCAAGACGGTGACCACGGCCATCGCCCTGGAAGAAGGATTGCTCGACCTGAGCACGTTGATACCCGATTCGGGGCAGATCGAGATCGACGGCTGGACCATCTGGAACTGGGACCGGGTGGTCCACGTGGAGCCGCAGATGCGGACCATCGGCCAGCTGCTGCAGACCTCCAGCAACGTCGGGCTGATCCACGTGGGCCAGCGCATCCCCCACGAGACCTTCCAGCGCTACCTGCAGGCCTTCGGGTTCACCGAGCCCACCGGGCTGGACTTCCCCCATGAGTCCGCGGCCAACGGCCTCACGGGCTGGGAGGAGAAGCGGCCGGTGGACTGGGCCAACATGTACATCGGCCAGCACCTGGAGGTGACGCCCCTTCAGATGGTGCGGGCAGGGGCCGTGTTCGCCAACGGCGGCAAGCTGGTGCGGCCGCACCTGGTGCGGGAGATTCAGAACGCCGCGGGCGAGACGGTGTGGAAGGCCCCGACCGAGCCCCTGCGCACGGTGATCAGCGAGCAGACGGCGGCCGAGATGCGGCAGCTCATGGTGGACATCATCGAGGAGGCGTACACCCAGGCCCGGGTGCCCGGCTACACCGCCGGCGGCAAGACGGGCACGGCCCAGAAGTACGAGGGCGGCCGCGAGAAGGAGCGGGGCCTGGGCGACTTCCTGGGCTTCGCCCCGGCCAGCGACCCCCGGGTGGCGATGTTCATCCTGATCGACGAGCCGAAGCCCCCCGGGTACGGCGGCACCATCGCCGC
>JAMNXV010000086.1 GCA_023623185.1 Bacillota bacterium
TAGCCGGAGTAGGTTGCGCGGGTGTTCCAGCCCGGGGCACTACAGGCTTGAAGTTCCCACGAATTGAGACCGCCGCTGTCCCGCATGCGGCAGCGGTCGCGCGCCGCGGGCCTTGCGCGGCGCGGGTTCCGGCGGGTCTCAAATCGTGTGCAAGACCGTTGCCCCTCCCCCGGCGCGGGCAGGAGGAGGGTTCCCGTGGCCTGTGCCGGCACCGGCAGGAGGAGAGTGTCCATGGCCCGCGGCGGCGGGGCAGGGGTTCATCGCAGGATTCGGTCCTGCAGGCGAGGTGGCCGGGGTTAGTTTCGGGATTTGCTCCGGTGCCGCAGTAGCCGGAGTAGGTTGCGCGGGTGTTCCAGCCCGGGGCACTACAGGCTTGAAGTTCCCACGAATTGAGACCGCCGCTGTCCCGCATGCGGCAGCGGTCGCGCGCCGCGGGCCTTGAGGAGGGTTCCCGTGGCCTACGCCGGCGCGGGCAGGAGGAGAGTGGCCATGGCCCGCACCGGCGTGGCAGGGGTTCATCGCAGGATTCGGTCCTGCAGCCGAGGTGGCCGGGGTTAGTTTCGGGATTTGCTCCGGTGCCGCAGTAGCCGGAGTTGGTTGCGCGGGTGTTCCGCCGCCGGGACGGTGCAGGCTTGAAGTTCCCACGAATTGAGACCGCCGCCGTGCCGCATGCGGCGGCGGTCGCGCGCCGCGGGCCTTGCGCTGCGCGGGTTCCGGCGGGTCTCAAACTGTGTGCAAGACAGTTGCCCCTCCCCCGGCGCGGGCACGAGGAGGGTTCACGTGGCCTACGCCGGCGCTGGCAGCAGCTCGTGCTACACCTGCGGGGCACTGCCAGAGCCATCCACGGTGCCGGACTGGTCTCCCTCTGACTAGACCAGTTTATGTCAGTCCAGCAGGATTTACCCAGACTTGGGTCGAATATATGTTCCGAGGTGAGCGATCGTGTTTTCCCCTGCGGTCAGTGTACCCGATGCCCTCTGGCGCGACTGGCGTGTGTCAGACCGGGCGAAGGTGCTCTGGTGCTATCTGCGCACGACGGGGAATACTCAACTTTCGTTCAAGCAGGTGCGGCAGAGCACCGGGTTCGCCCAGAACTCCATCCTGAAATATCTCCAGGAGCTGAGCCAGTCCGGCTGGCTGGATTACCGCCGAAGCCGCCATTCCTTCACCTTCAAGACTATCTGGAAGCGCGGCCGCCCAGCGTGTCGCCTGCCTGTAGACTTGATCTGCGACCGGCAAATTCCCGCGGCGGCCAAGCTCATCTGGGGAGCGATCACCAGGTTCCAAGGGGCGTTCGGCTACGACGAACTGATTCGCCAGACGCGCTACTCTCGCAATACCCTGGCCAAGTATGTGAACCTGCTCTTACGAAAGCGCTGGCTGCGGGGTGACGCGGCCAGGGCAGATCGCAAGAAGCGCTTTCGCATCAAGCTTGCGAACCCGCACCACGAACGCAGGCAGGCCGACCTGGATCTGTTTCACCGCGCGAAAAAGCTGGCCAAGAAGCGCATCGGCGACTCCATCGGCCAGCTCTACGCAACATATATGACCTTCCTCCTCGTGCCGGAGGAGATCATCATCTCCAACGCACAGCCCTGGGGTCTGGTGAATCCCAGGACCGGCGCCAAACTGCAGTACGACATCCTGCTGCCACGCAGCCGGGTGGCCATCGAGTTTCAGGGGCCCCAACATGACCGGCCCACAGAACTCTACCCCGATGAGGCTCAGTTCCGGGCGCAGCAGGAGCGCGATCGCCTGAAGCGCAAGCTGAGCACAGCCCTGGGCATTCGCCTGATCGAAGTGCGGGCCGAGGACCTCTCCTTCGAACGTCTGGCCCAATTGCTGCGTGAAGCGGGGGTGCCGCTCAGGGCAGAGCCACGGACCGCGTCGCATCTGTACGAGTTGCTCGAGAAAGAGGCGGCGGCGTACCGCGCAGCGGTCGCCGGCCTGGCCTGCCCAGGCGCGTAACCCGGAGCGGCCTGATCAGGACCTGCGCTCGAACCTGCCGCCGATTGCTGCTTCATCGGCAGGCGAGGCAGCGTCCATCCACGCCTACTGTTCCCCCGTAGAAGCCACCTCTTCCTGTGCGGCCGGCTCGCCGAACAGTTCCTGCCACTGGGGCATGGTCAGGTAGACCTCCCGGGGCTTCGAACCCTGATGCGGGCCGATGAAGCCCCGCTCCTCCATCATGTCGATCAGGCGGGCCGCCTTCGTGTAGTTGCACCGCAAGCGCCGCTGCAGCAGGGAGACCGACGCCTGGCCGTGCTCCACCACAATGCGGCAGGCATCCGGGAAGGCCTCGTCCAAAGCCGAGGTGGGCTCACGATCGCCGGACCCGTGGCCGCGGCGGCTGGTGACCTCCACCTCCACTTCCTTCGCGGTGAACACAGGCTGCCCCTGCGCCTTCACGAACTTGACGATCTGGTCGATCTCCCGCTCGTGGATGAAGGCCCCCTGCACCCGGATGGCCTTGGAACTGCCTGCCGGGTGGTAGAGCATGTCGCCCTTGCCCAGGAGCCGCTCGGCGCCGGCGTAGTCCAGAATCACCCGGGAGTCCACCTGCGACGAGACGGCGAAGGCGATGCGCGAGGGGATGTTAGCCTTGATCAGGCCGGTGATCACGTCCACCCGCGGCGACTGGGTCGCAATGACCAGGTGGATGCCGCACGCCCGGGCCATCTGCGCCAGCCGGCAGATGGCGTCTTCGACGTCCACCGGTGCGACCATCATCAGGTCGGCCAGCTCGTCCACGAAGATGACCACGTAGGGCATGGGCTTCCGGGGGTTGTCGGGGTCGGGACCGGGGTCGTCGCGCACCAGCTGATTGTACTGGGTGATGTTCCGCACGCCGACGGCGGCGAAGAGCTCGTAACGGCTCTCCATCTCCTTCACGGCGCCCTTCAGATAGCCGGCGGCCTGCTTCGCATCGGTGATCACCGGCGCCATGAGGTGCGGAATCCCGTTGTAGATCGAGAGTTCGACCATCTTGGGGTCGATCATCATCATCTTGACCTCATCCGGCCGCGCCTTGAACAGCAGCGAGCAGATGATGGTGTTCATGCACACCGACTTACCGGACCCGGTCGCGCCTGCGATCAGCAGGTGCGGCATCTTGGCCAGGTCCCCCACCACGGGGTTGCCCGCCTGGTCCTTGCCGAAGGCCACCGAGAGCTTGGCCGTCGAGTTCAGCCAGGCCGGGGTCTCCATGACCTCCCGGATGTGGACCGGAAGCCGCACCTTGTTGGGCACCTCTATGCCCACCGCGGCCTTGCCCGGGATCGGCGCCTCGATGCGGATGTGCTCCGCCGCCAGGGCCAGACAAAGGTCGTCGGCCAGCGCGGTAAACTTGTTGACCCGCACACCGGGAGCGGGCTGCAGCTCATACCGCGTAACGGCGGGGCCTGGGCTGATCTCCACCACCCGGGCCTCGACCCCGAACGTGCGCAGCGTGTTCTCCAGCAGCTGGGCCCGCGCCAGGTGGTCCTGATGACTCGCCTGCCCCTTGTGCTGCGGTTTCGAAAGCATCGTGATGGAGGGAAGCTGGTACGACTCGCCCAGCCTCGCGGGATCGATGGCGAGCTGCCCCTTTTCGCCCTCCACGAGGGGAACGGGCTGCCCCTCACCTGCCGCTGCGGCGCCGCCGTCACCAGCGGCCATCCCTGCAGAAGCGCCCATCCCCACGGCGCCGGCCTTCCCCCCGGCGGACGCCTTGCCACCGACGGGCGCCTGTCCAACAGCAGGCGCTGGTCCAACAGAAGACGCCTGTCCAGTAGCTGACGCCTGTCCAGCAGCGGGGGCCTGTCCAATGCCGGGCACCTGTCCAACCGCAGCTGCCTGACCAGCAGAGGTCGACTGTCCAGCAGCGGCGGCCCTGCCGGCGGCATCCAGGGAGCCGCTGCCCGCCGACTCCGGCGCGGAGGCGGCCGAACCGGGCTGCCGGATGATCGGGAGCGGGCGCTCTTCAGCCGGGGGCGCACCAGGCTCCCGCTTCAGGTCGCCGATGGTGTTCAGCTCCTCCGTCGCTGCCTTCCGCCTGCGGCGGGGCTGCTCCTCGTCCAGCGCCTCCTCCTCGCCCGGCTGCGGCTTCACGAGCTCGACGAAGTCGTCGGCCATCTCCCTGGCCCCCCGGGCACCGGCGACGAAGCGCGCCTTCACCCACTCGAGCACCGCACCCAGCGAGAGGTTGGTGTTCAGCACGAGCCCGATCAGGGCGGCGGTCACCACGAAGATCCAGCGCCCCGCCTCTCCGAACGCGCGCGTCAGCGGGACGGCCAGGCCGAGACCGATCAGCCCGCCGCCCAGCCCCTTGCGGGCGTTTTCCAGGTCGCCGCCACCGGGCACATGCCCCTGCGTCACCAGCTGGAGCACCAGCTCAAAGGCCAGCAGCAGCAGCACCAGGCCCCAGGCCTGCCGCCCCCAGGCAAACGGCCGCCGGTGGTAGCGCAGGTAGACCAGGTACAGGCCGAACCAGACCAGCAGGGTTGACAGCACCCAGGCGCCCACCTCTCCGGCCAGGGCCATCAGGCCCAGGCTGAGCAAGTCGCCCAGAGCGCCCCCGCCCTTGCCGGCCAGCGAAAGCAGGAACCAGGCCCCGAGGGCGGCAATCAGGAGGCCGCGCACTTCCTGGTGGAGGCCCGTCCCACCGGAGTTGCCCTTACCTGCTTTCCCGGCAGACCGTCGTTGCGCCACACCCGACCCCTCCGAATCTCCAAAGGTTGGATAACATGGTTTCATTATACCACACAGCAAAGGGCCGGTGCGCTGCGGTGCGCCCGGCCCGGTGGAATTACCCATTTTCTGCTTTCTGCTGGCATTCCGCACAAACGCCGTAGAACTTGGCCACGTGTTCGGTGATCTGAAACCCCGTCTTCTTGTGTATGGCCGCCTCCAGGGCGATCAGGAGGTCGTCTTCAAACTCGGTGATCTTCCCGCACTGCTGGCAGACGAGGTGGTGGTGATGATGGTTGTCATCATCTCGCACCTCGTACCTGGCCCGGCCATCGCCGAAGTCCAGCTTCTTCAGAACGTCGATTTCCTCCAGCAGCTCCAGCGTACGGTACACCGTCGCGATGCCGTTGTTGGGGTGCGTCTCCCTCAGCATCGCGAAGACATCGTCGGCGGAGAGGTGGCGCCCTCTGTTCATCAGGAAGATGGCAATAATCGCCCAGCGCTGCGGCGTCAGCTTATGGCCGCGCTCCAGCAGTCTGGTATAGATGTCCTTCAACATCAGGGCCATTCAGCTCACCTCTTTCTCCAGCCCTGCACCTGCACACTTCGGGCGAGGTGCGCTGGATTCCTTCTCCTGACCGTCCCTACTTCTCATAGTAAACGAGAATCATTCTAAATACAAGGGCCGCCCGCGAGAAAGACCAGGCCCGCTGACCTGGTCTCCTCTCCTAACCCGGCCCCAGCATCACCCTCGCGCCCGGCTGGAAGCGGGCATCCAGATAGTCCTGGGCGTGTCCTGAGATCAAGCGCACCACGGTGCCCCATCCATCTCCCCCGGGCGCAACCTGCACCAGCCGCCCGTCCACCACCGCCTCCCGCAACGGCGGCGCCGCGTCCATCCCTTCCATGACCAGTTCGACAGGAACCACCGACCAGAGGACGCCCGGACCGCACTCCGTCACTGGATCACCTCCGGCTGGGCCGGCTTCCTGTCGGCGATCAACTGGTTCAGCTTCGCCACGGCGGCCGACAGGCCGCCCACCTCGTCAATCAGCCCTTCCCGAACGGCGTCGGGACCCACCACCACCGTGCCCACGTCCCGCGCCAGCTCGCCGGTGCGGAACATCAGTTCCCGGAACCGTTCCTCGCTGATCCGGGAGTTGCTCACCACGAAGCGGATGACGCGGTCCTGCATCTTGTCCATGTACTCATACGTCTGGGGAACCCCGATCACCAGCCCGGTGAGGCGGATGGGATGGATGGTCATGGTCGCGGTGGAGGCGATGAAGGAGTAGCTGGTGCTGACGGCAATCGGCACCCCGATGGAGTGCCCGCCGCCCAGCACCAGGGAGACTGAGGGCTTCGACAGGCTCGCGATCATCTCCGCGATGGCGAGCCCGGCCTCCACGTCGCCGCCGACGGTGTTGAGCACCAGCAGCAGCCCTTCGATCTCCGGGTTCTGCTCCACGGCCACCAGCTGCGGGATGATGTGCTCATACTTGGTGGTCTTGTTCTGGGGCGGCAGGGTGAGGTGGCCCTCTACCTGTCCGATGATGGTCAGCAGGTGAATGTTGGGCGAGACCTGCGGCACCCGCGTCGTGCCGATGGCCTCCAGGTTCTCCAGGGGTGCGTTCTTCCTCGCCCGGTTCGGGGCAGGGGCAGGGGCAGGCGCCGGGCGCTGCCCCGGCACTTCGGGGTCGGGCCCCGGCGACACGCCGGGGATGTGGGCAGGCGGTGGGCCCTCGTTCCTGAACAAGATCGGTCACACTCCTCAGGGGGTAGTATCCGCCTTCTGCCGGACGTCCATCCGCCGCCTTGCCTGCGCCGAAGCGCCCGCCGGGCCGGCCGCGCCACCGACGTCCCGGGCATCGCATGCCCGGAGGCGCCCCCCGGGGAAGGAGGGCGCCTCGGAAGCGGCCTACCAGACGGTGCCTGTCGCCCGGGCCACGTCTTTCAGGTCACGGATGACCTCGCTCAGTTCCACGTCCTTCTCCCGGGCCAGGTCCCGCAGGCGGAACCCGGACGCCGTGCTGATCCCCTCCCTGCCGAAATGCTTGGCCAGGACGGTGCGCGCCTCCGGCATCTGCGCGATGATCTCCGACGGGGTGAACTCGCGGAAGTTCGGCATGCGGAAGCAACCCTCCCGAAACGACAGAATGGGGCGAGGTTACCCTCGCCCCGATAGGTTGCCCGTTTTCCGTCAACCGCACCCGCCTAGACCTCGATGATGATGGGGAGGATCATCGGGCGGCGGTGGGTCTTCTCGTACAGGTACCGGGAAAGCGCATCCCGGATGGAGCTCTTCAGCACCGCCCACTCCGGCAGGCCCCGCTCCACCTGCTCGGCCAGGGTCCGCTTGACCCGCTCCTTCGCCTCATCGAGCAGGCCCTCGGACTCCCGGACGTAGACGAAGCCACGGCTCACCATGTCGGGCCCGCCGACGATGGTGCCGGCCTCGCGGTCCACGGCCACGACGACGATGAGGATGCCCTCCTGGGCCAGCTGCTTGCGGTCACGCAGCACGATGTTGCCGACGTCGCCCACACCCAGCCCGTCCACCAGCACCTGCCCCGATGTCACCTTGCCGGCGATCTGGGCGGAGCTCCGGGTAAACTCGAAGACCGTGCCGTTCTCGCCGATCAGGATGTTCTCGCTCGGGATGCCGCACGCCTCGGCCAGCTGCTTGTGCTTCAGGAGCATGCGGTACTCACCGTGGATCGGCACGAAAAACTTCGGCCGGGTCAGGTTGATCATCAGCTTCTGCTCTTCCTGGCTGCCGTGGCCCGAGACGTGCACGCCGGCGCTGCGGTCGTAGATCACCTCGGCCCCGCGCCGGTAGAGGTTGTTGATCGTCCGCGCCACGGACTTCTCATTTCCCGGAATCGCCGTGGCGGCGAAGAGCACGGTGTCGCCGGGGAACAGCTCGACGGCCCTGTGATCGTTCACGGCCATGCGGCTCAGTGCGGCCATGGGCTCGCCCTGCGAACCGGTGGTCAGGATCACCTGGTTCTGCAGCGGCACCCGGCGCAGCTCCTCGATGGTGACGATGGTGCCCTCGGGCACGTTGAGGTACCCCATCTCCAGCGCGATCTTCACCGTATTCTCCATGGACCGGCCAACGACCGCGACCTTCTTGCCCATCTCCGCGGCCAGCGAGATCGCCTGCTGCAGCCGGTGCACGTTGGAGGCGAACGTCGCCATGAGGATGCGTCCCTTGGCCTCCCGGAACACCCTCTCCATGTTCGGCCGCACCGACCGCTCCGACGGGGTGTAGCCAGGCCGCTCGGCGTTAGTGGAGTCGGACAGCAGGGCCAGAACGCCCTTCTTCCCCAGCTCGGTGAGCCGCCGGTAGTCGGTGGGCTCGCCGTCGATGGGCGTCTGGTCAAACTTGAAGTCCCCGGTGTGCAGAATGGTCCCTACGGGTGTGCTTACGGCGATCGCACAAGCGTCGGGAATGGAGTGGTTGACCCGGATGAACTCGCACGTGAAGGGACCCAGTTTGACCTGATCGCCGGCCCGGACTGCCCTCGACTCCGCCGGCAGCCGCATGCCCATCTCCGCCAGCTTGCCCTCGATGAGGCCCAGCGTGAGCCGGGTCGCGTAGACCGGGACGTTGATGCTGCGGAGCAGGTACGAAACAGCGCCAATGTGGTCCTCGTGTCCATGCGTGATCAGGATGCCACGGACCTTGTCCCGGTTCTCCAGCAGGTAGGTGAAGTCCGGAATCACGATGTCGATGCCCAGCATCTCCTCCTCCGGGAACGCGAGACCGGCATCGATGACGATGATGTCGTCACCGTACTGAATGACCATGCAGTTCTTGCCGATCTCCCCCAGCCCTCCCAGAGGGATGACGTACAGTTTTTCTGTTCTACCGCGTTGACGCGCCAAACGAATTTTTTCCCCCTTTGTTGGACCCTCCGGGGGTCCGCTCTCTGATAATTGCACAGCAAAACAAACCCCCGTCATCATGGCAATAAAAGCCATACCGCGGCGCCCTGCGCCGAGGCTGAAAGGGGTATCAGGAGGAAGAGCAACCGCCTGGGTTGAGGCGACCGTTGCCGCAACGCACCACCGCCGTCCCGGTGCGAGGGGCACTCCTGACCAGCCGCCCTTCTCTTCTCCTGGTTCGCCGTTCAACAGACCTTCCTTCGGATTATACCCAAAAGCCTATGCGCTTACAAGCGAAGGTGCCATAAATGGCAGACGAGCCGACCGCACCACCGTGGCGCGGTCGGCTCGATGAGGTTGCCGGCTAAGAGGTTCGCGGCTGCAAGAACTCCACTCCTGCTCCACCCCCACGTGGATCTCCTGCCCTCCAGAGCGGAACCAGACGCCGCCCCGCCCACGGAGGTTCTCAGACTTCGGGATCTCCGGCATCCCGAGCAGCCCTGTGTAGAACCCCCTGGCTTCGGCCTCGCACCCCGGCGGCGCGGCGATCAGGATGTGGTGCAGCCAGAGGATCACGCTCGTCACCCCCGATGCGCGGCCTTGAACCCGACCACGATCGCCTTGTGCAGCACGAAGCCGTCCGCGGTGATGCCGAACCGGTCCCGCGCGGCAGCGGGCGCCGCGGCCAGCCGGGACCGCACCTCCCGTGCGGCATCCGGCGGCGTGGACGCTCGGGAGAGCCAGTCCTCCCGGTCCACCCAGGTCGTGAACCGGTGGGCCACGCGAAACGCCAGGCCGGCCTGTTCCACGAAGCGCCGCCACTCCGCGATGCGGTGCGCCCGGTGGTGGCTCGGATCTCGCAGCCGCTCCAGCTCGTTGATGAACCGATCGAGTTCCGGCTCCTCAGGGGCCACGTTGTCCACCACCACAAGCCGGCCGCCGGGGCGCAGCACCCGGGCGGCCTCCCGGCAGAAGCGATCCACCGCGGGAAAGTGGTGCGCGGCGATGCGGCACGTCACCACATCGAAGCTGGCCGCCGGGAAGGGGAGCGCTTCCGCGTCTGCCTCCATGAACGTCACGTTGCCGATCCCCCGCCGCTCCGCCTGCTCCCGTGCGACCGCCAGCATCTCGGGCGTGAGGTCGACGCCCACCACCCGGCGCGCGCAGGGCGCCAGCGCGAGGGCGGTGTGGCCTGTGGCCGTGGCCACGTCCAGCACCTCCTCCGCGCCGGTGAGCCCGGCCACCTCCGGCAGCAGGGCCAGGTCGGCCCCCGCCGCGTGAATGGCACTGGTGAGATACCGGGAAGCCGCCGCGCCGAACTGCCGGCGCACCTGCTGCTTGACCAGGCCGTCCTGTGCGTTCGTCATCCAGTCGCCCACCTCCGCCACTACGTTAGCACGCAGCGGCCGGTCTGCATACTGCCGGATCGGCATAGGGGTATGCATCGGTCCCCCATCTCGGACCGGTCACTGCACCCGCCCCAGTGGCCTGTGGGCGGCCAGATCCAGCACGACCTCGTACTGCCCGGCAAGCGGACGGTAACCGAGTCTCCGGTTCACCGCCAGCATGGGGGCGTTCAGAGAGTCGTTTCCCGTGCGCATGTATGGGGCCCCGTGCCTGCGTGCAGCCCGGATGGCCAACAGCTTCAGCGCCAGAGCGATGCGGCGCCCGCGGTAGGCGCGGTCGACGAGGGTGTGATTGGTATACACGTGATCCTGGTGCGCCACCAGCTGCGTGACCCCAACCAACTGCTCGCCGTCGGCGGCCACGAATACCCAGTCCGGGCGGGCGCCCTCCCCTTCGATGAGCACCCGACGCCAGGTATCGAAGGTCATGAAGGACTGCGCCTCGTAACCGGGGATATCGATCATGGTCGCCTCATAAAGCCGATAGAGGGCCTGCAGCGCCTGGGGGGCTTCAGCCAGGGTGAAGAAGCGGATCCCCCTCTGGACTACCCCCTCCACCACGCCGTCGAACGCGGCTTCGTCGAAACCGACCAAGTCCAGGGCGGAGTCGAAGGCGTGCCGCTTCACGGCGTACCCCCGACGCTGCACCCATGCCAGAGACTCTGCGTCGGTATCGGACACCTCGCCTACCAACCGGCGGCCCCCCTGGTCATCACAGAATCGCTCGATCGCCTTCAGCAGGGCACTCCCGGCGCCCTGGCGGCGGGACGCCGGGTGCGTGGCCACGTTAACGTAGAACTTGCCTGCCGCGGTGTTGGGAAAGCGATAGGCTTCGGCGAAACCCAGCAGCCGCCCTCCCTCGTCCCTGGCGGCCACCAGGTGCGCGATGGATCCCTCAGGCCACCGGGCCCGCTCTCCGGCGAGCTCGGCCGAGGTGGTCCGGAAAGGGCGGACAGCGTTCAGGATCGCGGCGATGGGGGCGTAATCCGCGGGTTGAGTGCAGATCAGCGGCTGAATGTCCATATTCTGTGTCAACTCCTCGTGAGATCGTCACGGCGATATTAGACGCTCCCGAGGTGGCGAGAGTTTCGACGCAATTCCTTCCAGACGATGAGGACATCTGGTACATCCCGCTCCATCGGCGAGGGCGGAACACGCTTCACGGCGCGAACGGTGCGCAGGGTCCGGAGCATTTGACGCTTAGTGAAAAGTTATGTATAATTTGGGTTCGTATGGGCCGCCCGGAGAGGCGGCTTGCAGCATCATGGCCGGAGGTGTTTCGGTGGTCGAGGGTTTGCGGCGGAGGGTGTTTGGTCTGGTGGGGCCCCGTCTGATCAAGACAGGGATTGCGGTCAGCCTGGCCTGCGGGCTGATGTCCCTCGTGGATCCGACGAAGGGGCTGGTGGGAGCTGGCGTTTCGGCCGCGCTGATGATCGCGCCGGACGAGCACGTGGGCCGGCAGTGGGCCCGCAACCAGTTCCTGGCTGCATTCCTCGGGGTCCTCACGGGCGCCGTGGCCGGCTGGCTGCTGGGCTACGCACCGTGGTTCACCGGCCCGGTGGTGATGGTGGTCATCCTCCTCTACACCCGACTCGGCTACCCGGCTGCGGCCATCGGCGGGGTGACCAACGCCCTCTTCATCCTGGAGCACGCCGACCGGGGCTTCCTGTTCGCCGCGTTCCGGTTCACGTCTTCGGTAGTGGGGCTCGTCATCGGCTGGCTGGTGAACCGGTACGTGCTGCCCTACACGCCCCCGGCGGCTCAGCAGCCTGAGGCGCCTGCAGGGACGGCAGCGCCGGCGCAGACGGCCGGAGCGGACGAGCCGGATGAGCAGATCGAGGAAGCGGTCTAGGGTGACGGGCAGCGCCGAGTGCGCTGCCCGCAGCGCTATATGGGAGGGACCGGCCGTGACCCAGATGCGGTACTATCGACCGGATGACGACCCCGCCCTACAGCACCTCCTCCGGCAGATCTGGGGCGGGAATTCGCGGGCGCTGCGATACTACCGCTTCGGCCCGAGCACTTCGACTGGTACCCTGCATGCTGCGGCCGGCGCCGGCGAGCTCCGGCAGCGGGGCCCTGTCGACCAGCGCCTCGGCTTCCTTCATCACATGGGTGGTCAGGAAGACCGTCACGCCCATCCGGTTGGCCTCCCGAATGCTGTTCCACGGCGCGGGCCGCCTGAACCGGCCGGGGGTGCGGCGCCGATGCCGCACCGAAAAGATCGGCGCTGAGCAGGAGAAGCGCAAGAACCCCGCATCGCCCCCGACATCGACCCCTGCCCCCTGGCGGAGATCGTTGTAAGGGCCGCGCGAGTCAACCTGCTGCCTCTCCTGCAACGGCCTCTCTTGCTTCGGGTCCGGGCCTGACGGCCACCTGATCACAAGAAAAAAG
>JAMNXV010000080.1 GCA_023623185.1 Bacillota bacterium
GCTTCCTCCAGATTCCGCCTCGCGACGGACACCCTTGCCTTTGGCTAGCGGGCTCGTGCTGCCTCGCCCGCAGCGGACTCTCACCGCCAAGTCAGCGCCCATGCCGGGCGCACATGGAAAAACCGCCCCGATCGGTCGGGGCGGTTTCGTCTGCAGGGCCTAATCCATGCTCATGACCGGCCGGATCTCCGCGGTGGTGTAGGCGAAGAGGCCGCTCTCCATCAGCGCCTCCTGAATCACGTGACCGTCGGGCGCCTCGAGCACGAGGTAGTTCACGTGGGCGGGAGGGTCCGCCCACCGCCCAATGGTCTTCACGCCCGCGTTGTCCAGGAACTCCTGCATGGCGTTGGCGCACGGATGGATCGCCTCGTTCCCGGGCCGGCCGGGGCACGACTCCGGGCTGTGCCGGAGGATCACCATGTGCAGCATGTGTGCTCCCCTTTCTGCAGCGGAGGTGCGCGTTGCTGCGCTTAGCTTTGCCCAAACGCTGCGGGGTGCCGTTACTGCGCCGGTCCTGATGCTACCCATCCTCCCGGCCTGGCCAAGTCACGTCGTCGTCGCACCGGGCCTCGGATCCGGCGTTCTTGGCGCCGGCCCATGCCGCCGCCCGACTCGGGCGATTTTCGACTTCGCACGCCCGGCAAGTGGAAATCCGCCGCAGTTCGCACCCTGCGCCCCGCAGAGTTGCGCACCGTGGCGGCGGATCGGACTTCTATACCGAACCCAGTGGCCGAGGCCCCTGAACTGTCGTCGTCTGCGGGAATGCCGTAACACGCACAGATCCGCCCCGGCCTATCTGGGCGGATCTGTCTGTATCCAGCGATCCATAACCTGCTGCAACCGCCGGATGAGAAGCCGGAAGATCGGCGTAAGGAGAACCGACCAGGCAAGGGCGAACAGGGCGTAGACCGCCAATGCGAAGGCGACGCCCTGCGAGCGCAGGTCCGGCCCCAGGGCGGCGAAGCCGACGCCCCAGGTGAGCAGCGCCAGCCCGCCGAACAGAGTGAGCGCCGGCAGCAGCGGCGCCTTCCAGCCTGTGTGCCCCCGGCGGAACGCCAGGCCGAGCGCCGCGCCGAAGGGGCCGTTGGCGAGCCCGAACACCCAGCCCTCCTCCGGCTGGAACAGCGCGCAGAGCAGGGCCGCGACGGGCAGGGTCAGGGCCGTGGCACGGGGGTGGATGGCTGTGACCAGGGCCATGGGGAGGAACGCGAGTATGGCCAGGGCAAAGCCCGCGGGCTGCCCCAGCCAGATGGGCGCGGTCTGGAGCACAACCGCCATGCCGGCCATCATGCCGGAGAGGAGCAGGGCGCGCAGGCGCATGGGGAGCCTCCTCGCCGTTTTTCCCATCGTATGCGGGGCTCCCTGCGCTGCGCCGAGTCCTTCACCCTGCGCACCGCTCCACAGCCCCACCACCGCCTGACGGTGCGCGCCGCTCCGCCTGTCCGCCACCAGCGCTCGCACCGCGGGCAACAGGTCGATCTCCCCCTCCGCCACCTGCCCTCGGCCCCGCTGGCCGCCGCCACGGTACGGCAGCCTAGCCATCTCACCGGACCTCCGGCAGGTGAACGCCGCCCCGTAACGGAAAGAGTAGAGCAACGACCAGGGAAGCAGGAGGAGCCATGCGAGCAACACTGGAGGTTGTCGTCGTCACCGTGGAGGACGCCATCGCCGCAGAGGCAGGTGGCGCTGACCGGCTCGAACTCGTCGCGAATCTCCTCGAAGGGGGCGTCACGCCCAGCTACGGTGTGATCGCCGCCGTCCGGCGCGCCACGCGCCTGCCCATCTACGTCATGATCCGGCCCCGGGGAGGCTCCTTCCACTTCACGCCGGCTGAGATCGACGCCATGGTGGAGGACGCCCGCATCGCCCGCGAGCTGGGGGCAGACGGTCTGGTTGTCGGCGCGCTGACCCCGGAGGGGACCGTGGACCACGAGGCGATGCTGCGCGTGCTGAACGAGGCGCGCCTGCCCGCCACCTTCCACCGGGCCTTCGAGGCGATCACCCCGAAGGAGGACGCCCTGAAGCAGGTGGCGGAACTGCCCTACGTCGAGCGCATTCTCACCGGCGGGCGCTCGCCCCGGCCGGAGACGGCGTCCGATGCGCTCAGGGAGATGATCGCTCAATCGCCGCTGGAGATCATGGTGGGCGGGGGCGTCACGCACGCCAACGCGGCCCAGATTCTGCGGGAGACGGGAACGACGGCCCTGCACACGGCCACGGCCGTGCGCGCCCCCGCCCAGCCCACCGCGGGCGTGTCGGCCGGGCTCGTGGCCCGGATGCGGCGCATGATCGACGGATGTGTGGCCGCCGAGTGACCGAAGGCGCTCCGGCTGACGGAGCGACGATCGAGTAGGAGGGGGCGGCTAGCCCCCGTCCTCTCACACCACCGGACATGCGGGTCCGCATCCGGCGGTTCGCCAAGATTGACGAGTAGCTTCATAGCATTCGGTCAGGCTT
>JAMNXV010000146.1 GCA_023623185.1 Bacillota bacterium
CGCTTTGCCTGGGAGGCGCAAGCGAAAAACTTGCGGCTCCGAGATCGCTGCGGTGGGTTCGCGGACGGTCGCGCTGCAGGATCGCCGCCGTCGACGAGGCGATGGTGACATAACATGAACTCCAGGTTGACGTAAGGCCCCACGAGGCAGGGAGCTGCGGCTTCACGGCTCGTCTTCTCGGATGGGAACCGCAACTTTACCGCTTTGCCTGGGAGGCGCAAGCGAAAAATCTGCGGCTCCCAATCCCTGGGCTGCCACGTCGGAAAATGCTGGGGACACATCAGGCATGGATCGGCAGAAAAACGGGAATCGGCCGCACTGCGATCAGTGCGGCCGATTCCCGTCAACGCCAAGCCCCGCTGCGAGCGGAGAGGGCGAGGGCACAGGCGGAGCGCGCTATCGCGTCTGCATCTGCCCGAGCCTGGCCCGCCAGAGCCAGCGCCGCTCCCGCCGCCGCATCTTGGCGGGGATGTACTGGTAATTGGTGATCGCCTCGGCGAACAGCCTCCGCGCAAGCGCCGTGTGACCGCTTGCCCGGCACAGGTGGCCCGCCCGGGTGAGGATCTCGACGCTCTCGAACTGCTCCAGCGCAGAGACGAGTTCCTCGATCCGCCCGTCATCCCGCTGCGCGGCCGCCTCCTCGATCAGGAAGAGATAGGGCTCGCCATACGCGACGTTGGGCTGCAGGGCCAGGGCCTTCTCCAGCAGGCCCCGCCCCTCCTCGTGCTGCCCCAGCTTCACCCGGGCCGCGCCCAGCAGGTAGTGCGCCCGCGCGCTGTCCTCGCCGCGCTCCAGCGCCCGCTGCAGGTACTCGGCAGCCTGCGGGTAACGTCC
Organism: Bacillota bacterium; assembly: GCA_023623185.1. Taxonomy (GTDB): domain Bacteria; phylum Bacillota; class Sulfobacillia; order Symbiobacteriales; family Symbiobacteriaceae; genus Symbiobacterium. Next base: position 835 of record JAMNXV010000146.1, read on the forward strand.
GCTACGCAGGTAGTGCTCGCCCAGCTCCACCATGGCCCGCACGTCGGACGGATTCACCTGCACGGTGTAGCGCAGGCTGGCGATGCGCCGGCGGTGGTGAATCAGGGCCATGAGCCGTGCGCCGATGCCGAAGTAGCGGTTGTCCAGGTACACGAGCACGACCAGCAGCAGGAGCAGCTGACCGAGCGGGTTGCGGAGCAGGTACCAGATCGCCAGCCAGAGGCCGAATGTCTTCACCGCGGGGTCCGCCCCTTCCTCATTGGATGAACCTCACCTACCACGGATTCGACGGCCCCTGATCGATACCTGCCTGGCCCTCGGGCGCTCAGCCCTCATCTTCGGGCATCGGATGCCCGGCGGGGTCGTGGAAGATCTCCGGATCGACATCGCCGTACACATCGATGAACGCGATGGCGCCCTTGTCGACCGCCCGGGAGATGGAGTGGTCGAGCAGCTGGTACCGGCCGGGAACCTCCGCGGTGAACTCCACGATGACGGCCCCGCCGGCGGGGATCAGGGTGGCGCCGATGTTGTGGATGACGTCGGTCCCGCCCTCCACGTAGACCACGTCAAAGATCTCGCCGATCACGTGCAGCGACGAGGCCAGGTTGGGCCCGGCGTTGCCGACGAAGAGCCGGATGCGCTCGCCGACCCGGGCGGTCATCCGCTGATCACCCGTGAGCGCCTGGAAGGCGCCGTTGAAGACCACGTAGTTGGGCTGCTCCCTGAACATGAGGTCGCCGTCGAAGGGCTGGTGCCCGCCGTCGGTGTGGCGGCCGGCCGCGTACACCTCGCCCTGCATCACGTAAAACTCCCGGTCGACCGGCGGCAGCCCCTCCTCGGGCTCCACCAGAATCAGGCCGTACATGCCCTGGGCGATGTGCGTGGGGATGTGCGGCGACGCGCAGTGGTAAATGTAGAGGCCGGGGTTCATGGCCTTGAAGGTGAAGGTCTTCCTCTCCCCCGGGGCCACCTGCGTCGACATCGCGCCGCCGCCGGGACCCGTCACGGCGTGCAGGTCGATGGAGTGGATGTTGCCCGAGTCCTCGGCGTTCTTCAAGGTCAGTTCGACGGTGTCGCCGACCCGCACCCGGATGAACGGCCCGGGCACAGTGCCGTTGAACGTCCAGTAGGTGTACGTGGTACCGTCAGCCAGCACGCCGTCCAGCTCCACCGTCTCCAGTTCCACCTTCACGCGTTCGGGCCCGCGCCTCTCGATGGGGCCGGGCAGGTCGGCCGGGCTGTGCCGGATGTCGGCAGCGTCTGTCCGCGGGGTCCCGAACTCCTTCTGCGGGCGCACCGTGCGGGCGAGGTTCTCCACCTCCCACGCGAGGTCCTCTATCTCTTCATTACGGTTCTGACCCGAAATCCATGCTGCAAGGCCGACTGCCAGCGCAAGCGCCGCGACGGCGCCGGCAATCCATGCGGCGAATCGCTTTCCCATGCGTTACCTCCTCCCCGCCTCTGACGGCAGCAGCAGCCATATCGGTGTGTGGTGTCGCCATGTGCGGGATATCCTTTGATGCTCGTCGCTATTGTAAGTTTCACACAGCTTCTCTATCCGTGACCTGGATCACAGGAGGGCGCATGGGGGCACGCAGGCGCGAAA
>JAMNXV010000193.1 GCA_023623185.1 Bacillota bacterium
CGGCGGCGCCGCGCTGGTGGCCGTACCCCTGGGCCTGGGCAGTGCCATTTACCTGAGCGAGTATGCCCCCGACCGGGTGCGGCGCATCCTGAAGCCGCTGCTGGAGCTGCTGGCAGGCATCCCCACCGTGGTGTACGGCTTCTTCGCCCTCACCTTCGTGACGCCCCTCCTGAAGAAGATCATCCCGGACATCGAGGTCTTCAACGCCCTGTCCGCCTTCATCACGGTGGGCATCATGATCACGCCGATGATCTGCTCAATGTCGGAGGACGCCATGCTGGCCGTCCCCCGGTCCCTCCGGGAGGCCGGTTTCGCCCTGGGGGCCACCCGGCTGGAGGTGGCCCTGAAGGTAGTGCTGCCGGCGGCCTTCTCCGGCGTCGTCTCCTCCGTCATCCTGGCCGTCTCCCGGGCCATCGGCGAGACGATGATCGTGGCCCTCGCCGCGGGCTCTACCCCGAAACTCACCCTGAACCCGCTGGAGTCGATTCAGACGATGACCGGCTACATCGCCCAGGTGGCGCAGGGCGACCTCGAGATCGGCTCGGCCGCCTACACCTCGATGTACGCCGTCGGCATGGCCCTTTTCCTCATCACGCTGGCGATGAACCTGCTCGCCCGGGCCCTCGGCCGCCGCTACCAGGAGGGAGAGCGCGCATGAACGACATCGCTGCCCGCAGGCGCCGCAGGCGCCGGATGGATGCCGCCTCGCACTGGCTCTTTCTGCTGGCGATCGTCGTCGCCCTGGCCGTGCTGGCCATCCTGCTCTGGGACCTGCTCTCGACGGGGCTGCCCCGGCTCAGCTGGTCCTTCCTCACCAGCCACGCTTCCCGCTTCGCCGACAGGACCGGCATCCTTGCCCCGCTGGTGGGCTCCTTCTACGTCATCGTGCTCACCGCGGCCTTTGCACTGCCCGTCGGCGTCGCGACCGCCGTCTTCCTGGAGTTCTACGCCGAGGGCGACCGCCCATCGCCCCTGCGCCAGAGCCTGACGCAGTTCCTGAAGCTCAACATCGACAACCTGGCCGGCGTGCCCTCCATCGTCTACGGCCTATTCGGCCTGGCCTTCTTCGTCCGCTGGATGCAGCTAGGCCGGTCGATCCTGGCCGCCGCCCTCACCCTGGCCCTCATGGTGCTGCCGGTGATCATCGTGAACACCCGGGAGGCCATCCGGGCCGTCCCCCCCTCCCTGGCCCACGGGGCGTACGCCCTGGGCGCCAGCAAGACGCAGGTGATCTTCACGGTCATCCTGCCGGCTGCGCTGGGGGGCATCCTCACCGCCACCATCCTCTCGGTCTCCCGCGCCCTGGGCGAGTCCGCCCCGCTGCTGGCGGTGGGCGCCTGGGTGTACGTCACCAGCCTGCCCAGGACCCCGCTCGACAGCTTCACCGTGCTGCCGGTGCAGATCTACTACTGGGCCGGCATGCCGCAGAAGGCCTTCCAGGAGGTCGCCTCGGCAGGCATCCTCGTGCTGCTGGCGCTCCTCCTGAGCCTCAACGGCATCGCCATCTGGCTCAGGAGCAAATACCAGAAGAAAGCGGAGTGGTAGCATGGCCGTCGTCATGGCAAACCCGGCCGTACAGGGCTCTCGCGCGGGCGGCTTCGTCGTCCGGAACCTCGACCTCTTCTATGGCGCCCACCAGGCGCTGCATCAGATCAGCATGACCATACCCGAGCGAGCCGTGACCGCGATCATCGGCCCCTCCGGCTGCGGCAAGTCGACCTTCCTGCGCTGCCTCAACCGGATGAACGACCTGGTGCCCGACGCCCGCATCCAGGGCCACGTCAGCTTCCGGGGCGAGGACCTCTACGCCCCCGGGGCCGACCCCATGGCGATCCGCTACCGCATCGGGATGATCTTCCAGAAGCCCAACCCCTTCCCCAAGTCCATCTACGAGAACGTCGCCTTCGGGCCCCGCATCAACGGCTACGACGGCGATCTGGACGACATCGTGGAGGCCTCGCTCCGGCGCGCGGCGCTCTGGGACGAGGTGAAGGACCGGCTGCGCAAGCCCGCTCTCGCCCTTTCCGGCGGCCAGCAACAGCGGCTCTGCATCGCCCGTGCCCTAGCGGTGAACCCCGAAGTGCTGCTGATGGACGAGCCGACCTCGGCCCTGGATCCCATCGCCACCGGCAAGATCGAGGAGCTGATGACCAGCCTGAAACAGGAGTACACCATCGTGCTGGTCACCCACAGCATGCAGCAGGCCGCCCGGGTCTCCGACTACACGGCCTTCTTCCTGGACGGCCGCCTGGTGGAAATGGATCGGACGGAGCGGATCTTCTCCGCCCCGTCCGACAGGCGCACGGAAGACTATATCACGGGCCGCTTCGGCTGATTTACTCCCCGGTGTAGTAGAAGCCGTCGTCCGGCAGGCCGCCGCCGATGATCTCCGGGTTCAGCTCCGCCAGCTTCGTGAAGTAGAACTCCACGTCCTCACGGGCCTCGGCCGCCGGGACGAACCGGAACGGCGTGCGGTCCAGCGAGCGCTCGATGACCGGCGCCTTCAGCCCGTGCAGATAAGGCTCACCCAACCTCGCCGCATCGGCGGGGTTTTCCTGTATCCAGGCGACGGAGGCCTGCAGCCCCTCCTGGATGGCCGCGATGACCTCGGGATGGCCCTCGATCACGTCCGTCACGGCGATGGTGCCCAGCTGCGGGATGGCCGGCTCCCGACCGGTCACCCGGCCCCACTCCTGCCTCAGCTCGAAGAGCTCCCGCACCGGGATCCCCTTCTGCTTGCCCTGCAGGATCGCGGCGGACGCCACGGGCTCGGGCAGCACCACGGCGTCGGCCTTGCCGGCCAGCAGCATCTGCAGCGCCTCGGGGGCGGCCGAGACGTAGTTCAGGTCCATCTCCTCCTCCGGGACGCCGGCCAGGTGCGCGACGGTCCGGAAGATCAGGTCGGGCGAGTCACCCTTGAAGGGGATGTAGACCGTACGGCCCCTCAGGTCCTCCCAGCCGCTGATGTCGGGGTCGGCCGTCAGCACCGAAAGGTGGCCCCACACGACCACGTTCAGCAGCTTGACCGGCAGCCCCTTCTGGTACAGGTTGGCGGCCACGTAGGTGGGCACCACGGCCACCTGCACCGCCCCCTTCACCATGTCGGCCCGCAGCTGGTCCAGGTTCTGGAAAGCCTGGAACTCCACCGCGGGGACCAGGTCGGTCAGCCCCTCCTGTGTGGCCAGGTGAGCCAGCAGGATGGAGGGCGGGGCGGCGGGCGCCTGCAGGATGAGCTGCTCAAGCGGCGCCGCGGCCGGTGCGGGGTCAGTGCCCTCGGACGGGGTCTCCTCGGCGGCCGGCGGCGTCTGCGGCTGGTTGACGGGCGGGCTTTCTGCCCCCGGCCGGGCGCAGCCGAAGAGCAGGCCGAGGGCCAGCAGACAGGCGATCAGCCTGGGAAGGGTAGATCGTGTGACGCGCATAGGGCATTCCTCCTAGTCGGGATAAGCTGCGGACACTTGCGGCCAGATCGCGGCCACGGTGCGGTGGACGTAGGCGTCGGCATCGGTGCGCGGGGTGCGCCCCAGCGGCACCCGGGCGATGATGCGGCCCGGCGCGGGCGAGAGCGCGATCAGCTCGTCGCCGATCCGGACGGCCTCGGTGAGGTCGTGGGTGACGAAGAGCGCGGCCACCTGCCGTTCGGCCAGCAGGTCCAGCAGCAGCCGCTGCATGTCCGCCCGCAGGCCGGGGTCCAGTGCGCCGAAGGGCTCGTCCAGCAGGAGCAGGTCAGGCTCGATCGCCAGGGCCCGGCCCAGGGCCACCCGCTGGCGCATCCCGCCGCTCAGCTCGTGGGGGTACTTGTCCGCGGCGCCGGCGAGGCCGAGCCGCTCGATGAGCGCCGAGGCCACCCGGCGCTGCTCGGCGGCGGAGGCGCCGGCCGCCTTCAGCCCGAAAGCGATGTTCTGCCAGGCCGTCCGCCACGGCAGGAGGCGCGGCTCCTGAAACACGTAGGCCGGGCGGCGAAACCGGTTCTCCACCCGCCCCCGGGACGGGGCGATGAGGCCGGACGCGATCTGCAGGAGGGTCGTCTTCCCGCAGCCGGAGCGGCCCACGATGGCGAGCACCTGGCCCGGCCCCAGCCGGAGGTCGATGTCCGCCAGAACCGGGTGGCCGCCGTAGGCGTGGCCGACGCCCGTCATGGTCAGCACTCAGCCCCCACCTCCTTCCCGGCCCCGCTGCCAGGGCTCCAGCCTGCGCTTCAGCGGCCGGAGCAGCAGGTTCTCCATTGCCAGCAAGAGGATCACCACCACGGCGATCCAGGCGAACATGCCGGCCACGTTGAGGCTCACGCGCGCCGCGCCGAGCCCGGCGCCCATCCCCGTGCGGCTGCCGGCCATCAGCTCGGCGAGCAGCGCCACCTTCCAGGCCAGGCCGAGCCCCGAGACCAGCGCGGGGAACAGATAGGAGAGCAGGTGGGGCAGGTAGACGTCGGTCACCAGCATCCGCCGGGGGGTGCGGAAGACGGTGGCCATCTCGATCAGGCCGCGGTCGACGGCGCGGGTGCCCTCCAGCGCCGCGGCGAAAATGATCGGCAGCACGGCCACCGTGATGGTGAAGACGGGGGCCGAGCTGTTGGCGTCGAACCAGAGCAGGGCCACGATGATCAGGGCCACCGGGGGCACGCCCTGAATCGCGGTGACCACCGGCGCCAGGGCCTGCCGGAGGGGCGGCAGCAGCCCCGCGATCAGGCCGCTCACGCCGCCCAGCAGGACGGCCAGGCCGAAGCCCGCCAGGGTGCGAACGGTGGTCACGGCCACCGCGGAGAGCAGCGCGCCCTGCCGCCACAGGCGAACCATCTCCCGGGCAACGTCCACCGGCGTGGGCACCGCCCAGGGCGGGTACTGGAGCGCGATCAGGTGCCAGAGGGCCAGGCTCGCGCCGATGCCGAGCAGCCCCCACCCCAGAGCCGCTGTCCGCCTCCCCACACGGTCACCTCCCGACGTTTGTTCGCCCCTTCACATTCCGCCAAGAAAATTGTAGCGCACCGCCGCGCAGGGCTCCAGAGCCGTTCCGAAATGGAGCCCTTAGGGCGATGCGCGAATGTACCAGAGGAACGCCCGGGACTAGGGCGGGCAGCCGAGTTCCTCAGACGGCCATCTCCTGCCAGCGCCCGCGCGTGAACCGAATCCAGAAGAGCCCCAGCCGCACGACCCAGTCGCACGCGGCCGCGATCCAGGCGCCGAAGAGCCCCCAGCCGAAGATGTCGATCATCACGTAGGCCAGGCTGAGCCGCACGGCCCAGCTGCCCAGCAGGGTGATGGCCGCCGCCGCGCGCGTGTCGCCGGCGCCCTGGAGGCCACCGTTCAGCACGAGGACCAGCCCCATGGGGATGTCCGCCAGGGCCGCGACCCGCAGGGCCATGGTGCCCAGCGCGATCACCTGCTCATCTGTGGTGAAGATGCGCATGTAGAACCCCGGGACCAGGAGGAAGCTGGCCGCCACCGCCAGCGTGAAGATGCCGCCCACGCGCAGGCCTTCGAGCATGGCGAGGCGCGCCCGCTCGGGGTTCTGCGCCCCCAGCGACTGGCCGATGAGCGTGGCCGTGCTGGTGCCGAGGCCGAAGGCCACCAGCCAGATCAGGTCCTCGGTGACGTAGGCGATCTGCTGGGTGGCAATCGCGATGGTGCCCAGCCGGTTGATGAGGATGGCATAGACGATCATCGACAGGGTGGCCGCCGTCCGCTCCACCGCCGAGGGGCTGGCCACCCGCACGATGCGCACGGCCAGGTTGGAACTGAACCGCCAGAGGGTGCGCCACCTGAGCGCGACGGGTCCCTGCCGCCGGAAAAGCACGACCAGGAGCCCCAGCGCACCGACGAAGCGGGCGATGGAGGTGGCCAGCGCGGCGCCAACCACACCCAGGGCGGGGAAGCCGAGGTGGCCGAAGATGAGCAGCCAGTCCAGCGCCACGTTTACCACATTGACCAGGAGGGCCAGCCGCATCGGGACGCGGGTCTCGCCCACAGCGCGCAGCGCCGCGGACATGGTGATGAACCAGTAGTGGCCGATCAGCCCCGGCACGAGGATCTGCAGGTAACGCACGCCGTAGGGGTGCACATCGGGCGGTGCGCCCATCCCCGTCACGATCCGCGCTGCGCCGAAGTAGAGCCCGGCCCCGAGCAGCAGGGCGAGGCCAAGCCCCAGCCAGGACGCGGTGCTGGCGGCCCGCTCCACGCCCTGGTCGTCGCCCGCTCCCTTCAGGCGGGACACCAGGGCGATGACGCCTACGCCCAGCGCGCCCGCCAAGCCGAACGTGAGCCAGAGCGGCTGGGTGACCACGCCCACCGCGGCCACGGCGTACGCGCCGACACGGCCGACAAAGGCCATGTCGATCATCTGCGTGGCCAGGCTGAGCAGCTGCTCCATGGCCGTCGGCCACGCGAGGTGGATGAGATCGCGGCGAACCTGCTGGCGCACGTTGCTCTCTCCTTTTCCGTCGTGTGCTTCGAAGTGGTTGCCCGGTCGTTTGGCGCGATGGCGGAGGCACAGAGAAACGACCACCGTAAACACGGTGGTCATGCAAGGCGAGTCGCATGACTCGCAGGCGAACCTTTGTCGTCTGGAGCGTTACGTTACCATAACACGATCTCCTCTGCGTGTCAAGCGCATGGGAAGCCCCCGAGAGGCGCCTGGCGCACTCTCGGGGGCACGCGCACCCGCTAGGGGTTGTTCCTCACCTGCTCAGCGCTGACCGAGAAGGTGACGGATTCCGCGCTGGTGGCCTGGAAGTCGTTGTTCGTATCGAGCGGCAGGCTGACCTCGAACGTGAGGGTGAGGATGTCGCCCGGATCCAGCTCGATGGCCGGCCCGGCGAAGGGCTTGCCGCCCGGAGCCAGGAACTCGTTCAGCGGACCGGCGGCCACCTCGAAGCCAAACTCGTCCGTGACCCTTACGTAGAGCTGTTCGACCAGCGTCGCATCGGCATCGTCGGGCATCGAGGCGGAGATGTTCGTCATACGGGCGGCCAGGGTGCCGACGTTCTGAATCTCAAACCAGCGCTTCTGGGAGTCGCCCGGCGCCCACTCGCCGGTCGGGTTCAGCCCCTGGTCGCCGCCCAGGTAGAACATCGGCCCCTCGGCAGTGTCGCCGCCCCCGCGCCGGCCGTCCAGCCTCAGCGTTCCGGCCACGAAGTCTCCCGATGCCGGGGCCGACTGATCCGAGAGCAGGGCGAAGGTTGCGCCGCCCACGCCAAAGACCGCGATGGTGACGCCGGTCGCCAGCCATAGAATCTGCCTCTTCATCCGCGCTCCCCCCCTATTCGAGCGTGATCGTCTTCTGCACCTGCAGCTTCCGGTTCACGTAGATCTGCACGGTCACCTGATCGCCAGAGCTGAGGCCGTAACGCTGCGGGTCGAAGTCGACCAGGTAGTAGCCGTCCTCGAAGGTGAGGCCGCCGCCGTTCAGCACGAAAGAGGTGATGACGGCCCCGGTCGCCGCGTCGAGGATGCGCACCATCGCGGAGGGGTTCTCGCCCGGCTCGCCGTTGACCAGCCACTGGAACTGGATGACGAACCCTTCAGCCGGCTGCACGTCCTCGAAGTCCGGATCGAAGGCGACCTCCGACAGCTCGTCCACTACCGTGACGAAGGCGTCGTGGATGGTGATGTTGTAGTTGGGCAGCCGCCCCTCGGGGTCGTCGAAGCGGACCGTGATCCGGTAGTTGCCCACGGGCGACGCCGCGGTGGCTGCGGTGGCGTACCGGACCTCGACCAGCTCCTCATCGCCGGCGACGAAGCCGGTGACCGTACCGGTCAGCTCCGGATTCTCGGTGCCGACCATCCGGGTGACGGAGTTGGGCGTGACCACGAGCTCAGCCTTCTTGATCGGGACGACCAGGTCCGCAAACGAGGGTGCGGAGTTCTCGTCACCGGTGAACTGAGCCCGCAGGATGCAGTCTCCCGCGATCAGCGGGGTGACCGTGGCCGTGCCGTTCTCGGTGTCGCCGACCTCGCAGATATCCTGCGTGAGGGAGCCGATGATGGCCCGCTCGTTCTCGGCGGTGACGGTGAAGGGCGCATCGCCGTACGTCACCTCGTCCGGCCACTCGACGAAGCCGGTGTTGGCAGGCACGGCGTTGATGCCCACCACCTGGGCGCGGTTGCCCTTGGCGTTGAGGTTGTGCAGCAGCAGGATGCCCTTGGAGCCGTTCGCCTCGTAGCCGGATGCGTTGTAGAGGACCGGGACGGCATAGTCAGGCTGCGCGATCCAGGTGGGCTGGCCCGTGTAGTAACCAGCGTAGGTGAAGTCCAGGCCGGGGTTGGCGATGTCGTAGTGGTACCACGGCGTCTCATCGATCACACCGTACCGCCAGTGCTCGGCAATCACACGCCACTGGAAGCTGGTGTTCGTGCTGGTCAGGCCCATCTCATCCGCCCAGGCGGACAGGATCATGACGTTGTTGTTGAACATGCCCGACTGGATTGTGGGGTCCAGACCGTTGGCCGCGACGTAGCAGCCAAAGTCGGTGCAGGCGAGCGGGATGTCGGTGGCTTCGACGGAGTTGCCGACTCGGACCGCAGCCCGGTCGTTCTCCAGGGTGTAGATCGCGTTGCTGCCCTCAGGCCGCACCTGGACCTTGTACATGACTTCCTGCGCAAAGGTGGACCAGTCAGCATGGGCGACGATGCCGAAGTAGAGCTCACTCAAATCCAGAGGGAGTCCCCAGGAGGCAACGGCGAGCGAGTCTGTGGTCACGCCGGCATACTGGATCACGGCCGAGATGGCGCTGGCGCCGATGCCGGCAGCCTTGTCGAGGCTGTCCACGGTGCCGACGTGCTGAAGCTCAAACGGCGTGACGATGGAGGTATAGTCATAGACGGATGTGCCGGTGTCGAGGCCGGTGCCGGTCATGTACAGCGCGTCGAACTCGAGGTCACCGGTGAACGTGAGGCTCTCCTGTTCCATCCGGATGTCCGCCGCCGGGCGGGCGGTGACGTAGACAGGAACCCGCAAGGTCGCCCTGGCGCCGGGGGCGTTGTTGATCGGCTTCAGGAGGATCACGCCGCTGTGTTCCGGGAGCCACACGCGATCGTAGCCGTATTGGGTCTCGGCGACGGTCGGGTCGTGGGTGGCCCGCATCTGTGAAGCGTCAGCGGTCAGCCGCACCCGGAAGGTGGCGGACCCGCCTGCCGGCACCGTCACGTCACCGTCGGGGAAGCTGTAGGTCAGTCCGGGAATCTCGGCGAACATGTCGACGCTCGGGCGGTAGGTCACCGTGCGGTTGCTGTGGTTCACGACCTTGACCCGCCGCTCGAAGGTGGCGCTGCCCACCACCTCCACAGCGCCGAAGGAGACGCTGACGGCGCCGGGATCATCGGCGCTGTAGGCGATGACCGCCTGATCGATCGCCGCAGCCACATCCACACGGCCGGCGCCCGCACGGCTCTGGCCGACCCGGTCGGCGACTTCATTGTGGGTGATGTCATGGCCGGCGGTGTTCATGGCCAGGGCCTTGATCTCTTCCACCGTCCAGTCGGGATTCTTCTCCCGGAGGAGGGCCAGCACACCCGCCATGTGCGGCGTGGCCATGGAGGTGCCGTTGTAGGATGCGCCCAGCGACCCGGTGCCCGACAGCGCCGAGTAGATGGTGAATCCGGGCGCTGCGATGTCAGGCTTCAGCCCGTTGCCGATGGCGGGACCGCGGGAGCTGAAGTCGGCGATCGTGTCGTTCCGCTCAGGCGTTTCCATCTTTCCTGCGCCGAGCAGTTCGCTGCTCAGGGTTGCGACCACCCCGTTGTCCAGCTCAGACTTGATGGCTTCCGCCGCATCGCTGATGGTCAGAATGCTGGGAATGGCGGCGTTGCCGGCGATCGCCACGGTGAGGTAGGGGGTGGGCTCCGCCATGATGATGCCGACCGCACCGGCGGCAGCGGCGTTGTCGGCGCGGGCCGCCGAACCGCAGGGGAAGGTGTCATAGCCGGCCGGCACCCAGTCGACGAGGACGATCTTGCCCTCCAGCGCCCCCGCAGGCCACGCGCTGCACCCGCCGGGGTTGGCCGGGTCATAGACGACCGGCGCCGTGACCGGCGCTTCCATGCCGGCCCAGTCGAAGCTCTGGCCGACCGTGCCCGGATACAGGCCCGCGATGGAGTCCGGCGAATCGATCCGGAACATGTCCACCACTTCCATCGCATCGACCTGGGCCGCAACGGTGACGGCACGGGTCGCGGAACCCGGGCTGCTCATGATGTAGTAGACGTCTCCGCTGTTGCCCGCAGCGACCGCAAGCAGCACACCGGCCAGGGCGGCGTTGTTGACCGCGCGGACAGTGGGATCGTCAGGACCGCCGAAGAGCGAGCCCAGGGAGAGGTTGGCCACGTCCATCCGGTCGGAGTAGTCACCATCGCCGTTGGGGTCGACGACCCAGTCCAGCGCCTGAACCGTGAGGCCGGTGCTGCCACTGCAGCCGAAGACCCGCAGGGCGTACAGCTCCGCCATCGGCGCCACGCCGGGGCCGATGCGCATGGAATCCAGAGGAATGCTGTCGTCATAAGGCCCCTGGTAAGTAGTGCCATCCGCATTCACGCCGTAGCCGCCGATGGTTCCCGCCACGTGGGTGCCGTGACCGCCGCCCAGGTGCGCAGGGCAGTCAAGCGGGTTCGGGTCCGGCCGCGGCGTGTTCCTTCTGGGATCGTCGGAGCTGGCGTCATAGTCGTCGCCGGCGAAGTCCCAGCCCCCCGCCACCTTCACGTTGGGGAAGTACTCGTTCAGCTCCGTCGTGTCCAGTTCGTAAGCCTCCGGGGTACCGGGGCCGCCAAAGTTGGTATGCAGATAGTCAATACCGCTGTCGATCACGGCGACCTTAATGCCTTCACCAAGGACGCCGTAGCTCTCCCACACCTCGGGCGCTCCGATAAGCGGCACGCTGCCGAAGTGGGCGCGTTCGTGGAGTTCCATCACGGTAACGGACTTGACCCCGGGGATCCGGCGAATCTGCTCCGCCCCGGCCTCATCCGTGCGCACCGCGATGCCGTTCAGCACGTTCGTGACCTGGTACAGGACCTCGACGTTGCCCTGGCTGCCCCTCACCGACCGCATCTGCTGGATCACGTTCCGCTGTGCGGATTCGATGCTCCTCAGGTGCTCCCGGGTCGCGTTGGTCAGGCTCTGCGCGCGCAGGCCCTGCTGGCGAGCCTGAACCTGCAGTTCGACTCCGGAGGGCGCTTCGAGTTCGACGAAGTACTGGCGCACGCCCTCTGGCCGGATCAGCCGCTCAAGGCGGTCGCCCCTCTCCAGCTGACGCTCTGCCTTCGTCTCGGCCTTCGTGGAAAAGCGTTCTGCGATCGGAACGTCCAGCTCCGGCCGCTCGGGCGGATCCAGCGAATTGGCCAACGCCAAGCCCGAGCCGACAGAGAGCAGCATCGAGGCCGTCACCACGCTGGACAGCAGCCTCTTCCCTACACCCATTCAATACCCCCCTGTTCGTGATAGACTAGGGTTCGGCGAAAGTTTATACTGTTTATTCTCCCTTTTCAATCACCCTCTGGAAAATTCACCCATGCGGGTGAGCCGGTGCCAGGTTGCCCGGTCCGGGGCGGGAGCCGAGTACAGCACAGGGCAAGGTCTTGCGGGTGTTTTGCGAAACGCGTCCAGGTGTAAGTAGACAAGCCATGTTCACCCGTACGGAGTAAACCGTAATGCTGAGCGTTGACCAGAAGAAAGCCGGAGACCAGCGCTGCGCACGCGGATCTCCGGCTGTAGGGCTCGGATAAAGACAAAGACCACCGCTGTGATTGCGGTGGTCTCCAAACTAGTTTGGGCAGCGACCTATTCTCCCCCTTGCGGAGTACCTTCGGCCCTGGAGGGCTTAACTTCCGTGTTCGGTATGGGAACGGGTGATCCCCTCCGGTATCGCCACCC
>JAMNXV010000185.1 GCA_023623185.1 Bacillota bacterium
CATGAACCGAGGGCTGATTACCGCGCTCGTCGCCGCCGTGGTCATCCTGGCGGTCGGCGTGGCAGGTCTCACCACCTATGTCTTCTTCTTCATGCCGCAGCCCGGAGGGGCCGTGGCCGCCGGCGGGGGCAGCACGACGACCGTTGCGGCAGGCGACCCTGTGCTCGAAGCGGCGTATTACGAGCTCGACCAGTTTGTGACCAACCTCGCGGACAAGGATCGCCTGCGCTACATTCAGTTCAGCGTGGCCCTGGGGCTGCGCAGCGCGCGGTCGGAAGAGCTTGCCAAGGAAGCCTCCCCCCAGGTGCGGGACGTCGTGCTGAGCCAGGTCCGGGAGCTTACCGCCCAGGACCTGAGCGGGGCCGACGGCAAGGAGCGGCTGGCCGAGGCCATCAAGGAAGGGCTTGACGCGGTCCTTCCCGGCCACGTGACCCGGGTGTACGTGACCGACATGGTGATCCAGTAAGGAGGGGCGATCGATGGCCAAACACGGACTGACCCAGGAGGAGATCGCCGCCCTCTTCGCCCAGGCACGCCAGGGTGAGCAGGAGCCGCAGGCGGCCGCCTTTCCGTCCCTGAACCCGGAAGGGTCGGCCGAGGGAGATCCGTCGCCGCTGGGGCTGCTCGCCGACGTGGAACTGGAGCTCACGGTGGAGCTCGGCCAGAGCCGGCGCAGCCTGCGGGAGATCCTTGCGATGGGCCCGGGCTCGGTGCTGGAGCTGGACAAGCACGCCGGTGAGGCGGTCGATCTGCTGGTCAACGGCCAGCTCGTGGCCCGCGGGGAGGTCGTGGTGATCGGCGAGAACTATGGCGTCCGCATCACCGAACTGATCAACCCCGAGGGGAGCCCCGGCCGATGAACGGCACGGAGGAGCTGCTCCAGTCATCGCCGGTGAGCGGCACGGGGAGCCTCCTCGTCTACCTGCTCGCCTCGCTTCTGGTGATCGCGCTGGCCTTCGTGACGGTGCGCTGGCTGGCCCGGTGGCAGTTTCAGTTCACCCGCGGCCGGCGGATGCGGGTGCTGGAGGGGCTGGCCGTGGGCCGCGACCGGCACCTGCTGCTGGTGCAGGTGGGGCAGGAGATCCTGCTCTTGGGCTCCACCGAGGGCTCCATTCGGCTCATCCACCGCATCGACGACCCGGAGCTGGTGGCGGAGTGGCTGGCGGAGTCCCGGCCCGAGCGGGACTGGGGCCCCACCAGCTTCGCGGGTGCGGAGCGCCATGAGTAGCGGGCGGATCCTCCGCCGGCTGCTGATCGTCGCGGCCCTTCTGGCGCTGGCGGCGCCGGTGGCGCAGGCCCAGCCGCTGGAGATCCCCACCTTCGACTTCATCCGGCCGGCCGAGACCCCCCAGGAGGGGCTGCAGACGATGCAGCTGCTCCTGCTGCTCACGGTGCTCACGCTGGCGCCGGCCATCGTGATCCTGTGCACCTCCTTCACACGCATCATCGTCGTCTTCGGCTTCATCCGCACCGCGCTGGGGCTGCAGCAGACGCCGCCGAACCAGGTGCTCATCGGCCTCGCGCTCTTCCTCACCGCGGCGGTGATGATGCCGACGTTCGGCGAGATCAACGAGACGGCCATTCAGCCCTATCTGGCCGGGGAGATCGACCAGGTGGAGGCCATCGAGCGGGGCGCCCTGCCCCTGAAGGAGTTCATGCTCAGGCAGACCCGGGAGGCGGATCTGGGGCTGATGCTGGAGGTGAGCGGTCAGCCGGCGCCCGACGGGCCCGAGGATGTCAGCTTCTTCACCGTCGTGCCCGCTTTCGCCATCAGCGAGCTCAAGACCGCGTTCACCATGGGCTTCCTGATCTACCTGCCCTTCATCATCATCGACCTCATCACGGCCAGCCTCATGATGTCGCTGGGCATGATGATGGTGCCGCCCACCCTGATCTCGCTGCCCTTCAAGGTGCTGCTCTTCGTGCTGGTGGACGGCTGGCACCTCGTGGTGGAGTCGCTGATCCGAAGCTTTACGGGATAAAGGGGGCGACCGCAGTTGACTCCGGAGTTCGCCCTGGACCTCGCCCAGGAGGCGGTGCGGACCGCCCTGTACGTGGCGGCCCCCGTCATCGGGCTCAGTCTCCTGGTGGGCCTCCTGATCTCGCTCTTTCAGGCCACCACCCAGGTGAACGAGCCGTCGCTCCAGTTCGTGCCCAAGATTCTCGCGGCGGTGGCCGGCCTCATCGTGTTCGGGCCCTGGATGCTCACCAACCTCATGGATTTCGCCCGGCGCATGATGGCCCTGCTGCCCGCGGTGGTGCGATGACGCCCGATGGAACAGCTCTACGCGCAGCTCGCCGCACTCCTGCTGGGCGCCTCACGGGCCATGGGCATCTTCACCGCAGCGCCCATCCTCTCCACCCGGTTCGTGCCGTTTCAGGTGCGGGTGGCCCTCAGCTTCCTGCTGGGCTTCTTCCTCAGCCCGGTCATCGAAGTGGCCCCGGGCCGGACCGAGGGGGTAAACCTGCTGCTCGCCGCGCTGGTGGAGCTGGTGGTCGGCCTGGTCATCGGCTTCCTCTGCCTGCTGTTCGTCAGCGTCATGCAGATCGCCGGCGCGGTGGTCGACCTGGAGATGGGCTTTATGCTGGCCGGGCTGTTCGACCCGATCACCGGCCAGGGCGCCACGGTGCTGGGCAACCTGTTTCAGACGACGGCCCTGCTCTTCTTCCTGGCCCTCGACGGCCACCACTGGCTGATCCGCACCTTTGCGCAGAGCTACGCGCTGGTGCCGGCCGGCGGGCCGGTGGAGCTGACCGTAAGCGGGCTCTACATCGCCCGGCTCTTCGGCGAACTGCTGGCCCTGGCCATTCAGCTCATCCTGCCCTTTGTGGCGGTCATGCTGCTGACCATGGTCGCGTTTGCGGTGCTGAACCGGGCCGTGGCGCAGCTCAACATCTTCGCCATCGGGCTCGGCACCAAGACCTTCGTGGGGCTCCTGCTGCTGGTGCTGCTGCTGCCGTTCTACAGCCGGCCGCTGACGGCCCTGTTTGAGGCCGGCTTCCGGGAGGCCCTGCGGGTCCTCGAGCTCATGCGGGCCGTACCGGGGGGGTAAGCCATGGATCTGCAGCTCTTTGCGGAGCGCACCGAGGAGCCAACACCCCGAAGGCTGCGCAAGGCGAGGGAGGAAGGCCGCGTCGCCCGCTCCACCGACCTGGTGGCGGGCATGGGGCTGGTGGCTGCGACCCTGGCCCTCCGGGGAATCGGCTCCTTCAGCGTGGCGCAGGTGGCCGGCGGCATGGCCGGCACGTTTGAGCGGCTGGCGCCGATCGAGCTGACCCCCGAGACCACCACCGTCATCATGCAGGACTGGGCCCTGCTCTTCCTGCGCGCGGTGCTGCCGATCGCCCTGGTGGTGCTGGCCATCGGCGTCGTCGTCGGCACCTTGCAGACCCAGTTCATCTTCACCCTGCGGGCCCTGGTGCCGCGGTTCTCCACCCTGAACCCCATCACCGGGCTGCAGCGCATCTTTTCACTGCGGACCCTCACCGAGCTCCTCA
>JAMNXV010000016.1 GCA_023623185.1 Bacillota bacterium
CCGCCACGAACTCCTCCAGCGAGCCGTGGATCACGGGCCCCGAACGGCCGCCCAGGCTTACCAGCTCGGACAGGTTTCGGCCGACCCCCTCCCGGGCGACCGCGCCCACCAGGCTGAACCCCGGCTCCTGGGCCAGGGCCCGGGCCAGAACCTGCCCCACCTTGCCCGTCGCACCTGCGAGCACTGCGCGAATCGGCTGCAACCCTACTCACCTCTGTGTCGGAATGGCTGATAGGTAACACAAAACGGCTCGCGAACAAAGCCCAACCGGGGCTTGATCGCTAGCCGCTCCACTGGCTACGGTATGGTGACCGGCCCGTGCAGTGGTTATAAAATACCCCTGCCGGCAGGCCCTGTCAATAAGTTTCCCGCAATGCCACATGGACGGTGATCGACCCCAGTTGCGTCTCGAGGGGGATCACCAGTCGTTTGATGGCAAGCGTGGAAATGGCAGTGCCCTTGCCGATTACCACCGAAGGCGGGGCAATCTTGCAAGGGTAGCCCGCGGCCTCGAGCTCGCCGGACGCGAGGCCGGTGATCACGTTGCCCAGTTCAGCCACCGCAGATTCGCACATCTCGTCGAACACGGGGACTTCCTCCCCCGTCATCGCCTCGACCAGCTTCCGCCCGGTCTCCTCGGACATGCCGTAGAGGACCAGGCCCTGGGCGCGGCCGACCACGCCGATGAGCACCGTCACCTCGTCCGATTCAAGGGGGGACTCTTCCAGACGCACCTGCCCCTGCACGACGTCAGTGCCTGCCTCGGTCTGCAATACCTGGCCGGCCGATACCAGGAAGGGGTTGACAAACTCTGCCTTCACGTACGCGTTCCTTCCCTTCTGCACTGATGGCGCTGCCTCATGTCTCCCTTCACTTTACCGCTCGGTAGAAGAAGGGCGAAGCGCTGGCGTAGCCCAGTTCCCTGGCTTTCAGCAAACTCTCGGTTCCGCCTACGAACAGGATGCCACCCGGCTTCAGCGCGGCGTGGAACTTGCGGTAGAGCTCGTCTTTCGCCTCTTCGGTGAAATAGATCACCACGTTCCGGCAAAGAATGAGATCGAAATCCTTCGGGAAGGGGTCCGACAGCAGGTTGTGCTGCTCAAACCGCACCCGGGCCTTCAGCCGATCGGTGACGGCAAAGCCGTCTTCGACCGGGGTGAAGTACTTCGCCCTGCGCGCCGGCGAAACGTTCTTGATGTCCTTCTCCTGATAAATCCCGGCGCGGGCGACTTTCAGGATCTCCCCATCCAGGTCGGTGGCCCAGATCTGGTGCCGCCCGATCGGATCGAGCTCGTCGAGCAGCATGGCCACCGAGTAGGGCTCCGCGCCGTTGGCGCAGCCTGCGCTCCAGATTCGCAGTACAGGATTCCTTTTCAACAACTCCGGCAGAATGCCCTGCTTCAGTTCCTCGAACTTGTCGGGGTTACGCAGCCACTCCGACACGTTGATCGTCAGAAAGTCCTGGAACTCCTTCACCCGCGCCGGCGTCGTCTGCAGAAGCCGGGCGTAGGCGGCCAGGTCACTCACGCCGGCCCGCCGCATGATGGTCTGCAGCCGGCGCTCCATCTGTGTACCCTTATAACAGTCCAGGTCGATCCCGGTCAGCTGGAGCACGGTACGCTGAAAGACCGGGTAGCCCGGTAGATTCACGATTAACCCTCTCCCACAGCGCGCGTGATCGCATCGGCGATGCTTTGCACGGGCAGCACCTCCCGGGCCGCCCCCATCTCCACCACAACCCTCGGCATACCATAGACGACACAGGTCGAGGCGTCCTCGGCGATGGTCCAGCCTCCGGCCTTGTTCAGCCGGGCCATGCCCTTTGCCCCGTCGTAGCCCATACCGGTGAGAATGACCCCCACCAGCCGCTCTTTCCAGATGGGCAATACGGAGTCGAAGGTCACATCCACCGCAGGGCGCACGCCGTGCACCGGCGGACCCTCGTCCAGGGCGATGCGCCCGTCGGCGTCGACGACCATGTGGTACCCGCCCGGGGCCACCAGCACCTGGGCCGGACGGACCCGGTCGCCGGCCTGCGCTTCCTTGACCGCAATCGGAGACAGCTCGTCCAGCCGCTGGGCCAGCGACCGCGTGAACCCCGGCGGCATGTGCTGCACCACCAGCACCCCGGCCGGCAGGTCGCCGGGAAGCCGGGGGATGATCTGGTGCAGGGCGCCCGGTCCGCCGGTCGAACAGCCGATCACCACCAGCCGGCGCGGGGGCCTGTCGCCCGCGGCCATCTGCCGGCGCAGTCCCGCCAGCGCCTGCATTTTCGCTTTCGGCGAAACCACAGGTGCAGCCGGCGCGGCGCTGCGCACGCGCGGCGTGGCCGAGGCGGCCGCCTTCACTTTCGCGACCAGTTCATCCCGGGTGACGTGCATGTTGAGCGAGATCGAGCCCGACGGCTTGGCCACGAAGTCGACCGCGCCGAGGGCCAGAGCCCGAATGGTGGCCTCCGCCCCTTCCTGGGTATGGCTCGAAACCATGACCACCGGCGTGGGCCGCCGAGCCATGATCTCCCTGAGCGTGCCGTAACCGTCGAGCCGGGGCATCTCAATGTCGAGCGTCACCACGTCAGGCTGCAGTTCCAGCACCTTTTCCAGACCGTCCTGCCCGTCGCGGGCGGTACCGACAACGGTGATCAGGGGATCGGACTCCAACAGCTCGGTCAGCACCTTACGCATGAAGGCGGAGTCGTCGACCACCAGCGCGCGGATCGGACGCTGCACTCGCCCGCGCATCTCGCTACTCGCCAACGAACTTCCTGACCGTAGCGAGGATCTTTTCGGGCTCAAAGGGCTTGACGACAAAGTCCTTCGCGCCCGCCTTGATGGCCTCGATGACCATCGTCTGCTGTCCGAGGGCAGAGACCATGACCACCTTGGCGTCGGGATCGATGTTCTTGATCTCCCTGGTCGCGGTGATGCCGTCCATCACCGGCATCGTGATGTCCATCAGGACCAGGTCAGGCTGGTAGCTCTGATACATGGCGATAGCCTCCTGGCCGTTCTCGGCCTCGGCCACCTCAAAACCATGCTCGGTGAGCAATTTCGAGCAACGCATCCGCATGAAGGCAGCGTCGTCGACCAACAGAATCTTGGGCATTCGGTTCCCTCCTGCGCGTTTTGGGACCCTTTACAACTCGCGTTCGCCGCGCCCCACCGTGCTGACGAGTACCCGACCCGTCTCAATGTAGAGCTGGAGCGTGCGTCCGTAGGTCCCGCCCATGTCCTCGGCTACCAACTTAATCTGATGTCTGGCCAGTGCAGCCCGCACCGCCTCTGTATTGCGAGCCCCGATATCCAGCCTCGGGTTTGATCCGGCCAACCTCAGCATGCGGGCCCCTCCCGCTGCCTTGGCAATCAGGCGAGACCGTGAGGCGCCAGCGTCAACGAGCGCTGCCAGTGCCGCCTCAACCCCGGTATCCGCATATTTTCCAGGCGGCGCTTCCCGCCCTCTGCCCATACTGCTTTCCGGCAGCACCACGTGTACCATGGCCCCGACCCGGACGACCGGATCGTAGAGGGCCAGCCCCACACAGGATCCCAAACCATAGCAGACCAGTACTTGATCAGGCCTGTTCGCAACCTTCAGTTCCCCCAGACCCACCGCTTCCATCTGGCGACCGTTCATCGAATCGCCTCGAGGGTGGTGATGAGCCGGGCCATCGACTCTGTGGTGGGCATCAGCAGGAAGTGGCCCGGCACCGCGCCGTTGAAGGCGGTGGTGATGACCAGCGCCTCGTCGCCGGTCAGGAGCAGGTCGGTGGCGACCGTCTGCAGAATGGCCCCGGCCATGTCCTCAACCAGCAGCGGCGGCGTCGGCCTCACCTCCAGACCGGACCGATCCGCGATGGCGTTGATGAAGGCGGAACCGCAGATGTTACCCACCTCAGCCAGGGCCGACCGCCCCAGCTCGTCCAGCTTCCGGCACGTGCCGGCGGGATGGCCAAGCAGCAGATCCACCATCGCGCGCGCCTCATGCGGCTGGAAGAGCAGGATCAAATGGCCCTGAAGCTCGCCTTCGATGCCAACGTAGACCGCGGTCACCACGGCGTCAGGGCCGCCTGCAACCCCGGGCAGATCCTTCAGGGGGAGGAACGAAAGGTGCGGAGCATCGAGCCTGATCTCTCCCGTCGTCATCTTGGACAACGATCTTGAACTCTCCGCAAGGGCCTGGGTGACCATGTCCTCCAGGGCCTTCCACTGGCTGGGCTGCAGCTTCATCTGCTGTCCCCCTACTGCGCCACGGTCTCCAGCCGTCCGGCCTCTCCCTGCACCGAGTCCACCAGGCTGGAAACATCGAGGATGATGGCCACGTCGCCGTCACCCATGATAGTGGCGCCCGAGATTCCGGGAATCTCCCCGATGAACCGGCCGAGGGGCTTGATCACCACGTCGCCCTCGCCGATGAGCGAGTCCACGACGAGGCCGATCTGCCGGCCCATGACGGCGACGATGACGACGAAGATCTCTTCCGGCTCCTCATACCCCTCTGGCCGCTGCAGGCCGAACGCCTCGGCCAGCCGCAGAAGGGGAATCACCTCACCCCGCTTCACGATGACCTCGCGCTGCCGCACGGTCTGAATCTCGCTGGTGGGAATACGGTCGGTCTCAACCACAGACCCCAGGGGGATGCAGTAGGTGGTGCCCACCAGCTCCACCTGCAGGGCCCGGATGATCGCCAGGGTGAGCGGCAGCTTCACCCGGAACTCGGTACCCTGGCCCACGGTGCTGCGGATCTCGACCGAGCCGTTGATTCGCTCGATGTTCTTCTGCACCACGTCGAGGCCGACGCCGCGTCCGGAGACTTCAGACACCTCCTGCTTGGTGGAGAAGCCCGGCGCCCATATGAGGTTCACCGCCTCCGGGTCGGAGAGCCGCCGGGCGGCCTCCTCGGAGATGATGCCCTTGCGCACCGCGCTGGCCCGGATCTTCTCCGGATCCACGCCCCGGCCGTCGTCGCGCACAGAGATGATGATGTGGTTCTCCTCGTGGAAGGCCTCCAGAATCACCGTGCCGGCCGCCGGCTTGCCCGCTGCCAGGCGCTCCTCCGCCGACTCGATGCCGTGGTCGACGGCGTTGCGGAGCAGGTGCATCAGCGGGTCGCCGATCTCCTCGATGACCGAGCGGTCCAGTTCGGTCTCCTCGCCCCGCACGATGAAGTTGATCTCCTTGCCCGCCTTGTGGGCGATATCGCGGATCATCCGCGGGAACTTCCTGAACAGGTTCTCGACCGGCAGCATCCGGGCCCGCTGAATCTCCTCCTGCAGGTTGCCCGTGAGCCGCCCCAGCTGTGCGAGCGCCGAGGACATGACCTGCGAGAGCTCATCGCCCTCCCGCTCGACCTCCAGACGGCTCAGCACCTGCTGCAGGCGGGTGCGCTCGATCACCAGCTCGCCGACGGTGTTCATGAGGTTGTCCAGCACCTCGACGTCCACCCGCACCGTGCGCAGGCCTGAGCGGGTCGTGCGCACCGGCCCGCCGCTGTTGCTCTCGGCGGGCGGCGCAGCCCCGGGCGCCGGCTGCGGAGCCCCGGTCGCCGCTTGCGCAGCCCCGCTCGCCGGCGGCGCCATCGCCGCGGCCGCGACCTCCTCAGCGGGGCCGGGCGTGGCCGCAGGCAGCGACGGCTGGTACGGTGCCAGGACCTGGATGGCGATCTCGGGGACCTCCCGGAGGACCTCGTGCACCTTCTCCACGCTCTCGCCGGTCACGAACAGGAGCTTCAGGTCTGCGCCGACCTGGTCGTTCTCCACTTCCTCCTGCGTCGGCACGGAGAGGACGATCTGGCCGATATCGGCCACCGCCAGCAGGGCCTGGAACGCCCGCACGGCAGGCATCGCCGCCTCCGGCGAGAGCGCGACCTGGGCCTGGTAGGCCTTCAGGCCCCGGGCCTGCGCCTGCTCGAGCTTCGCCTGCTGCTCGGGAGTGAGGGCGGGCAGGGCCACATCCCCTCCCGCCGGGGCGGGCGCCGCGGGTTCGGCCGAATCGGCCGTCCCCTCCAGCGCGGCCAGCTCACGCATGACCTCGTCGGTGTTGACGGCGGCAGGCTCGCCGGTCGCAATCTCGTCCTTGAAGATCTTCAGTACATCGAGGCAGCGGAAGAGCGTGTCCACCAGCGGCGTGGTGACGCTGACCTTCCCCTTCCGCAGCCGGTCCAGCACGTTCTCCATGGCGTGGGTCAGCTCGGCCATGCTCTGGTGCCCCAGGGTGGCGGACGAGCCCTTCAGCGTGTGCGCCGCCCGGAAGATGTCCTGGATGACCTCCGGGTCCGGATCCGACGCCTCGCTCTCCAGCCGGAGGATTCCGGCCTCCATCGCCTGGAGCAGCTCCTCGGCCTCGTCGAGAAAGACCCGAATATCTTCTGCGGTGATGTCAAAACCAGAGCCCATCTGTGGCTATCCCTCCTGGGTGGGAGCAGGTCGGTCAGCCTCCGGCAGGCGGACCGCCGGCGTCATCATCGGTCTACTGAGCGACAGCTGTCTTGCGCTCCTCGCGCATCAGGATCTGCCGCAGGTCGAGCAGGGTAATCAGGCGGTCGCCGACCTTGGCCACGCCGAGCACGTGCTCCCGGTCGAGCTGGGACAGCAGCGAGGACGGGGGCTCCACCGCATCCGCCGGTACCCGGGCCACCTCCTCCACCGAGTCCACCACCATGCCCACCTGGTCGCCGTCCACCTCACCGATGGCGATGCGCGTCGCCTTCGTCACCGCCCCTGCGGGCAGCCCGAGCCGGCGGCGCAGGTCGATGACCGGAATCACCCGCCCGCGCAGGTTGATCACACCCAGAACGTACTCGGGGGTCCGGGGCACGTAGGTCACCCGCTGAAGGGGCACGACCTCGCGGACAACGGCTATGTCGGCTCCATAATACTCGTTGTCCATCTGAAAGACAACGATCTGGCTGATCGCCTGCTGTTCACGCTGGTCCTGGACCACCTGAAACCCTCCTCACGACTGATCAGGCGCCGCTACTGCAGAGCCGTCTCCAGCATCCGGGCCGGGCCAAGCACCACCACCAGGCGGTTCTCACCGAGCTGCAGAATGCCGTCGACCACGGCGTCGTTCAGCCCGCCGATGTTCACCAGCAGCGGCGAGGGCGGCGCGAGCCTTCCCGCGGCCACGCTCTCCACCGCCACCACGTCATCGACGATGAGCCCCGCACTCTGCCCGTCCATCTCCAGGATGATGATCCGGCGCTGCTCCTCGGCCCGATCGCTGACCAGGCCGAAGCGGCGGCTCAGATCCACCACGGGCAGCACTTCGCCGCGCACGGAGATGACCCCTTCCACGTAAGGCGGGGCCTCGGGTACCGGCGTCGGCGCCGTCCAGGTGATGATCTCCCGCACACCCGAGATCGGTAACGCGTACTCCTGGCCGCCGATGGTGAAGACGACCACCTGCTCATCTGCCGCCGTTACCCGTTCCATGGCTGTACCTCCGTTCGGTGCGCCCTACCGATGCGACACTACCATGACTAAAATATGTAAGCCTTCCTTCAACACCATGGGAGCGAAATCCTGCTGCATACCGGATCAGTTTGCCCGCTGGGGCCCGCCCGCCCCCCGCTCCCACCGGCTGCGGATGAGGGCCACCGCCAGCCGGTCGATCTCCTGGCTGATGGGCAGGAGGCCGCTCACCTGCCCCCGGGTCAGCGGCTCCTGCGCCGCCCGGTGCAGCCGCTGGCGCAGCTCCTCAATGCGTGCCCGGGTCTCACGCTCTGCCTCCACAACAGCTCCCCCCCACTAAGTCCGCCCGGTCGACCCGATGCCGCCGACCCTCCGGCCCCCCGGCTGGTCGCCGGCCACGGTCAGGTAGTTCACGAAGATCCCCTGCGCCACACGCTCGCCCCGCGCGATGGTCACCGGCCCGTCGCCCAGGTTGACCAGCGCGACGAGGATGTGCCCCTCGTTGTCGGGGTTGTCCGCGTAGTCGGCGTCGATGACCCCGATGCCGTTGGCCAGGGCGAGCCGACGCTTCACCGCGAGGCTGGAGCGCACGGCCAGCAGCAGAACCTCCCCCTCGCCCATGTACGCCTTCAGCCCGGTGGGCACCAGGGCCACCTGACCGGGCTCAACCGTAACCTCCTCTGCAGCCTCCAGGTCGTACCCCGCCGAGTGGCGGGTCTTGCGCTGGGGCAACCGCACACGGCCCTCGTACGCGCGTACAGGCGCAAAACGTCGCTCAGTCATGCAGAACCTCCCCGTAGCGTGTGAAATCGTGCTGCATCGTGTGGGGAACCACGGCGGCCAGCACCCGGCACTCCTCCACAAAGAGCCGGTGCGCCAGCTCGTTCACCTGCTCCAGGGTCACCGCGTCCACGCGGGCGATCACCTCGTCAGGGCTGTACACAAAGCCCCGGGTCAGCTCGCCCCGCCCCAGACGGCTCATCCGGCTGGAGGTGGACTCCAGCCCCAGCATCATCTGCCCCTTCAGCTGCTCCCGGGCCTCGGTGAGCTCCTCCTCGCTCACGCCCTGCTGTCCCAGCTCGGTGAGCAGTCCGACCACCAGGTCCAGCGTCGAATCCACCATGCGGGGCGAGACGCCGGCGTAGACCCCGAAGGAGCCGGCGTTCCGGTACGCGGAATGGTAGGAATACACGGAATAGGCCAGCCCCCGCTTCTCCCGCACCTCCTGGAAGAGGCGGCTGGAGCTCGACCCGCCGACGATGGCGTTCAGCAGGTACAGCGCGTAGATGTTGGGATCGGTGAGCGGCAGTGCGGTCGTGCCCAGCACCAGGTGCGCCTGCTCGATCTCCTTCTGCCGCACCACGATGGCGGGTCGGTCGGGGTCCTGCGGCCTGCCGGGCGCCTGCCGGTTATCGGACGCCGGAGGCGCCGAACCGAACAGCCCGGCCACCCATTCCACCACCCGTTCGTGCTCCAGGTGGCCAGCGGCGGCCACCACCATGTTGGAAGGCACGTAGTGGCGGGCCTTGTACGCCAGGATCTCCTCGCGGGTGAGGGCCTGCACCCGCTCCGCCGTGCCCACGATCGGCCGCCCCAGGGCATGGCCGCGCCAGAGCGCACCGGCGAACAGGTCATGCACCAGGTCATCCGGCACGTCGTCGTACATCTTGATCTCTTCGCAGATGACGTCCTTCTCCCGCGCGAGGTCCTCGGGGTCGAAGCGGGAGTGCAGGATCATGTCGGCCAGCACGTCGAGGGCGAGGGGCAGGTGTTCGTCCAGCACCCGCGCGTAGTAGCACGTGTACTCCTTCGCCGTGAAGGCGTTCAGGGCTCCGCCGCGCCCGTCGATCGCGCGGGCGATCTCCAGGGCCGTGCGCCGCTCCGTTCCCTTGAACAGCATGTGCTCGATCAGGTGTGAGACGCCCATCTCTTCCGGAGTCTCGTACAGGCTGCCCGTGCCCACCCACACGCCCACCGCTGCCGACCGCACGTGACCGATCGTCTCGGTGACCACCCGCAGGCCGTTGGGCAACGTCGTCTTCCGGTAAAAGGTCACTCGCCTACCCTCCTGCAAAACCACGGAGGGGGGCCGCAGCCCCCCTCGCGTCCTTCTGGACCGACGGGCTCTAACGACCGTGCCTGCCCGGCCCCCTGCCGGGACCCGGCCTGCCGGCACCCGCCTTCGCCGGACCCGGCTTGCCCTGGCCTGACTTCGCCGGAGCCTGCCGGGATCCTTCCGGCTTCCGCCCGGACGAGTCGGACCGCCCCGGATCCCGCATGGCGTCCCTGATGGAGAGGTTGATGCGCCCGAGCCGGTCGATCTCCGTGACCCTCACGGTCACCTCGTCGCCGATGTTCACCACGTCCTCCACCCGGTCCACCCGCTTGTCGGAGAGTTCGCTGATGTGCACCAGCCCCTCCTTGCCGGGCAGGATCTCGACGAACGCGCCGAACTGCATGAGGCGCGTCACCCGGCCGGTATAGACCATGCCGGGCTCGGGATCCCGCACCAGGGCCTCGATCATCTGGCGGGCCCGCTCGCCGGCCTCCAGGTTGACGGCGGCGATGTAGATGGTGCCGTCGTCCTGAATGTCGATTTCGACCTTGGTGTGGCCCACCTTGGTCTCGTCGATGATCTTGTTGATGGTCGAGCCGCCCTTGCCGATGACATCCCGGATCTTGTCGGGATGGATCTTCATCGTGATGATGCGCGGCGCGTACGGCGACAGCTCCTTGCGCGGCTCGGAGATGCAGGCCAGCATCTTCTCCATGATGAACATGCGCCCCTCGCGCGCCTGGCTGAGGGCCTTCTCCAGGATCTCGCGGCTGGTGCCGGAGATCTTCATGTCCATCTGCAGGGCGGTGATGCCCTTCTTCGTGCCGGCCACCTTGAAGTCCATGTCGCCCAGGGCGTCCTCGATGCCCTGGATGTCGGTCAGCACGGCGTACCGCCCGCTCTCGGGATCCTCCACCAGGCCCATGGCCACGCCGGCCACCGGCGCCTTGATGGGCACGCCGGCCGCCATGAGGGCCAGGGTGGAGCCGCAGACCGACGCCATGGAGGACGAACCGTTGGACTCCAGCACCTCAGACACGACCCGGATGGTGTAGGGGAACTCCTCCTCCGGCGGGATGACCGGCTCCAGGGCCCGCTCGGCCAGGGCGCCGTGCCCGATTTCCCGGCGGCCGGGGCCGCGCAGCGGCCGCGTCTCGCCGACGGAGTAGGGCGGGAAGTTGTAGTGGTGCATGAAACGCTTGGTCTCTTCCAGCGTCAGGTCGTCCAGCTTCTGCATGTCGCCCAGGGTGCCCAGGGTGCAGATGGAGAGAACCTGGGTCTGCCCGCGCTGGAAGAGGCCCGAGCCGTGCGGCCGCGGCAGCAGGTCGACCGCGCACTCGATGGGCCGGATCTCGGAGAGACCGCGCCCGTCGGGGCGGATGCCCTCCTCGATGATCGCGCGGCGCACCTCTTCCTTCAGCACCTTCTTCAGCAGGGCGGTGATGTGCTTCTCCGCATCGGGGAACTGCTCGGCCAACTCGGCCTGCACGGCCTCGCCCACTGCGGCCACCGCCTCCTCGCGGGCCAGCTTATCCGGGTTGCGGACGGCCTCGCGCAGGCGGACGGTCGCGGCCTCCCGCACCGCCCCCTCCAGCTCGGGCGGAGGCGTGAAGAGGACGACCTCCCGCTTGGGCTTGCCGACCTCGGCCTGCATCTGCTTGATGGTCGGGATGATGGTGTTCCTGATGACATCGTGGCCGAAGAGGATGGCCTCCAGCATGGTCTCCTCCGGCACCTCCCTGGCGCCGGCCTCCACCATGAGCACGGCCTCCTCGGTGGCGGCCACGACCAGGTGCATCTCGCTGCGCTCCTGCTGGTCGGCCGTCGGGTTGACCACGAACTCGCCGTCCAGCAGCCCGATGAGCACGCCTCCGATGGGACCCTCGAAGGGAATGTCCGAGATGGTCAGCGCCGCCGAGGCGCCGATCATCCCCATGATCTCTACCGGATGGTCGGGGTCTACCGACAGCACCGTGCAGATCACCTGCACGTCGTTGCGGTAGCCCTCGGGGAACAGCGGCCGGATCGGCCGGTCCGTGAGCCGGGCCCAGAGGATCGCCTTGCTGGTGGGCCGGCCCTCACGCCGGAACCAGTTGCCGGGAATGCGGCCCACCGAGTACATGCGCTCCTCGTAGTCCACGGTCAGCGGGAAGAAGTCAATTCCCTCTCTGGGGGCGGCACTGCTCACGGCAGTGCAGAGCACGACGCTTTCCCCGTACCTCACCAACACGGACCCGCCGGCCTGTTTGGCCAGCCGGCCGGTCTCGAGGGTCATCGTGCGGCCCCCGAGTTCCATCGAAAACGAAGCGGTCACTTTGGTCCTCCTTCTGTGCCCCAGGACCGTCTGGTGCACCGGGCGGTTTCCACCAGGGCCGCGTCTCCGGCCGCACACCGCCCGTCGCCGCTACCCAGCGGCTTCTCCCTTTGGCACTTTTTCTCCTAACCTCTCTGGTTTCCACACTTTGACTAGCATCTCCTTCCTGGTGAAGGAAATATGAGCGCCGGGCGGTCCGCACTACGGCAGCATCCGCAAATAGAACAGGGGAGCCTGCCCGGCCCGCAGGATGCGGGCAGGACAGGCTCTGCGCCGGCGCCTGCGGCGCCGGTCACCGTACGTTCTCAAAGAGCGCCTGCGTCCAGTCGCGCAGCGGCGAAATCCAGCGCTCTACGATGCGGCCGGGTTCGCTGCCCTTCACCGCGCCGTGAATCCCGAAGCTGACGAGGGTCAGCCCCCCTGCGGCGATGAGGATGACGGCCGCCACCGCGGCCACCTGGCGCAACACCCACCGCCATTGCGGCTCACGCCGCCGCTTCGGGCTCGCCGCGGCGGTCGCGGGCTCGCCGGCGAAAGCCGCACCGTGGGAAGCCGTCAGGCTCGCGGCCGTCGCCTGCAGCACCCGGTCCACGGCCGCGGGCACCGGGCTCAGGTCCAGGCTGGCGGGCAGACTGCGCAGGCGCTGCAGCAGCGTCTCGACCTCGCGCACCTCCGCGCTGCAGTGGGGGCAGCGCACCACATGCGCGGCCAGGGCGGCCGGCAGGCTCAGCTCCCCTTCGATCATAGCGGCGTCCACCCACCGGCGCACCCGGTCGCAGGCGCCGCCGATCACGTAGGGTCTCACTGCACACCCTCCTTTTCCGATGAGGTGAGGGCCGCGCGCAGTTTGGCCATGCTGGCGTGCAGCCGCGACTTCACCGTTCCCTCGGGCACCGCCATCACCTGGGCAATCTGCGGGATGGTCAGGTCCTGGAAGAAGCGCAGCACCACCGTGGTCCGCTGTTCGGGCGAAAGGACCTGGAGCGCCACCAGGAGCGCCCAGTCCGTCTCCGGGGTGGTGTAGCCGCCTGGGCTCTCCACGATCCCCAGGCCCGTGGGAATGGCGCGGGAACGCCGGCGGCCGACGTCGTAGCAGGTGTTGATCAGTATGCGGTTCAGCCAGGCCGGCCCTGCGACGGGATCGGTCAGCGAATCGAAATACCGGAAAGCCTTCAGCCCGGCCTCCTGCAGGGCATCGGCGGCATCATGCGGGTTGCCGAGAATGCCCACGGCCGTGCGGTAAAGGCGGGGCGCCATCTGGGAGAACAAAGCCGCAAATGCCTCCCGGCGCGCAGTGTCAGTTCTGGCCACCTGTTCACCACCTCTACCTACCAGACCGGTTGTCCGCCGCGAATCGTTCATTCTGCCGCGCGCGAGTTTCGGAACATCCCGGCAGAGGCAAGAAAGAGACCGAACCCACTGCAGGGCCGGTCTCCTCTCTGCTTACCTGATCACGGTACGGATGTTCAGCCGCTCGATCAGCCTGGCGTACCGCTCCGGGGAGATCTTGTTCAGGTAGACCAGCAGTGCGCGGCGCTGGCCGACCATCTTCAGCAGACCCCGGCGGGAATGGTGGTCCTTCTTGTGGACCCGCAGGTGCTCCGTGAGCTCGTTGATGCGGTGGGTGAGCAGCGCCACCTGGACCTCGGGAGACCCGGTGTCGCTCTCGTGGGTCTTGAACTCATCGATGATCCTCTGCTTCTGTTCCTGAGTAAGCGGCACGGAATTCAACCTCCTCCTGAGTTGGGCAAACGCCGGTGACCCAGTAAACCGCCGGAGTCAGCGGCAGACCGAGTCGCCGGTTATTCGACAACGACTAGTCTATCACACGCCGGGCGGGCGGGCAAGCGGCGAAGCGTCGTCCTCATCCGGATTCGGCAGGGACGCCGACCGGTACAGCGCGGCCACCTCCTCCTCCGTCAGCGGGCGGGCCGCCCCCCGGGGCAGGTCGCCCAGGATCAGCGGACCCATGGCGACGCGCTTCAGGTAGACGACCCGCTTCCCCCGGGCGGCGAACATGCGCCGCACCTGGTGGTACTTGCCCTCGTGGATCGTGACCATGCCCTCCTGCGGGCCCACGATCTCCAGCCGCGCCGGCAGGGTCACGTAGCCGTCCCGCAGGGCCACCCCCGCGGCGAACGCCTCCTGGTCGGCCGGCTCCAGGGGGAGGTCCACCCTGGCCAGGTACCGCTTGGGCTGGTGCCAGCGGGGCGAGAGCAGCCGGTGAGCCAGCGTGCCGTCTGTGGTCAGGAGCAGCAGCCCCTCGGTGTCCTTGTCCAGCCTGCCCACGGGCACCAGATCCCCCCGGCGCAGTTCCTCCGGCAGCGCATCCATCACCGTGGGCTGGCGGGGATCCGCCGTCGCGGTGATCACCCCGGACGGCTTGTGGAGCAGCACGTGAAAGTGCCGCCGGAAGCGCACGGGCTCCCCGTCCACCTCTATCGCCGATTCCCCGGGGTCCACCAGGGTCCCCGGGTCGGTGATCACGGCGCCGTCCACCGTCACCCGGCCGGCCTTCAGCAGGCCCCGCAGTTCCCGCCGGCTGCCGAACCCCATGTGGCCCAGCAGCCGGTCCAGGCGCACCCGCGCCATCAGCCCCCCGCCCCCTGCCACCGGGCCAGGTGCTCCCGCGCCGCCCGCTCATCCGCCTGAAGCTGCGCCACCAGCGCGTCCAGGTCCGGAAACGCGCGCTCCGGCCGGATGTATTCCAGGAACTCCACCTGCACCTCCCGGCCGTACAGGTCGCCGCTGAAGTCAAACAGATGCGCCTCGCACCGCAGCTCGGTTCCCCCGACCGTCGGGCGCACGCCCAGGTTGAGCATCGCCCCGTGCGCCGGGCCGGTGCGAGGCGCAACCGTCGCCGGCGGCTGCACCTGCCGGGGCTCCCCCAGCACCGTGACGCGCACGGTGTAGACGCCGTGCGGCGGCAGGAGCCGCCCCTCGTCGAGCCGGATGTTGGCCGTGGGGAAGCCCAGTTGCCGGCCCCGCTTGTCCCCGTGAACGACGGTTCCGCGCAGGGAGTAAGGCCGGCCCAGCAGGCGGGCTGCGGCCTGCACGCGCCCCTTGGCAACGGCAAACCGGACCTCGGTGGAGGAGACGTTCTCGCCGTCCACCCGCACCGGGTGGAAGATGTGCACCGGGATCCCCAGGGGCGCGCAGAGCTTCCGCATGGTCTCGGCCGTGCCCTTGCCGCCCCGCCCGAAGGTGTTGTTGAACCCGACCATCACCTGCTGCGCCCGCAGCTGCGCCACCAGCACCTGATGAACGAAGGCCTCCGGCGTCAGGTCCGCGAGTTCCTTGTCGAAGGGCAGCGCCAGGTGCACATCGACGCCCAGCTCCGCCATCGCCTCGGCACGCTCCTCCAGCGTCTGCAGCATGGGCGGCGCCACGTCGGGGCGCAGGACCTGCATCGGCAGCGGGTGGAAGCCGATGGCCACAGACTGGCCCCCCACCCGCCGGGCCTCCGCCACCAGGGCCTGCAGGATGGCCTGGTGGGCCAGATGTACCCCGTCCCACTTCCCGATGGCGATGATGTTTCCCGTGCCCCGGACCGGGACGTCTGCGATGCGTGTTACCAGTTCCATGTCGTTACCTCATTATGAAAAGACTTTCCGGAGCCGCAGGCGCCCCCTGACGGCCTCGGCCAGCGCCAGCAGGGTGCCGTCGTCGGCGACCAGGGCCACCGTCGTACCGTCCGCATGCGCGACGCGCGCAGGCGGCGCCACCCCGTGGAGCACGCGGGCGGCATCGCGTCCGGTCACCGTGACCCGCGGCATGTCGCCCAGGGCCGCCGTCAGAGGCAGAAGCGGCGCCTGCCCCGCCGCAAGCTCCTCCAGTGTGGCGGCGTCGGCCAGCGCAAACTGCCCTGACCGGGTCCGCACCAGGTAAGAGAGGTGGGCACCCACCCGCAGGAACTGCCCCAGGTCGTGGGCGAGCGCACGTACATACGTCCCTTTCGAGCAGACCACGTCGACGTAGGCCACGGGACGGGGCCCGGGCCGGAAATCCAGCAGCTGCAGCTTGTGGATGAAGACCCGCCGCGGCTTCCGCTCCACGTCTACGCCCTGGCGGGCCAGCTCGTAAAGCCGCTTCCCGCCCACCTTCACCGCGCTGACCATCGGCGGAACCTGCTCGATCGGGCCGTGGAACCGGGTGAGCGCGTAGGCCAGGTCGCCCCGGGTCAGGTGCGATGCGTCGGCCTCCTCCAGCACCTCGCCGAAGCCGTCCTGGGTGCTGGTGGTCGCGCCGAAGGTGATCTCGGCCCGGTAGGCCTTGTCGCTCCCCGCAATGAACTCCGCCAGCCGGGTGGCCCGTCCGACGCAGACCGGCAGCACGCCGGCCACGCCAGGGTCCAGCGTGCCGGTGTGGCCCACCTTCTTCACGCCCAGGGTCCGGCGCACGAAGGCGACCACGTCGTGCGACGTCATGCCCGGCGGCTTCAACAGGTTGAGCACCCCGTCGATTGCGGGGGCGGCCCCGCTTTGCTGACGGGCCATCGTCACAGCACCACCTTCACCGCCGCCACGACCTGTGCAACAGCGTCCGCAACGGGCATATTCAGGGTGCAGCCGGCGGCGCGCGCGTGGCCGCCGCCGCCGAACCGCTGCGCCACGGCGCCAACGTCCACAACGCGGCGGGAGCGCAGGTTCACCCGCACGCCGCCGTCCTCCGTCTCCTTGAACAGGATGCCGACCTCGACCCCCGCCACAGACCGGGCGTAGTTCACCACGCCCTCCACGTCGTGGTCCGTCGCGCCGGCCTCGGCCAGCAGCTTCCGGGTGACCACCATCCACGCCACCCGGCCGGTCTCGTCCAGCTGCAGGGTCTGCAGGGCGCGCGCGAGCAGCGCCAGCCGCGCAAGAGACTCGGTCTCGAAGATCGCCTGGGCCACGTCGTAGGGCCGGGCGCCGAGCTCGATCAGGTCCGCCGCCACCCGGTGGGTGCCCGGACCGGTGGAGTCGTAGCGGAACCCGCCGGTGTCGGTCACCAGCGAGGTATAGAGACAGAGCGCGGTCTCGGCGTCAATGGGCGCGCCGATCTCCCGCAGGATGCGGAAGGCCAGCTCCCCCACGGCTGCGGCCGAGAAGTCCAGATAGTTGTAGTCGGCAAAGGACGTGTTGGTCGCGTGGTGGTCCACATTCAGTGTGACGCGCCCGCGCCTGACCGCGGGCAGGGCAGCGCCCACCCGCTCCAGGTCGCCGCAGTCCAGGAAGCAGGAGAGGTCCCATTCCCCCTCCACCTCCTGCCACGGCACCCGGTAGTCGTCCCAGCCGGGCAGGAAGTGAAACATGGGCGGAATGGGGTCGACCCCCACCATGATGGCCTCCTTGCCCATCTGCCTGAGCGCGCGGATCATGCCCAGCGTCGACCCGATGGAGTCGCCGTCGGGCTGTACGTGCATGAAAAAGAGGATTCGCTGCGCCTCGGCGATCATCCGGCTCGCCGTCGCCAGGTCGATCTGCAGGTCACTCACCCTCTTCCCGGGGGCTGCCCTTCTCCTCATCCCGCACCTGGACCAGCAGCTGCGCGATGCGCTGCCCATGTTCGATGGACTCGTCCAGGTGGAAATGCAGCTCGGGCGTGTAACGCAGGCGCAGCCGCTTCGCCAGTTCACTGCGCAGGAAGCCCGTCGCAGACGCGAGACCGGCCATGGTGTCCTTCTTCTGCTGTTCGTCGCCCAGCACCGAGACGTAGATCTTGGCGTGCCGGAGGTCGCGCGAGACCTCCACCTTGACGATCGAGACAAATCCGATGCGCGGATCCTTCACCTCATCGCGCAAGAGCTGGGCCAGCTCGTCGCGCATCTGCTCGCCCACACGGACGGCGCGCGGGTTCCCGGCCATGGGGAACACACCTCCTGCAGGACCAAATCAAAGGGATCCTCTGGTCAACTGAAGGCCGGTGGCCCTGCCACCGGCCTTCGCCGGATACCGGCCTAGCCGGCCTTGATCTCCTGAAGCTCGTAAGCCTCGAGAATGTCGCCGCGCTTGAAGTCCTGGAAGTTGGCGAGGGTGATGCCGCATTCGTAACCCTCGGCCACTTCCTTCACCTCGTCCTTGTAGCGGCGCAGCGCGTTGAGTTCGCCGTCCCACACCACCACGCCGTCGCGGATGAGCCGGTAGCGGGCGCTCCTGGTGACCTTGCCGCTGATGACCATGCACCCGGCGGCCACGCCGACCTTGGGCACCTTGAAGGTCTCCCGCACCTCGGCCTTGCCCAGGATGACTTCCTCGATCTTGGGCTTGAGCATGCCCTTCATGGCGGCCTCAATATCGTCAACGATGTCGTAGATGACGCTGTAGGTGCGGATGTCGATGCCCTGCTCGTCCGCCGCGCGCGACGCCCGGTCGTCGGGACGCACGTTGAAGCCGATGATGATCGCCTTGGAGGCGACGGCCAGCATCACGTCGGACTCGGAGATGGCGCCGACGCCCGTGTGGATGATCTTCACCTGGACCTCTTCGTTGCGCAGCTTCTCCAGCTGGCCGCGAATGGCCTCCACGGAGCCCTGCACGTCGCCCTTGACGATAAGGTTCAGGTCCTTCATCTCGCCCTGGGCGACCTGGCTCATGAAGTCATCCAGCGAGATCGCCTTCTGGGCCTGCCGCTCGGCCTGGGCCCTGGCGATGCGCTTCTCGGCGATGGACCGGGCGGTCTTCTCGTCCGGCGTCACGCGGAACACATCGCCAGCCGCCGGCACCGAGTCGAAGCCCAGAATGCGCACAGGCGTGGAGGGGCCGGCCGACTTCAGCTTGCGGCCGCGGTGATCGAACATCGCCCGCACGCGGCCCCAGGCCGTTCCGGCCACGAAGACGTCCCCGGTGTGCAGGGTGCCGGCCTGCACCAGCACGGTGGCCACCGGGCCCCGCGCCTTGTCCAGCGCGGCTTCCAGAATGGTGCCCGCCGCCGGCTTGTCGGGATTCGCCTTCAGTTCGGCCACTTCTGCCAATACCAGGATATTCTCCAACAGCAGGTCCAGGTTGGTCTTCTGCTTGGCGGACACCGGTACCATAATGGTGTCGCCGCCCCACTCCTCGGCCACCAGGCCGTAGTTGGTCAGGTCCTGCATGACCCGCTGCGGGCTGGCCGTCTCCTTGTCGATCTTGTTGATGGCGACCAGGATCGGCACGTTGGCGGCCTTGGCGTGGTTGATCGACTCCACCGTCTGCGGCATCACCGAGTCGTCCGCAGCGACGACCAGCACGGCGATGTCGGTGACGTTCGCGCCGCGGGCCCGCATGGCGGTGAAGGCCTCGTGGCCGGGGGTGTCGAGGAAGGTGATCTTCCGACCGTCCAGATCCACCTCGTACGCGCCGATGTGCTGCGTGATGCCGCCGGCCTCGCCGGCTGCCACCTTCGCCTCCCGGATCGCGTCAAGCAGGGAGGTCTTGCCGTGGTCCACGTGGCCCATAATGGTGACCACCGGATGCCGCGGCTTCTTCAGCTCCTCGGGCTCGTCCGGATCCTCGACCCGGTCGTAGACCTCGGTGATGTCTTCCTTCTCCTCAACCGTGACGTCCACGCCGAACTCCGACGCGACCAGCACACAGGTGTCGACGTCGAGTTCCTGGTTGATGGTCGCCATGATGCCGAAGCCGGTGAGCAGCTTCTTGATGACCTCGGCCGCCGTAACGCCCATCTCGTGCGCCAGTTCCTTGACCGACATGGGGCCGCTTACGGTGATCGGCTTCAGGTTGCGCCGCTCCACCACCGCGCTCTTGCGCTTCGGCCGGTGACCGAACAGCTTCTCCTCAGAAGGCCGGGAGGCCTGCTCCCGCCGGGAGTAGAAGTCGGCGCGCTTGCGGTCGCCTCCCTGACCGACGCGGGGCTTGCCCTCGGCGGGCTTGGCCTGCTCCGCCACCTTCGGATCGACCTTGGGGATGGTGAGCGGACCGCCGCGCCGCCCTCCCCGCTGCGGCAGGCCGAGGCCGCCGGGGCGTGGCCCGCCGGACCGCGGCCGCTGCGGCATGCCGACCCCGCCGGAGCGCGCGCCGCGCTGCCCGGCCGGAATCGGCAGACCGATCCCGGAGCCAGAGGGCCGCGGCTGGGCAGGCTTGGTCGGCAGACCGATTCCCGACCTCCCGGACGCAGCCGGCTTGACGGGCAGACCGAGGCCGGGCGTCACCGGCCGCGCCGGCTGCCCGGGGCCGGCGGGAACCGGCCGGCTCGGTCCGCGATGCTCTGCAGCCTCCTGCTGGGCCGCTTCCTCCGCCTCCGCGGCGGGCGCGGGGCGCTTCGCCTCCGCACCAGGCGCAGCTTCCGCCTCGCGGGCCGGCTTCGCCGGCGCGCTCGCGGCAGCCTGGTCGGCCGCGCCGGCGGCGCCCTTCGCGGGCTTCGCCTCTGCGGCCGCCTCAGCCGCAGGCGGCGTCACGGCGGCGCGCTCGGGCTGCGCCGCGGGCGCCTCGGCGCGCGGGCGTTCGGCGGCAGGGGCGGCCGCTGCCGGCGCCTGGGCCTTTTCAGCCGGACGCTTCTCCGCAGCTGCCGGCGCCTCCGCAGCGGGGCGGCCCGCAGCGGGCCGAGCGCCTGGCCGGAGTTCGGCCGCCGGGCGCTCCGCCAGCGGGCGCCGCTCGGCCAGCGGCCGGCGCTCCCGCTTCTCGGACACCGGCCGCTTCGGACGGGTGCCGGACCCGAAGAAGTCCTCGAGGAGCGAGGCCTTCGCCGGATTCGCCTCACGGACCGGCTTCTGCTGAGCAGCCGGCTTCGCGGCCTTCGCGGCAGACTTGGCCGCACCCTCGCCCTCCTGGGCGCCGGTGCGCTTTACCGCGTCGGTCACCTTCTCTGCTGTCTTCTGGTCGATGGTACTCATATGGTTTTTCACATCCACGTTCAAAGATTGAAGGACCTCCAGTACTCGTTTGGAGTCCACTCCTAACTCTCTAGCCAGTTCAAATACGCGAAGCCTGGGCTCCAACGGATCACCCCCGTCCTGTCACAGGCGCCAGGCCCTCCCGCCGGAGGATCCCGAGGATCCCCCTGGCAAAGTCTCGGGACTGTACCACCACGACTGCACGCCC
Organism: Bacillota bacterium; assembly: GCA_023623185.1. Classification (GTDB taxonomy): domain Bacteria; phylum Bacillota; class Sulfobacillia; order Symbiobacteriales; family Symbiobacteriaceae; genus Symbiobacterium. The sequence goes on from JAMNXV010000016.1 coordinate 20,793, forward strand.
TGCCTTGCCCATGGCCTCACCCAGCGCTGCACGGGTGCCCACGATGTAGCACGGGGCGCCCGTCTGCGCCGCCAGGTGGACGAACCGCGACCGGGTCCGCTCGCTCGCGTCCCCGGCCACCAGCACGAGGTGGGCGTGCCCGCGGCGCAGGGCCTGCTCGGCAGCCATTTCTCCGGAGACCAGTTGCCCTGCCCGCTGGCAGAGCCCCAGCATCGAATGCAGCGATGGCGGAATCACTCAGCTTTCACCATCCCCATTTCTGCCTCGAGCTGGGCCCAGACCTCGTCGGAGATCGGCTGCTCCAGGGACCGTTCCAGGCGCTTGCCCTTCACTGCCTTGGCCAGACACTCGCTGTTCGGGCAGAGGTAGGCGCCGCGCCCCGGCCGCTTCCCGGAGGGAGAGGTGTCGAGCTCGATGGCGCCTTCGGGCGTGCGCACGACCCGGATCAGTTCCTTCTTGGCGCGCATCTGCCCACAGCCGACGCACATGCGCTGGGGAACCTTCTTCACCTTGGGCTGCCGCCCTCTGGCCATCGCCACCACCTCCCTTCACGGCCCGGGCGGGCACGGCTCGTGCCCGGTACTACTCGATGTCGTCCTCGCTCATCTCGTCCCAGACGCCGGCTTCCGCCTGCGACTCGGACTTGATGTCGATCTTCCACCCGGTCAGCTTCGCCGCCAGGCGCGCGTTCTGCCCTTCCTTCCCGATGGCCAGCGAAAGCTGGTAGTCGGGAACGATCACCCGGGCGGTGCGGCTCGCCTCGTCGCACATGACCCTGGTGACCTTGGCCGGGGAAAGGGCGTTGGCCACGAAGACCTCCGGGTCGGGAGACCACTCCACCACGTCGATCTTCTCGCCCTGCAGCTCGTCGACGATGTTCTGCACCCGCAGCCCCTTCTGGCCGACGCAGGCGCCGACCGCGTCGACGTTGGGCTCACGGGCCATCACCGCGATCTTCGAGCGAGAGCCGGCTTCCCGCGCGATCCCCTTGATCTCGACGGTGCCGTCGTGAATCTCGGGCACCTCCAGCTCGAACAGCCGCTTCAGGAGGCCGGGATGGGTCCGGGAGACCGCGATGGCCGGCCCCTTCGTGGTGCGCTTGACCTCAATCACGTAGGCCTTGATGTGCTGGTTCTCCACGAAGCGCTCGCCGGGGATCTGCTCGTTCCACGTGAGCACGGCCTCAACGCCGCGGGAGAGCTCCAGGTAGACCGTCCGGGTCTTGGGGTCCTGGCGCTGGACCAGCCCGGTGACGATCTCGCCCTCCCGGCTCGAGTACTCCTCATAGATCATGCCGCGCTCGGCCTCGCGGATGCGCTGCACCACCACCTGCTTGGCGGTCTGCGCGGCGATGCGGCCGAAGTCGCGCGGAGTAACCTCTACCTCGAAAATGTCGCCCAGCTGCAAGCTCGGGTTCTTCATCCGAGCCTCCTCGAGACTGACCTGCAGCCGCGGGTCGGTCACCTCTTCCACGATCTCCTTCTGCGCGTACACCCGGTAGTCGCCGGTCTTGTCATCGAAGAAGACGCGCACGTTCTGGGCAGCCCCAAAGTTGCGGCGGTAGGCGGAAATCAGCGCCGCCTCGATCGCCTCGATCAGGACCTCCCGCGCGATGCCTCTCTCACGCACCAGGTCATCCAGCGCCTCGAGAATCTCGGCTCTCATCCCTCAAGTCCCCTCTCAAGCTCCTAAAACTCAACATAAAGTCGAGCGCTCGCCACCTGTTTGCGGTCGAGGGCGATGGTCCGACCCCGCTCCTTCCCCTCAGTCAGGGTCAGGGTCACGCGGCCATCAACAAGCCCCTTCAACTCACCCACAAACGACTTCTGCCCGTCCACGGGGGCATAGGTGGTCACGACCACCTTGTGCCCCGCGTAGCGGGCGAAGTCTGCCTCGCGCTTTAAGGGCCGCTCCAGCCCGGGCGAAGAGACCTCGAAGAAATCGTACGGTGGATTGGGCAGAATTTCGTCCAACCGGGCGTCAACCACACGGCTGAGCGCCTCGCAGTCGTCAAATCCAACCCCGCCCTCCTTGTCGATGTAGACCCGGAGATAGCGGTGGGCTCCCTCCTTGACCAGTTCGACCCCCACCAGCTCCAGCCCCAGCGCCGCTGCGTGGGGGGCAGCCAGTTCCTCCACCAACTCCTCGAGACGCTTACCGCTCTTCGCCAAACAGGACCAGACCTCCGATCGAATGATGCCGTGCGGCCGAAGCGGCACGCCTGCAGCACTACTGTTTCCCGATTTCGGGCACCAAATGAGCCGGCTCGCACCGGCTCGTTGGCGAACCCGCACTCCAACGCCGAGACCTCGGACGTTGAAAAGAGTGGGTTGACACCCACTCCTTAGGACACGGAACAGCTACCTCGGTGCTCATCATAGCACACAATGCCGCCCGTGACAAGGGATGACGGGCCTACTTTCCGCCTAGTCGCTCATCGACCGTCAGCGGCGGAATGCGCCGCTTCAGCTCTCCGACGAAGCCGCCCGCGGAGCGCAGGTAGGCCACCGGAATCGGGACGAAGGTGATCTTCTTCCCGGGGTTGCGGTGGCGGAAGTTGTCCAGCATCTCCCGGGCCGCCGGGTGAATGCCCTTCTCCGGCAGCTCGCGGCCGACGTCGACGCCGCGCAGCACCAGCCAGATCGCCGGGAAGAGCGGGTTGCGCCCGCCGCGCAGCACCATCCCCACCTTATCCAGGGGAATGACCGTCAGCCGGCCGGCGTCCCGCACCCGGACCTCCCGCCGGGTCAGCTCCACGCTGAACACCCATCCCGATGAGACGAACCAGGAAAGCACGCCGACGAGCACGCCGTACAACACGAAAAACACCGTGCCGCCGGGGCCCGTGAAAATCGGGCTCAGGATCATCACAAGCGCGGCAGCCGCCACGAGCGACAGGCCGTACAGGATCTTCTGCACCAGTGTCAGGCCGAACTGCATACTTTCCGTCTTCTTCGTCTCCGCTGTCATTCGCTGCGGCGGCCCGTCCTGCTGCGGGCCGCCGCCACACCTCCATCATTCGCTAGTGTCGAGCCGGCGCGACCGATAGACCGCATAGAGCCCGGCCGCGAGTTCGTCGATGACCGCCCGCTCCCGCAGGGCCTGGCTCCACCGCCGGGGCACGGCCGAGGGGCCGTACGCGGCGCCTGCCAGCCCTCCGGCCACCGCACCGACGGTATCGGCGTCATCCCCTAAATTCACCGCGACCACAACACATTCCTCCAGCGAGTCGGTCCGGAGCAACGCCCAGAACGCGGCCTCCAGCGTCTCCACCACGTACCCGCCCGACCGGATCCGGTCGGCCGGGCGGTCCGCCAGGCGCTCGAACCTCCGGGCGAGGTCCGCGATCGCCGCCTGCACGTCCGGCGCGGCCCCGGGCAGCGGCGCCAGCCCGGCCGCCAGGGCGTCGGCCGGCGTCGCCCCGTCCAGCAGGGCGTCCGCCGCGCGGTGGTAGATGGCGATCGCCGCATCGGACTCCGGATGCGGGTGGGTCATGCGGCCGATGCGGATGGCCTCGGCCGGGTCAGGGCCGTAGGCCAGTGCGGTGGGCAGGGTCCGCATCAGTGCGCCGTTGCCGGCCGCCCACTCGCCGAGTTCCGCCCGGACGGCCTCGCTGGCCGCCTGCCACGACCCCAGGCGCATGAAGGCGCGGATCGCCGTCCGGCAGGTGTTCCCCACGTCGGGCGGGCCCGACTCCAGCCACGCGACGAAGTGGCGCCCCACCGCGTCGACGGGATCGACGGGGTTCTCCACGATCCCACGGCCCACCGCCACCGCCATGGCGGTGTCATCGGTCCACGCGCCTGCGGGAAACCCGAAGGGGCCGCCGCCGACAATCTCCCGGTGGCCGCCGGGGTAGCGGGCCGAAATGGCCTCGCGGCTCATGAACTCCACCGTGCAGCCGAGCGCGTCGGCCACCGCCATCCCCAGCATGGCCCCGAGGCCGCGGCCCGCACGGGTCAGGCTGAGCTTCCGCTGCGCGGCGAACCCCTCGCGGTGCAGCCAGGTCAGCCGCCCTTGAATCACGTGCCACGCCGGAAGGCTCATCAGGCGGAGGAACGGGAAATAGGCGTCACCCAGCCCCCGCTCGGCCGCCACCAGCACGGCCGCCTCGATGCAGAGCAGGTCCCCGGGCGACATGCCCGAGGGCAGGCCCGTCACGATCTGGTCGAAGGGCTGCGGCTCGAGGGCGGCGTGGGGATTCCGGTAATAGACGTCGATCATGCGGACGAAGGTGCGGTCCAGCTCCCCCGCCTCCGCGGGGCTCAGCCCCTCGTAGAGCGCGAGGGCGGCCCGCCAGTCGGGGGGCTCGTCCCAGTCGGCACGGGAGGCCTCCAGGGCCTGGAGGATGCGCTGCTCCCAGTCCACCTAGCGCCGGCCCCCCTTCTGTTCGGCGAAGGGGCCCAGCACGATCACGCCGGCCCCCAGCACCATCGCGGCGCCGTACACCCGCTCCGACATCTTGTGCCAGCGGTTGTACTCCACCCGCACGGGGTCGGTCTCGGCGTAGGTCTGAACCGGTTCGGGCGGCTGCGCCCGCTCCATCTGCGGAAAGATGTAGAGCCACGTGGTGAGGGCCAGGCCCAGGCAGCCCAGCAGCAGCACGAGCCGCGCCTTGTTCACGCCGCTCCGCAGCCGGGGCAGCAGGGTCAGGAGCGCTGCCGCCCCGAGCAGCAGCCCGACGTTGTTCAGCAGGTAGATGATGTCGCCGGCCAGGTCCCCGGCCGACTGCCTGTCGGGACCGAACGCGGCGAAGATCTTGGGAGCGCCCAGGGCGAAGCCGGCCGCAGCGCCGACCCAGAGTCCCATCAACAGTTGGGTCGCGGCCTCCAGGACTCTCATCCTCCGCATACCTCCTCCAGGACGCGTGCCACGCCATCTTCGCTGCACGGCGGCGCCACCCGGTCCGCCGCGGCCTTCACATGGGGAGCGGCGTTGCCCATCGCGACGCCCAGCCCCACGTAGCGCAGCATCTCCACGTCGTTATCGGAATCGCCGAACGCGATCATCGCCTCGGGAGGAATGCCCAGCCGCTCGCCGAGCGCCCTGAGGCCGCTCGCCTTCGAGATGCCCGCGGCGGTCACCTCCAGGTTGTCGGCGCCGGATGAGGTCACCTCCACGCCCTGCACCTCGCGGCGGATCTGCTCGGCCAGGGCAGGCAGCCGGGCCGGCTCACCGAAGAGCATGAGCTTCAGCACCGGCGGCCTGCCGGGGGCCGCCGCCCAGCGCGCGAGGCGCGGCACCAGGCGGGTCTGGTTGGCGCCCCACATGCGGGCAACGCCCAGCGCAGCCTGAAATGCCGCGCCTCCGGCGCGCAGCCACTGATAGGCGTTGACCAGGTGGGCCAGGGGCCTGTCCAGCACCATGCCCTCGGGCGTGTAGCAGTGCATCAGGACGCCGGCCCGCCGGCCCAGGGCCAGGGTCCTCACCAGCGGCTCGGTCGGAATGCCCCACTGGTGAATCACGCCCCCGCTGTCGTCCAGGAGGCCGGCGCCATTGCAGCAGATCACCGGCCCGCCGCCGATCTCCCGGCTGATGCGCAGCGCGGAGTGGGGCGTGCGACCGGTGGCAATGACGGTAATGGCGCCCCGCCGCCGCGCCGCCGCCAGAGCGGCCAGGGTGCGGGGCGACACCTGATGACGGCTGCAGAACAGGGTGCCGTCCACATCGAGGGCGATCAGGCGGTACTGCAAGCGAACACCTCTCCACCACGGGACACTCTTGACAATGTTAACTCCTGCCTCTTTCCTCTGCAATCCCCGTCCGCTACACCCGTTCCAGCTCCGCCGCCAGCGCCGCGCGCAGGGCCGCCATGGTGCCGCGCCAGCCCGCCCGCGCCAGCGAAGTCAGGAAGTCGGCGTGGCTGCGCCCCCGCCGGTAGTCGGGCTCCCGGGACGGGTGCGGCAGGTAGCGGGCGATCTCGTCCAGGTCCGGATCCACCAGCAGCGAGCCCTGGTACAGGGCCACCTCCCGGTTGGCGTACAGGCTGGAGCCCAGCACCTTCAGGTCGTCGATCGCCACGTCGCCCATCCCCCGCACCGCTGCGCCGGTGAGCCCCAGACCGCGCAGGGCGCGGGCAACGGCCTCGGCGATGGGCCCGATCCACTGCGTCGCAAACTGCCGGCGGGAGGCCTCGTACGCCGCGGTGATCACCAGACATCCTGGCGCCAGGACCACCGCCCCGCCCCCGCCCCGGCGCCGGTAGACCGGCACGCCGTCGGCGGCGCAGCGCGCCAGGTCCACATCCGTCTCGGGCGTGCCGGCGCCCAGCACCGCCTCCGTCCGCTCGGGCTCCCAGAGCCAGATGAAGGGGCCTTCCTTCCTGAACCTCTCGAGTGCAACCGCGTCGTAGGGCAAGGGTTGGATCTGCATGATGGTCCTCCCGCACGGGATGTAGGCCGTGTGCATCCACGGAAAACGCGCAGCCCACGGCTCACCGCTCACCGCCTGCCGCTCATCAGAACCCGAACACCAGCTGGTTCCCCTCCGGCAGCCCCTCCAGGCAGCCGTGGTTCTCCAGGAGTTCCAGCACGGCCTTGTTGATGCGGGCGCGGTTCTTCAGGTCCTCCTTCGAATGAAACTCGCCCTGGGCCCGGGCGTCCACGATGGCCTGCGCGGCGCTGTCGCCCAGGCCGGGCAGCGCGTTGAACGGGCAGAGCAGGGTGTTCTCCCCGTCGATCAGGTAGCGGGTCGCCTCCGAGCGGTACAGATCCACCCGGTTGAAGCGGATGCCCCGCAGGAAGGCCTCCTCCACCAGCTCGTACTCCGTGAGGGATTCCTTCTCCTTCGGCGAGGCGTCCCGGCCCCTGGCCTCGATCTCCGCCACGTAGCGGCGCACGGCCTCGGGGCCCTGCACCAGCAGGTTGGCGTCAACCGACCCGGCCCGCACGCTCAGGTACGCCGCGTAGAACAGCAGCGGCTCGTGCACCTTGAACCAGGCGATGCGCAGGCAGGAGAGCACGTACGCGGCCGCGTGGGCCTTCGGGAACATGTACTTGATCTGCTTGCAGGACCAGATGTACCAGTCGGGCACATTGCAGGCCCGCATCGTCTCTTCCATCTCGGGGGTCAGCCCCCGGCCCTTACGCACCGACTCCATGATCTTGAAGGCGGTGGCCGGCTCCACGCCCCAGTAGATCAACTGCACCATGATGTCGTCGCGGCAGCCGATGACGTCCTGGAAGGGGATCCCCTTCTTCACCAGCTCCTGGGCGTTGTTGGTCCACACGTCCGTGCCGTGGGAGAGGCCGGAGATGCGCACCAGGTCCGAGAAGTTGCGGGGGCTGGTCTCCATCAGCATCTGCCGCACGAACCGCGTGCCCATCTCGGGCAGCACGATGGTGCCCAGGTCGAACTGGAGCCGCCCGTCATCGATGCCCAGCACCCGGTTGCCGCCGGGGCTGAAGAGGGCCAGCACCTCCGGGTCGTCCACCGGCACCTTCCGCACATCGAAGTCGGGGTCGCCGGTCTTCTCCCGGTACAGGTCCTGCAGCATCTTCAGCATGGTCGGGTCATCGTGGCCGAGGATGTCCAGCTTCATCAGGGCCTGCTCAAAGGCGTGGTAGTCGAAGTGGGTCGTCTTCACGCCGGACTTCCGGTCGTCGGCCGGGTACTGCACCGGCGTGACCTCCTCGATCTCCATGCCGACGGGAACCACCACCATGCCGCCGGGGTGCTGGCCGGTGGTGCGCTTGACGCCGGCCACGCCCGCGGCCAGGTAGCCGATGTGCGCCTCCCGGATGCCGGTGATATTGTTCTCCTCCAGCCAGCCCCGCACCATGCCGTAGGCCGTCTTCTCGGCAATGGTGCCCACCGTGCCCGCCTTGAAGACGTACTTGTCGCCCCCGAGCAGCTCCTCGGAGAACTTCTGGATGCGGCCCTGCACCTCGCCGGAGAAGTTCAGGTCGATGTCCGGCACCTTGTCGCCCTTGAAGCCCAGGAAGGTCTCAAAGGGAATGTCCTGCCCGTCGCGGTCCAGCGGCGTGCCGCACTGGGGGCAGTCCTTACGCGGCAGGTCGAAACCGGAGCCGGTCTTGCCGTCGTCGTGCCACTCCAGGTACTTGCACTCGGGGCAGATGTAGTGCGGGGGCAGCGCGTTGACCTCGGTGATGTCCATCGCCCAGGCGACGAAGGAGGAGCCCACCGAGCCGCGGGAGCCCACCAGATAGCCCATCTCCATCGACTTCTTCACCAGCAGGTGCGAGATGTAGTACGACACCGCAAAGCCGTTGCCGATGATCGCGTCCAGCTCCCGCTGCAGCCGCTGGGCGATCTTCTCGGGCACCGGGTCGCCGTAGACCCGCTTCACCTTCTCCCACGAGAGCCGGCGGGTCTCCTCCTCCGACCCCTCCAGCACGGGCGGGAAGAGCTTGTCGGGCACCGGCTTCACCTTTTCGATCTGCTCGGCGACGGCGTTGGGGTTGGCGATGACCACCTCGTAGGCAGCCTCCTCGCCCAGGTAGGCGAACTCGTCCAGCATCTCCTGCGTGGTGCGCAGGTAGAAGGGCGCGTCGTACTCGTCGCGGAAGCCGATGCCGCCCTTCAGGATGCGGCGGAAGATCTGCTGGTGGGGCTCGAGGAAGTGCGCGTCGGAGACGGCGCAGACCGGTTTGCCCAGCTTCTTCCCCAGCTCGTAGATGCGCCGGTTGAGCGAGAGCAGCTGCTCCTCAGAGTTGACCTGGCCCGACTCCAGGAGGAAGGCCAGGCAGTCCCGGGGCAGGATCTCCAGGTAGTCGTACCAGGAGGCCAGCTGCTCCAGCTCCTCATCGGGAACGCCCCGCAGGAGCGCGTCGAACAGGTGGCCGCCGTAGGTGGCCGAGCCGATGAGCAGCCCCTCCCGGTGCTTCTCCAGCACCGAGCGCGGCACCCGCGGCGTGCGGTTGAAGTACTCGATGTGCGAGAGGCTGATCAGCTTGTAGAGGTTCTTCATGCCCGCCTGCGTCTTCACCAGGCAGGTGGCGTGGTGGGGCCGGAGCTGCTCGGCGTTGATGTCCTGGCTCAGGCTGTTCAGGTCTGCGACGGTGGCGATGCCGTTCACCCGCTCCAGCAGCTTCGCCAGCACCATCGCGGCGGTCTTCGCGTCCGCGTCGGCCCGGTGGTGGTCCACCAGGGGCACCTGCAGCTCCTTGGTGAGCGCCGCCAGGCTGTGGCTCCGCATGTGGGGCAGCACCGCGCGGGCGAGCGTCAGCGTGTCGAGCACCGGGTTGGCGAACTCCTCGCCCAGGTACTTCTGCCGGTGGTAGCGCAGGAACGAGTAGTCGAACTGCGCGTTGTGCGCCACGACGATCGCGTCGCCCACGAAGTCGAAGAACGCGCGCAGCGCCTCTTCCGGCTCCGGGGCGCCCTCCAGCATATCCGGCGTGATGTTCGTGAGCTTCTGCACCTCCGGCGGGACCGGCTTGGTGGGGCGCACGAAGCTCTGGAACGTGTCGAGCACCTCGCCGCCGCGAAAGCGCACGGCGCCCAGTTCGATGATGTCGTCGCCGATGGGCGAGAAGCCCGTCGTCTCGATGTCCAGCACCACGAACTCGGCGTCGCCGAGCGGCACGCCCTCCGGGGGCCGCTGGATGACCGCCGCACCGTCGTCGACCAGGAAGAGCTCACAGCCGTAAATCACCCGGAAGTCCTCGGGCACCTTCACGTTGCTGGCGGCGGGGAATGCCTGCACCACGCCGTGGTCGGTGATGGCCACGGCCTTGTGGCCCCACTTCACCGCCGTCTTCACCAACTCGGCCGGGTCGATCATGCCGTCCATGGCCGACATGGTGGTGTGCGCGTGCAGCTCCACCCGCTTCAGGGGCCCTTCGTAGGTGTCCTCGCGGGCCGGGCGCCTGCCCACCATCAGGTCGTCGGCCAGCATCGTTAGCTCGCCGGAGAACCTGTCCACCTGCACGTTGCCCCTGACCTTCACCCAGGTCCCGTTCTTGAGCACGGCCAGGTAGTCCGGCTCCTTCTGGGGGTCCCGGAAGAGCTTCACCGGAAGCGTGTCGCCGAGACCACCGGGGTCCGCGGCGCGCAGCAGGTCGCACACCCCGAAGGAGATGAGCTGCCGGCCGCTCCGCAGGTCGCGGCTCTCCAGCCCGACGATCTCGCCCTCGATGATGACCCGGTTCTCCTCTTCCGTGATGGTCTGAATCGGCCGCACCGGCGCGTCCGCCGGGATGGCGCGCCCCTTCAGCGGCCCCTCGGCCGGCGGGGGCGCCGCCGCGGCCTCCTTCTTGCCGAACGCCGACTGGCGCTGCATCCACTGCTCGAAGTACTCGTCGGCGTAGCCGAGCTCCTCGGTGATGGGCTCGGGCGGCAGCGGGACCTCCTCGTCCCCGTCGGTGAAGAAGGCCTCAGCTGCCTCGCCGGCTGCATCCGCGCGCGCCGGCCGCGGGGCCGGGCGCGCCGTCACCCGGACCTGCAGCGCGCAGCCCGTCTCCCTCCGGACCAGCCGCTCCATAACGGGAACCACCCCGCGCTGCTCCACCACCTCGGCCTGCGCGGCCGTGGGCAGCTCCACGATCAGGCGGGGGGCTTCCACCTGCCACCGGGCCTTCTCCAGAAGCCCGTTGACCAGCGGCAGGACCTGCTTCAGCTGCTTCAGGATCTCCGGCCACGCCTCAGCCACCCGCTGGGCCGGATCGGCCTCAGGGTCCGGGTCGCGCACCGGAACCACCGTCACCGAAGCGGCGAGGCCCCCGAGGCACTGCTCGGCCACGGCGTCCGCCAGCGCCGGCCGGTGGTCCAGGGGCAGCCGCACCGGGCTCGCCAGGTGCAGGATGACGCTGCGGCTCCGGCGGTTCACCTCCACGCGAACCGGGCGCGCCCCTTCCAGGAACGCCTGAACCTGCGGCGGTAGTTCGGCGACGTCGATGAGCGAGAGCCAGTCGGACTGCGGTGACATCTAGGCGGCTCACCTCATAGCTCAGATATTTGCGCCTGTGCGCCCGGGAACCGGGCGCGGCGGCCACAAGAAGCCGACGAGCGCCCTGGTTGACCCAGTGCGCCCGCGGGCCGTTGGCTATATGTCTTCTTCAGTGACCGAGATGACCCCTTCCCGGCTCATCAAGTCGGCGATCAACCCGGTCATGTCGACATTGCGCCCCTGCGGCTTGACCGTGAACCGAATCTCAATGGTGCCCGGGAAGGCCCCCGAGCGCATGGCGACGTTCTTGACGGTACAGCCCCAGCGGCCGCAGGTGGAGGCCACGACGCCCAGCTGGCCGGGCGTGTCGGTCACCTGCACGATCAGCGACCGGTAGGCCCCGTGGTCGAAGAAGCGATTCTCCACCTCTGTCAGCGTCTTCAGGGTCAGCATCACCAGGACCACGGCCACAAAGGTCTGCATGTACAGCCCCGCGCCCACCGCCAGGCCCATGGCCGAGACGACCCAGAGCGAGGCGGCCGTGGTAAGGCCGCGGATGGTCGCCCCCTCCCGCATGATCGTACCGGCGCCCAGGAAGCCGATGCCGCTCACGACCTGCGCGGCGATGCGCCCGGGGTCGCCGTTGCCGAACCCGGTTGCCACCACGATGTCGTACATGCTGAGCGAGACCTTCATGATGAGGGCCGAACCCACGCACACCAGCACGTGGGTGCGAAGGCCGGCGGGCCGGTTGTGGGACTCACGCTCAAGACCGACCACGCCGCCGGCGATGGCGGCGACGAGCAGGGGAATCAGGTTATCTACGAGCTGCTGTGCGAACGTGTACAGGTTCGCCTGAATAAACTCCAAGTCTAGCAAAGTCACTATCCCTTCTGTACGTATTTCAATATTTCATAATACATCTTCAGGCGCGCAGCCGTGCCTTTGACTAAGCCCAGCTTCTCCTCCTTCATCCGGTGGCTCATCTCTTCCAGGACGACCTCCACCACGCGGCAGCCGTGCTGTTTGACGTACTTGGTCAGCGCCACCTCGATGCCGAACCGGGCCTGATCTGCACCGCGCTCTTCCTGAAACAGATCCGCCACGACCTCACGCCGGACCGCCCGCTGGCCCGAGAGGTACGGCGCCACCAGCTGGGCCAGGTCGGTCGCGACCCGGCCGTCGCCGAAGACCCCGACGCTCATGTCGGCCTCGCCGCTGAGGACCGGGTGCAGCAGGTGCCGCAGGTGATCAGGGCTGAGGCCGATCAGATCGGCATCCAGAAAAAGCAGGACCGGGGCGGTCGTCGCGTCGAAGCCCGACTTCATCGCCGCAGCCTTGCCCCGGTTCTCCATATGTTCGATGACGGTAGCTCCCGCTTCACGGGCCCGGGTGGCTGTCTCGTCTGTCGAGCCGTCGCTCACCACGATGATCTCGCTAATCTCCGGCACCAGCCTGCACGCAGTGACCACCGAACCGATCGTTGACTCCTCATTATACGCGGGGATCACCGCAGCGACTCTCATAACGCCATTGACCTCCGATTGGAGCAGCCCAAGTTCAAAGTCTGCGCGGCCACGTGAACCGCTTTTTCTGGGGTAAGGTATTCCGTACACGGTGACCTTTTTCCTCCTCCAAACGCTGCCGGTTGCTAGACTGCCCCATCGGCGTCAGGCCTACCCAGGCGGAACAGGGGCAGCCCCCCTCTGATGGTAGGACCGCCCCAAATCAGCCGAACCCGTCAGGCCCTGCGCCGGCGCTGCCTGAGCAGGCGGATCACGAAGGTCACTGCGAACACTGCTCCCCCGGCCACCGCCATCGCCCCGGCCACGGGGGTGTCGGTGGCGCGGGCCAGCAGGTAGCCCAGCACGCTGGCCAGCACGCCGATCCCCACCGCCAGGGCCAGCATCACGGAGAGCCGGTCGGTGAGCAGGTACGCCGTCGCGCCGGGCAGCACCAGCATGGCCACCACCAGAATCGCGCCCACCGCGTCGAAGGCGCCCACGGTGGTGATGGAGACCAGGGTCATCAGCAGGTAGTGGAACGCCGTGACGTTGATGCCCTGGGCAGAGGCCGTCTCGGGGTCGAACGCGCAGATCTTCAGTTCCTTGAAGAATAGGAGAACTGCCACCAGATCGAGCACGAATATGGCGCCCATCGTCCACAGGGCCCGGGGCCCCAGGCTCACATCCCCCACCAGCCACAGGTCCCAGGGGGCGAAGGCGATCTCGCCGTACAGCACGTGCTCCAGGTCCAGGTGCACCCGGCCCGCGAAGGCCGAGATGAGCACCACGCCCAGGGCGAACAGGGCCGTGAAGGTCACGCCCATACCGGCGTCCTCCTGCACCCCGGCCCGCTGCAGCGCCTGCACCAGCCAGGTGGTGAGCAGGCCGAAGAGTGCGGCCCCCAGCACCATGATCGGGGCTGCGCGGCTGCCCGTGAACAGGAATCCCAGGGCGATGCCCGGCAGCACCGCGTGGCTGATGGCGTCGCCCAGCATCGTCATGCGCCGCAGAACCAGGAACGACCCCACCAGGCCGGCCGATCCGGCCACCAGCGCCCCGACGGCGACGATTACCAGCGAGGCCGTCATGCCCCATCACCCGGGTGAAGCCGCGGCTGCATACCGTGCTGAACGAGCAGGGCCTCCAGCTGCCTGAGGGTCTCCGGCGCAGCGACCAGCCGCCCTCCCGCATCCCACTGCACGCCGTCCAGATCGGCCTCATGCATGCGGCAGACCAGGTGGAGCCGCTCTTCCCGCACCAGCGGATAGGCCTCCGCGACCCCCGCCGCCGTGAGCTTCCAGGCGTCCGCACCCGCCAGGCCGGCGGGCGCCGGCACCCGGTCCACCAGCCCCTCCCGGGAAAGCCGGGCCAGGTGGCGCCGCACGGCTCCCACCGGCACCCCGGTGCGGCGAGACAGCGCCTCCGGCGAGGCCGCCGCCAGCGTCTGCGGGCACGCCGCCTCCTCGGCCAGGTCGTAGAGCGCCTCCAGGAGGCGGCTGCGCCGGGTCCGCGCCCGGGTCCGCAGAAAGCGCACCAGACGGGCCAGCAGCCCCCGCTGCGGGGCGGCCAGGAGGGAGACGAAGAAGAACAGGCTCGCCGCCAGCACGATGAGGGGGCCGGTGGGCATGCGGGGACCCACCTGCGAGGCCAGCGTGCCGGCTACGCCGGAGAGGGCTCCGAACAGCCCCGCCAGCGGCAGCATCACAGAGAGCCGGTTGGTCCAGTACCGCGCCGTCACGGCGGGCGTCGTCAGCAGCGCGGCCATGAGCACCACCCCCACCGCCTCCAGTCCGATCACAACGGCCACGACGATCCCCAGGTTGAGCAAGAGATCCAGCGCCGTCATCGGGAAGCCCAGACCCGCGCCGAAACCCGGGTCGAAGGCCAGCAGCTTGAACTCCTTGTAGAAGAGCAGGGCCATCAGGCAGAGAAGCGCCGCGATCAGCGTGATCAGCCGCACGTCGCTGGGCACGATGGCCGCGGCCTGCCCGAAGAGGTACTTGTCGAGGCCGCTCTGGTTTCCGCCGGGCATGCGCTGCACCACGCCGAGCAGCATGATGCCAAGCCCGAAGAAGACCGTGAGGACCAGGCTCATGGCAGAGTCCTCCTTCAGCCGGGAGTGGCGCGTGATGGCGAGCATCGCCAGCACGCCCAGCACCCCCGTGGCCGCGGCGCCCACCAGCAGCGGCCCCGCCGCCTTGGCGGAGGTCACCATGTAGGCCAGGACGATCCCCGGCAGGGCTGCGTGCGCCAGCACGTCACCCATCAGGGCCCGGCGCCTGAGCAGGGCGAAGACACCCAGCACCCCGCTGGCCAGCCCGAGCAGCGCGGTGCCGCTCATCACCCACAGCGCATTGGCGAACACCGGTCAGTCCCCTCCCAGCGACCGGCGTGCGGGGGGCTGCGCCCCGGCCAGCAGCGCCAGGCTGCCCAGCCGTCCGCCGTAGGTGTGCGTGAGGTTCTCCGGGGTGAAGACCCTTTCAACCGGGCCGGCGGCCAGCACCCGCACGTTCAGGAGCACCAGCCAGTCGAAGTACTCGCGCACGGTCTGCAGGTCATGATGCACCACCACCACCGTGCGCCCCCGGGCCTTCAGATCGGTCAGCAGGCCGATGATGGCCCGCTCCGTGGCCGCGTCCACGCCGGCAAACGGCTCATCCATGAAGTAGATGCGGGCGTCCTGCGCCAGGGCCCGGGCCAGGAAGACCCGCTGCTGCTGCCCGCCGGAAAGCTGGCTGATCTGCCGGCGGGCAAAATCCGCCATGCCCACCTTCTCCAGGGCCTCCATCGCCAGGCTGCGCTCCCGGGCGCCCGGCCGGCGCAGCAGCCCCAGGTGGCCATACCGGCCCATCATCACCACGTCCAGCACGTCGGTGGGAAAGTCCCAGTCCACCGAGGCCCGCTGGGGCACGTAGCCGACCTCCCGCCGGGCCTGCGCCACCGGCCTGCCGAAGATGCGCACCTCGCCGGAGAGCCGGGGAACCATGCCCAGAATCGCCTTGATCATCGTCGACTTGCCGGCGCCGTTGGGCCCGATCACGCCGATCAGCCGCCCGGGGGGCAGCGAAAGGTTGACGTCCTTCAACACCGGGCGCTGCTGATAGGCCACCGTCAGGCTGCGCACCACCACCGGCAGGTCGTCGTCCCGCGCGCTGTGCTCCCTCGCCATGCTCTCCCTCCTCCCACCTGTCCGTCCTGCCATCACCGCAAGGCCTCGACGATCGCCCGCACGTTGTGCCGGATCATGCCCACGTACGTCCCCTCCGGCGTGCCCTCCGGCCCCATGGCGTCGGAGAACAGCTCCCCGCCGATGCTCACCTGGTGGCCCCGGGCGGCGGCGCCCTCCACCAGCGCCTCGATGGAGCTGCGCGGCACACTGGACTCGATGAAGACCGCCTTGATCTCCCGCTCCACCAGCAGGTCGATCATCTGCTGCAGGTCGGCGAGCCCGTACTCGGTCGCCGTGGAGATGCCCTGCAGCCCGGCCACCTCAATATCGTACGCCCGCCCGAAGTAGCCGAAGGCGTCGTGTGCGGTCACCAGCACCCGCCGCCCCACGGGAATCGTGGCCAGCTCGGCGCGGGCCCACTCGTCCAGCCCCTTCAGCTCCGCCAGGTAGGCCTCGGCGTTCTGCCGGTACGTGCTCGCCCCTTCGGGATCCAGCTGCACCAGGCTGTCGCGCACGACCGCGGCGGCTTCCATCCAGAGCGACACATCGAACCAGATGTGCGGGTCCTCCACCCCGTCCTCGGTGATCAGGAGGCGTTCCTCGGGAATGCGTTCCGCCACGGCCACGGTGGGCTTCTCCCGGGCCATCTTCACCAGGATATCGCCCATGCGCCCTTCCAGGTGCAGTCCGTTGTAGAAGATGATGCGGGCCTGCTGCAGGCGGGCGATGTCGCCCTCCGACGCCTTGAAGAGATGCGGATCGACGCCCGGGCCCATCAGGGCCGTCACCGCCACCCGGTCGCCCCCGATGTTCCGCGCCAGATCGGCCACCATGCCCGTCGTCGCCACCACCGGAATGCGGTCCCCCGCCGCCGTGCCCGCCTGGCCGGTTGCGCATCCGGCGGTCACCACGGCGATCCCGAGTGCCAGCAGCGCAAGCCCCAGGCGCAGTCGTCGTAACATACATCTTCACCCTCCAGCCGGCCCGGTTTGTCTCCAGGCCAAAAATCTTAGCCTAGACCAACTTTGTGACCGAAAGCACGGAGCGGACACCCGCTCCGTTTTCCTGCGGGAAAGAGTTTTTCCCCAGGGAAACTCTTGCCCTTATGCTGGTATTGTGCGGCACGCAAGGCTGGTTTGTCAAGAGCGATTCTCATTCGCAGTACGATAACGCACCGCCAACCGTGCGCCGGCGGTGCGTGCGGAATTGCGGGATCACTCGACCACCAGTCGCCCCCGCATGCCCCTCTGGTAATGTCCGTCCACGTGGCACTCGTAGCTGTAGGTGCCGGGCTTCTCCACCGTGAAGGCGGCCTCGGCGCTCCGGCCGGGCTCCACGGGGCCGATGAGCACGTTCAGCTCCGGGATGCGGAACTCGTGGGGAACGCGCCCCCGGTTCTCCAGCCGGACCACGATCTCGCTGCCCGCCCTCGCCCGCAGCTCCGCCGGCTGGAACCGGTACTCCCGGGCCACGACGGTGAACCGCCGTGCCGGTTCGTCCGCCCGGGGCATGCTGCGCAGGGCCTCCTCCAGGGCGTCGCGGATGACCGCCACCTCCCGCGCGACGTCCTCCTCGGAGAGGATGCCGCTGAGGAGCAGGCCCCGGATGGTGCTGCTGGCATTGGCCATGCGCGCGGCCAGGCCGGGATCCTGCATGCTGACGGCAGGCAGCACCGGGTCGAGAGCCTCGGCGAACCGGTCGTAGGCCGTGCGGAAGCGCTCCAGGTCGCCGGCCGCCGCCGCCGCCAGGATCTCCGGCGCCGCTTCCCGGGCGGTCTCCATCCGCTCCTGCAGCGTGGGCGGCCCAACCTCTGCGGTGTCGTTCCGCTGCTGCAGCGCGGGCCGCCTCACCTCTGCGGTGTCGTTCCGCTCCTGCAGCGCGGGCGCTCCCGCCTCCGCGGCCTGTACCCGGCCCGTCGGGCCGGCCAGCAGAACCGCGGCCGCCACCCATGCGCCTGCCCATCGCAACCAGTGCTTCACAAGCGTGCCTCCTTCGCGTCGTACTGTGCGCCGCTCGGTCACAGTATCTCCTCCCGCAGGGGAAAGGAGTCGGTACTTCCGCGGGCGCCAGGGCGTAAAATGCGGCAAAGCCCCCGCAAGGGGGCCCCGGGGGTGTGCGCATGGTGCGTCTGGCACAGGCCGTGTTCAAGGGCGGCGGGGTGAAGGGCATCGCCCTGGTGGGCGGGCTGGCGGTCGCGGAGGAGCTGGGCTGGCGCTGGCGGGCCGTGGCCGGCACATCCGCCGGCGCAATGGTAGCCGCCCTGGTGGCCGCCGGGTACCCGGCCCGCGCGCTGAGGGAGATCATCCACGAGCTGGACCTCCGCAGCTTCGGCGATTCGTCGGGATTCAAGGTGGCCAGCCTGCTGCTGCACGAGGGCATCTTCAAGGGAGAGAAGCTGCTGGCCGAGGTCGATCGGCTGCTCTCCGAACGGCTCCGCCGGCCGCGGGTGACGTTCCGCGATCTGCCCGTCGCCTGCCAGATCGTGGCCACAGACCTGACCCACCGACGCATGCTCGTCTTCCCCCACGACCTGGGCCGGCCGCCCTACTCGCTGGAAGACCCCTACGGCTTTCCCGTGGCCGACGCCGTCCGCGCGTCCACAGCCATCCCCTTCTTCTTTCAGCCGTACCGGCTGGAACTCCCCAACGGGGTCCGGGCGACCCTGGTGGACGGCGGACTGCTCTCCAACTTCCCGGTGCACCTGTTCCAGCCGGTGGGCGGCCCGGCCTGCATGCCCACCTTTGGCTTCGACCTGCGCGGGGGAGACGACGGGCCGCAGGCGACCGACACGCCCCTGGAGCTGGTGCAGGCCATGGTGAACACCATCCTCAGCGCCCGGGACCTGAGCGACCGTGAAAACCAGGATTACGCCCGCGTGATCCCCATCGAGACCGCCCCGTACCGCACCACGCAGTTCGACATCGATGCCGGGGGCAAGGAGGAGCTGTACCAGCGCGGGCGGGCCGCCGCCGAAGCTTTCTTCGCGGACCCGGCCACCCACGCCTGGCTGAGGGAATTCGCCGTGCGCCGGGCCCTTCGGCCACTGCGCCGGCCCCTCAGCGTTTAATCTACCAGCGAAAAGGAATATCAGAATCTTGCGTATAACCATCCTTGCAAGTTGTACAGCCTTGCACGCGCCCGGGGCGGCGGCAGCGGGCGCCGGAGGTCGCACATGCAGCAGGCAAGCGGGTTCATCATCGCGGGGCCGTTCTGGCCGTCGCGGCGGGGCTCCTGGCCCTCCGCGCGGTCGTCGTGTCACCGGTGCCGGACGGTGTCGATTCCAACTACCTGCTGTTCACCAACCCCCTGTTCATGCTGGCGGTCGTGGCGCTGGAGGAGCTGTTCTTCCGCGCCTTCCTGGTGGGCTGGGTATCTGGCAGGACCACGGTCACAGTGGGCGTTCTGCTCTCCATCGCCGTGGACTACCTGCTCCACGTGCCCAACGGGGGCCAGACCGTGCTGACGTTCTTCAATGCGGTGCTCTACTCGCTCACCGCCTGCCTCTTCTACCTCCGCTTCGGCTTCGGCGGTTCCGTCGGCTTCCACTACGGCTGGAACCTGGTGCAGTGGACCCTGCTGGGGTTTCCGATGTACGGCCGCGTGGGAGGGCGCTGGTTCATCCTGCAGCCGGTCGGGGCCGCCTGGCTCACCGGGGCCGGGTACGGCCCTGAGAACAGCCTGCTGACCACGGTCGTGTTCGCCCTCGGGCTGGGCCTCTGGCTTGCACGCCGCACATGAGGTGCAGCCGACTCGTAAGCTCCAAAGAAAAAACCTGGCCGCGGTGTCATCGCAGCCAGGTTCGTTTGTGCTAGTACGCCCGGGCGAACCAGAGGGTGTGCTTCGCCTCGCCGCCGCAGTGGATGCAGGTCTGCTTCTGCTGGGGCGGGTCGAAGGGGATGACCCGGGAGGTGAACTTGGTCTCCTCCTTCACCTTGGCCTCGCACTCGTCGGAGCCGCACCAGCCGGCCAGCACGAAGCCGGCCAGCTCGCCGGACTCCTCGCAACGGACGATGTGGCCCTTCAGCTCCTCCAGCGTGTTGATATGCAGGTGCGAGTGGGCGTCGCGGAAGGCCTTTGCCTTCTCGAACATGTTGCGCTGGATCTCCTCCAGCAGGGCCCGGATCCGCTGCACCGCCTCGTCCAGCGGCACCGGAATCTTCTCGCCGGTGTCGCGCCGCACCAGGATGCACTGGTTGTTGTCCACATCCCGCGGGCCGATCTCCACCCGGATCGGAACGCCGCGCATCTCCCACTCGTTGAACTTCCAGCCCGGGGTCTCCTCCCGCAGGTCGGACTTCACCCGCACGCCGGCGGCCTTCAGGCCGTCGAAGAGGGGGTCGAAGCGGGCCATCACCTTGTCCCGGAATTTGGGCGGGCCGACGGGGATCATGATCACCTGCACCGGCGCCAGGCGCGGCGGCAGGGCCAGGCCCCGGTCGTCGCCGTGGACCATGATCAGCGCGCCGATCAGCCGGGTGGAGACGCCCCACGAGGTGGTGTGGACGTACTTCAGCTGGTTGTCCCGGTCGAGGAACTTGATCTCGAACCCCTTGGCGAAGTTCTGGCCCAGGTAGTGGGAGGTGCCGGCCTGCAGGGCCTTGCCGTCCTTCATCATCGCCTCGATGGAGTAGGTCTCCACGGCGCCGGCGAACTTCTCCGACGGGGTCTTCTGGCCGACGTAGAGCGGAATGGCCATCTCGGTCTCCACGAACTCGCGGTAGACCTCCAGCATCCGCATGGTCTCCTCACGCGCCTCCTCCTCGGTGGCGTGGGCGGTGTGCCCCTCCTGCCAGAGGAACTCGGAGGTGCGCAGGAACGGCAGCGTCCGCTTCTCCCAGCGGAAGACGTTGGCCCACTGGTTGATCAGCACCGGCAGGTCGCGGTACGACTGGATCCACTGGGCGTACATGTGGCCGATGATCGTTTCCGACGTCGGCCTGAGGGCCAGCTTCTCCTCCAGCTTCTCCCCGCCGGCCTCGGTCACCCACGGGAGCTCGGGGTTGAACCCCTCCACGTGCTCCTTCTCCTTCTGGAAGAAGGACTCGGGGATCAGCATCGGAAAGTAGGCGTTGCGGTGGCCGGTCTCCTTGAACCGCCGGTCGAGCCCGGCCTGGATGCGCTCCCAGAGCTCGTAGCCGTCGGGCTTGAAGACGATGCAGCCGCGCACCGGCGTGTAGTCCATCAGGTCGGCCTTCCGGATCACGTCGATGTACCAGCGGGAGAAGTCCTCCGACTGGGGTGTGATCTCCTTCACGAAACCCTTCTCTTCCTTCATGCCCTACTCTCTCTCCTTCGCTCGACATCGGGAGGATGGCGGCCCACCGTCCCGTCGCAGAAAGCCCCCGTCCCCTCTGCAGGGACGGGGGCATCGCTCCCGTGGTACCACCCTCATTGACCGGGCCGCGCCCGATCCGCTCGTGCCCCGGTAACGGCGGGAAACCCGGCACGGCTTAGACCCACGCGGGGCGGTCGCCGGCAGCTCCAGGGTGGGTAGCCCTCGCCGACGCTGTACCAGCCTTGCACCGGTCCGGCTGGCTCTCTGGGACAGGTCGTGCGGGGCGGGCCCCATCAACGCCTTTTGCTAGGGCTTAGACTACCAGTTGATGGTGCGCTTGTCAACCTGCTCGGCAGGACGGCTCCCGCCGCACCCGTCATGCGCCGGGCAGGCCGGGCACAGGCTCCTGGCCCGACCGCGCACACAGGCCGACGTCCGGTGCGTAACCCGTCCCTGCGTTCGTCGTTATACCGATCAGAGAGCAGTGGGGGGGGGAACGGACCGTGCGCATCTCGGCGATCAACCCGGAGTCGCTCACCAGGCGCCAGCTTGGCCGCCTGGTCATGGGCGATGCACCCGGCCAGGCGGAACCGGCGGACCTCATCTTCGTGTTCGGCGGCGCCGCACTGGAGCGGGTGGGGCATGCGGCAGCGCTGTTCCACCAGGGGAAGGCCCCGCTCCTCCTCCTCTCCGGCGGCACCAAGTTCGGCCAGCGGAACCCGCCGGAGGCGATCACACTGCGTGAGGAGGCGCTGCGCCTGGGCGTCCCGCCGGAGGCGATCCTGATCGAGACGGAGTCCAACCACACGGTGGAAAACGTGCTCTGCTCGCTGGTGGTGCTGCACCGCAGTGTGGGGCTCCACCGCATCCGCCGAGCACTTGCGGTCACGATGCCCTGGCACATGCGCCGCGCGATGCTGGCCCTGCGGACGTACATGCCGCGGTGGATCGAGCCCATCGCCTGCCCGGCTGATCTCCCGGATTTCCAGCCGGAGCGCTGGTGGGAGCACCCCGATGCCGCCTGGCGGGTTCCCCGGGAGGCGCGGAAGCTCGTCACCTACGTGCGGGAAGGCTTCGTGACCGACGAGGATGCGGCCCTCTGACAGAGGCAGGAACCTTCTGCGTGGCAGGTGATCATCGCTGCCGTAGGGCTGGTCTGGAATGCACGGCACTCTGCATCAGCTTCCCGCGGGCAGAAGTGGCGTTGCTTGCCGGGCCTTCCTGTGGTATCGCTGTCTATGTCAGAATTATCCCACCCCTGGTGCGTACAGCGCCGAGGTCGGCAAGGTGGCAGTTCCCATCACCTACCACGCGCGCAAGGACGCCCGGGCTCGCTTCGCCCTGTGGCTCCTGCTCCTCCTGGCCGTCGCCGCCGGGGCCTGGTACTGGTCGAACAGCCTCTCCCCTACGGCACAGGCCCGTCAGGCGGCCCATGACTTCTGGGTCGCGGTGACCGCAGGAGATGAGGCTGCGGTGGCGGCGATGATGGCGGACGACGCGGACTTCACCGCCGCTGAGGTGATCCAGGCCAACCGGGGCCTTATCGCCCCGCCCCGTCCGAGCGGCCTCGTGCACCCGGCCCTGACGCCGAACCAGACCGGCACCGAGTTCGTTGTCACCACGGATCTGATCGATCGGGCTGACCCGGTGCCTTCCCATCTGCGCGTCCTCGGGCTGAAGCGGGTGAACCTTATCTCTGCCCGTGCCGGGCGTACCCGGCCGGCACCTGACCCGAAGCCTTGATCTCGGCGGCCTTCCGCT